>DWXI01000127.1 GCA_019119265.1 Candidatus Mediterraneibacter intestinigallinarum | reverse complement strand
TATTTCACGCATCCACTCCTCTGTTTTCTCCCCGTCTTTGTTGTTCACATACACAGGACCATCCTCTGTCATGATCTCCAGAACGGGCGTATAACCGACATACAGATACATCCTGCACTTTCCCGTATTTTTTCCTTTGAATCTGCCCATCATCTTATGCCGGTCTTCCCCGCCGTTAACTCTCCGGTAATCATCATCCGGCAGCCCGTCCAGCAGTTCTACGCCCGTAATGTCGTCATAGTCTATCTCGTAATCCGAATATCCCGATGTGATCTCTACCTGTGTACCTGTCAGGTTCACCCCGATCGGAGCGAAATCGATCTTCCACATCTCGACGCATCCCCATACCAGACATACTGCCACGAATACAACAGCCAGAAACAGAAAAATCTTTCCTGCAGGCCTTGCCATATTTGTCGTGTAGTTCCACGAACATGCCCAGTCCTGGACCATCAGACGCCTGTCATTAGGATTGCTGTACCAGCCGTTCTTCCAGTACACGTCGTCGTCAATATACAGCGGTCTTTCATTTTTCCGGAGCAGTTTTTCTTTTCTGCTTCGCATATAGAAGAATCCGCCGATCATAAAGATTCCCGGTATGGTTTCCATAATGCAGTAGATCGCAAGCATCCCTGCACTGATTTCCCCGTCCGCATCAATACCGGACACGACAACGAGATACGCCGCCGCATTAAACAGACTGCTTCCGACTAATGCCCAGGACCATACATTTTTCTGCATCCGGTTGATCTCCACATTCAGGTCCGAATCCTCGCTGTATACCTTATTGCGCATCCTTAATACCGCAGTATGCAGGATGCCAAATGTAAAACTGACAAGAATCCCTGTAACCGGAAAGATCCGGCCGTCATCAGACGTTGCCAGAAAATGCCTGATATCTGCATCGATACACGGCATCAGGATCAGCGCGCAGAAAAGCAGGTGCCAGAGGGCGGACACCCCCATTCTGCCGGACTGCGCCGCCGCTTTCGTATCCACTGCCATGATCCGGCTGCCGCTGCTCCCGACCCACCCTTTCTCAACTTTCATATCGTACAGCTTCCGATGGGATCCGTACAAAAGCACCATTGCTCCGATACAGAATTCCAGCAGCCACACGGACCATACGATAATAAACACAGAGAAATACCAGAAGCAGAATCCGCAGACGGCAGTACTGATCAACGTGTTTGCTACATAAAATATCTTCGTATTCCTGCCGTAACGCGCCATAAAAGCTTTAACTTCCGCGCTGTCCGCCGCGCTCTGCGGCAGATGCACTCCGAGGAGCATCCCTTCTGAATACTTCCGTTTCGTTCCGTAGACCGCATAAAAAATACCGATGATCACAAGATCTGTCACTGCAAATACGCAAAACATGAACATCGCTTACACCCCCATCTCCGCAAATGCATTCTCGCACAACTTCAGGAAATCTTCCCGTTTCAATCCCCGCAGTTTCGCCTCGGCGCTCAATAACTCAAGCTCGTCGCCAAACCTGTCAATATATCTCTCTGCCGCGGCACCTCCCGCATTCCCCCCATCCGGTATACTGCTCACAACAGCGCCTTTTCTCCGGTCTGTCTCGATAAAGCCCTCCGCTTTCAGGAGCTGATAAGCTTTGCTCACTGTCATTGTATTGACCCCCAGTTCCGAAGCAAGCTGTCGCACTGTGGGCAGATTTTCACCCGCCGCCAGTTCTCCTCTTCCAATCCCCTTGATAATCTCATTCCTAAGCTGGACATAAATGGGAATATTTCCCGCCATATCAATCTTAAGTATCATGCATATCACCTCTTTTTGTATTATATCACATGATACAAATGATACAATATCCTTTTTCCGAATACCGTGCATTTTTTCACATTGTATGCTATCATAGTTGATATCGGATCATGACTTCCGCTGTCAGACGTCTGTCTCTCTTCCGGAAGATCAAATACATACAAAGGAGTTTTTGTTTTATGAAAATGAATGAATTAAAGCTTGTCTATTTCAGCCCGACAGGCGCAACGAGAAAGGCAGTCATGGAGACTGCCCGTAACATTGACCTGAAGTCTGTATCTTTCGATTTTTCTGTCTATAAAGAAAAGAAACCTATACTGAAATTTGCACATAATGATTTCGCCATCTTTGCAATCCCGGTATATTACGGACGCGTGCCCGCTCTTTTTATGGAATACCTTAAAAATATCTCCGGCGACAATACCCCCGCTGCCCTGATTACCACATATGGATGTCGTGAATATGAAGATGCCCTCCTGGAACTGAAAACAGAAGTAGAGAGCCGCGGGTTTAAGGTCATCGGTGCTGCTGCATTTCCAGCAGAACACTCCATCGTACCTTCCATCGGATCAAGACGTCCGAACAAATCCGATATAAAAACAATTGCCGAATACGGAATAGAGCTCAACCGACGACTGAGAAAAGAGGAATCCTTTGACAATATCAATATCCAGGTACCCGGCAATACTCCATATAAAAAATACGGCAAAAACGCTCTCTTTCCGAAAGCAGATGTAAATATGTGCACACTCTGCGGCGCTTGCGCCAAAGTCTGTCCGGCGGGTGCAATCCCGGTAAAAGAGCCGAAAAAAACAGATACAAAGAAATGTATCGGCTGCATGAAATGCGTCCGCGTCTGCAAACAGAACGCAAGAAGCGTCAATTCCCTGAAAATGAAAATGCTCGAAGGCAAGTTGAAAAAAGCATGCCAAAGCGATAAAAAAGCGGAGATTTTTCTGCAGGCTTGACATGGGAGCATCCTGCAGACATAAAGCAGACAAGCGGAACCAGAAATCTCCATAACCAGAGTTTCTTTTACATTCCGATTTGTCGGAGTGTCTGCCGAATTCGATGAAGCAGAAAAAGGACGGAGATGAGGCGTAGGAAGACTTAAAAGAGAGGACCGGTATGTGAGGAAGGCGACTTCGAAGTAATCTGCTAGAAAAAGTTAAGGGTTTGGAAGCTGATGTTAAGCCGCAAAATGGATTGTTTGAGCCAAAGACGAGTTATCCATTTTGCGGCTTCGTTTTTAATCAGATTCCAAACCCTTTAGTTTTTCTCAGATTATGGAGCGGAGCCTGAAGCATATGCCGGTCCTCTCAAAAAAGTATTTCCATGCCTCATCTCCGTCCTTTTTCGG
>DWXI01000126.1 GCA_019119265.1 Candidatus Mediterraneibacter intestinigallinarum | reverse complement strand
GGCAGCATACAGCCAAAAGTTGTGCTGCCTTTTCTGTAATAAAACGCAATCCGCATAATCAATCCCTTTCCCTCATTTGTGAGCTGCCAAACTGTCCCTTATCTTAAATTCAACATCCACCCGTTTATCAGGGTAAACATAAATCTTATCAATCAGAAGATCAACCAATTCCGAAGTCAGCCCATCGCTTTCCGTCAGCATCCGGGAAATATCCATCTGCTGGCGCTGGTGCTGCCGTTCTTCCTGTTCGGCTTCAAGACGGGCCATGACAACCGCTTTGGTATTCTGCACTTCCAACAGCCTTTCACTGATCTGCTCTTTTTGCTCCTTATATTTCGGGAGCGGAATCCCCCCGGAAACAAGCGATTCATACAGCTTCCGCTTTTCTTCCTGCAGTTCAAAAATCTGCCGGTCAAAGTCAGCTTGACGTAAAGCAACGGTATCTACCTTACGGAGATCCGCTAAACTGTCAACGCCAAATGCTACCTGGAACTGTTTGCACAGTAATTCATAAACAAGCTGGTTCAGTTCTTTTTCTCGGATATGAATATTATAGCAGTCCAGTGAAGGAATCGTGCTGGAAAAGCGGCACCGGTAAGATGTCCCGTTTGCCAGGTGCAGGGCATGTTTACAGCATCCACAGATAACCTTCCCACGCAGGAGATAGTTGTGCTTTTTCCTGTTTGGAATCTTAAAACGCTGAATAGAGGCATTGGCCTTTGAAAAGATTTTCTCATTTACCAGCGGTATATGATGGTCCGGTATTTTGATCCAGTCGCTTTCCGCTTTGCTCCGCATCTTGTGGCCGCCAATTTCCGTAACCTCTCTTTTACCAATCACATAAGTGCCCATATATCGTTCGTCAGCAAGAATCCGAAGCACCGTAGAATTGCACCACATTCCGTGAGTTCTTGAAACATCGTGTGTCTTAATTCCTTTTCGGGCCTTATGTTCTCCGGGCGTGGGAATCTGCTGACGGGAAAGCTCCCGTGCAATATCGGCTGCGTTCATGCCATTTACGGCATATTCAAAAATTTTCTGGACTACTTCGGAAGTCTCCGGGTCCGGCACCATCCGTCCGTTTTCCCCTTTGCGATAACCGTAAGGGCAGATTTTACTTTGGTATTCGCCACGCTGGAATTTCAGGTATTTGGCCGTTTTGGTCTTTACCGACATATCACGGCTGTAATACTCACTGATTAAATACTTGAAGGCAACTTCCATACCTCCGGTATCACCTTTTAACTTTTGGGTGTCAAAATCATCATTGACAGAGATAAAGCGGGTATGAAACAGCGGAAATACCCGCTCGATAAAGTAGCCGGTTTCCAAACTGTTGCGACCAAACCGGGAAAAATCTTTTACCATGATACAGTCAATCCGATTGGCCCGTACCAGGTCAAGTAATTCCTGCACCGCAGGGCGCTCGAAGTTTGCCCCGCTGTACCCGTTATCTACAAACTCCATAAGTTCCGCATTGGTATATTCAGGCAGTTCAGAGGCATATTCCCGAAGGATGCTTCGCTGGCTGGAAATACTCATACTGTCTGTTTTGGCGTCCTCCAAAGAGAGACGGATGTAAAGAGCAATCCTGTACTTCTTCATTCTGCCTCCGCCTCCTTAAACGCCTCAAATTCTGCGCGGAACGTGAATTTTACATCTACCTGTTTATCCGGGTAGACCGTGATTCGCTCAATCAAACGCTCAATGAGAGCGGCAGTCAGGGAGCCTCCGGCCAAAAGTTCCTGCTCGTCTTTTTCCAGGTCCTTGCACTTTTCGGTCTGTTTCTGACGGACGGCAGACTGGTTTTCATAAAAGGAAAGCTCTTTTTGGGCCGCCTGCATCTGTTCTTCGTAAGTCGCTTTCAAAACGAAATATTCTTCGCTGTCAATCGCTCCGTTCATCAGACTTTCATAAAGAGTTTGCAAAAACTCACGATTTTGGTTAAGCTGTAACTTTGCCCGGTTGATTTTCTCACGGGTGGCAGCCTCTTTTTCCTGTTTTTGAATGTTGTCGTTCAGAAGCAGCGCGTAATCCCCCAGAACGGCGGCTAATTCCCTTTTAAGAATGTCCAGCACCGTTGCGATCAGCTCGGTTTCGCTGATGGAAACACCAGCGCATTTATCTTTATGTACCCTGGTAGGGGTCAGGCAGTGGAAGCGATATGAACCATTGCATTGTTGGCGTTGCCGGTGCAGGCTTCTCCCGCAGTCTCCACAGAAAATCCGCCCCTTGAAAATATTGGGCGTATATGGAATAACCGGGTGCTTCTTGCTTTCCTCGGCCACTTCTGCCCGGTACTTCTGGACAGCATCAAAAATCTCTCTGGAAACAATAGGCTCATGGGTGCCAGTAACCACAATCAGGTTTTCCTCGCCTGCGGGCACCTGCCGATGAAGAACGGTTTTGGTCCGCCCCTGCACCATGTCACCAGTATACTTATCTTCCTGCAAAATCTTAGAAACCGTCCAGGTCTGCCAGTAACCACGACCAGCCAATGCCTGATGGGTGATCTCTCCGGTCTGCATTTTATACTTTCCTGGGGAGGGATAGCCACCCTCATTAAGCAGCAATACAATCCGATTGAGAGGGACTTTTTCATAAGCCCACTGGAAAATCTGGCGTACCACAGGAGCCGCCACCGGATCAATAATCAATTTGTGACAGTCATCAGGGTCTTTCATATATCCAAATGGCGCCCTGCCACCCACATACTTGCCCTCTTTCATATCCTGACGGGCCTGGGCCTTTATCTTGCGTCCTATGTCCAGCGCATAGGCTTCGTTAATCATATTTTTCAGCGGAAGGATAATACCGCCGTGGAGATTATCAGCATTTTCAGAGTCAAATTGATCCGTAACGCTGATGAACCGGACATTATGGGAAGGAAAATAACGCTCAATGTAATATCCCGTGTCAATGGCATTGCGTCCCAGGCGCGACAGATCCTTGACGATCACACAGCCTACTTTGCCGGATTCAATATCCGAAAGCATCCGCTGGAAGCCGTCACGGTTGAAATTCGTTCCTGTTGCTCCATTGTCGATATAAATGTCATAAAGACGCAGTTCAGGTTTTCCCAACAGGAATTTTTCGAGAACCAGCTTTTGCGTTTCGATAGAATTTCCACGTTTATTGTTATCCTCCACAGACAGCCGGATATACAGCGCCGTGCTGATAAACGGGGAAGCAGGCATGGCAGCCTGCGCCATAGTATGTTTCCTGCTCTTTCTCGCCATTTCAGACCACCATCCTTTCCTGTACCGGCGTAATCAGGGCGAGGGCTTTTTCATATTCGTCCTGATAATTAAATTGAATCTGCAATTCGTCTTTCCCCAGCACTGTAATCACCTGCACAAGTTGGATCACCGCCTTGCGGTCCAGTTCTTCCAGATCGGAAAAACGCCTGAAATTCTCAATCCAACGATTCCGCTCACTCCGGTTTTCCATTACATCGGTCCGTTTTTCTTTAAGGGCGGCAACCGCCTGTTCCAGTTGGGTGATACGGGCGCTGTAACTGCTTTTGTTATAAAGGAACTCCGACTTGTCCAGAAAGCCGTTTACCATGCTCTCATACAGTTTCATCTTATATTGACGGATCTGCTCCAACTGCTGCTCATTCTGGGCGATCTGCTGCGAATACTCCTTGATAAGTTCACGGTTGATACGGCTCTGGTCTATGCCGGATAAGATTTCATCCAGAGAAACTACATTGGCAATAAACCCTTTCAGGCTGTCCCGCACGCACTCCATCAACTCAGTTTCCTTTACCATGACCGGATGGGCGCAGCCGTTCTTCTTTCCGGTGGGACAATAGTAATAGTGATATTCTTTGTCTTTGTAGCGGTTCGTTTTGCG
>DWXI01000125.1 GCA_019119265.1 Candidatus Mediterraneibacter intestinigallinarum | reverse complement strand
AACTGGTCTGCCGGTTCCGGGAAAGGAGGTAACTGATATGTTTCGGATTGTAAATCGACTGATCCAATGGACAGGAAAATATAAACGGCGTATTTACATCGGGTTTATCTACGCTTTCATTCATAGCATTTCTACCGCAATTCCTATTATGCTGGCTGCAAAGGGACTGAGTGCTGTTCTGGATGACTTCAATGGCGTTAAACCATTGGAGGGACGGGACATCTGGATCATGCTGGGGGCCATGATTTTAGCTGTATTGGGCCGATACCTGTTCTCATATCTCCGAGCCATCACGCAGGAAAGTGTCGGTTATGAAGCAACCGCTGACGAGAGAATACGGCTGGGAGATATTCTGAAACGGGTGTCGCTGGGCTTTTTCAGTAAGAACAATATGGGAGAACTGTCCGCAGCGGCCACGACCGACCTCTCGTTTATGGAAATGTTCGCCATGAATATGGTCAACACCGTTGTTAATGGCTATATCACCGTTATCGTCCTGATATTGTTCCTTGCATTTTATAGTCCTCTGGCGGGAGGAATTGCTCTGGCTGGTGTCCTTCTGTCTGCCCTATTCCTCCATCTGTTGGAGGCACGCAGCCACCAAAACGCGCCTATCCATCAAAAGGCACAGGACGATATGGTGGAAAGTTCCATCGAGTATCTGCGAGGGATGCAGGTGGTGAAAGCCTTTAAGCAGGAAGGCGTGTCTATTGCCGGTATCCGCAAAGCATACAACGACAGCAAGAAAATCAACATCAAAATTGAAGTGGAATATATGCCCTTCAACTGCCTGCACCTGTTTTCGCTGAAAGCCGCCTCCATTGCCATTGTAGCCGTGGCCGCTCTGCTGACCTATAACGGCAGTATGGAACTTCCTACCATGCTCATGCTGGATATGTTCTCCTTTATGATCTTTGGAAGTGTGGAAGCAATGAACAACGCCGCCCATGTATTGGAGGTCATTGATGCTACGCTGGATAAACTGGACGGCATTGAACACGCCGACATTATAGACAAAGACGGGAAAGATATTTCTTTGCAGAACACAGACATTGCTTTCCGTGATGTGACATTCTCCTACGATAAAGTTCCTGTTTTGCAAAATATCAGCTTTTCCATCCCCCAGGGCAGCACTACGGCCATTGTAGGGCCATCTGGCAGTGGCAAGACCACGATTTGCAACCTGATTGCCCGTTTCTATGATGTGGACAGCGGCGAAGTCACAGTAGGCGGTGAGGATGTGAGGAACATGACCTGTGACAGTTTGCTCCGCAATATCTCGATGGTCTTTCAAAAGGTCTATCTGTTCCACGATACTATTGAAAACAACATTCGTTTCGGCAATCCAAGTGCAACGCGGGAAGAAATTATAGAGGCTGCGAAAAAGGCTCGGTGCCACGACTTCATTATGGCTCTTCCCGATGGATATGAAACGGTGATCGGCGAGGGCGGCTCTACGCTGTCTGGCGGAGAAAAACAGCGCATTTCCATTGCCCGCGCCATTTTGAAAAATGCCAACATTGTCATTCTTGATGAGGCAACAGCAAGTATTGATCCCGAGAATGAGCATCTGATCCAGCAGGCAATTAGTGAACTGACCATTGGAAAAACGGTTATTGTTATCGCCCACCGTCTGGCGACGATTGAACATGCCGACCAGATTTTAGTGGTGGATAAAGGTCAAGTTGTTCAGAAAGGAACACATCAGCAGCTTGTTCAGCAGGAAGGACTTTATCGCCGCTTCATTACGATCCGTGAGCAGGCAGAGGGCTGGAGCATTGCTTGATGCGTGGAAGGAGCGCTGTGATATGAAGATTCATGCGCCTGGAGAAGATTACCTGTAGACTATTCTGGTTTTTCATAAGAGAATAGGTATGGTGCGTTCTGTAGATGTGGTCCTGCACATGGATGTATCCAAGCCTAGTGTCTGCCATGCGGTAGTAGTCCTGCAGGAGGGTGGCTTCCATTATGGCTAAAGATCACTTTCTCCATCTGACAGTGCAGGGGATTGTCGATGCGACTGAATAGGTCTACAGACTATGCGATCCGGGTGCTGATCTGCCTGTCCAACGGAAAGATAGCATATACTATATGGGGAAGAGAAGCAGTGACTGGATCAAATGTAAGCGTATGGCTGATGAGGAGTTCATTGTTGCAGGATATCTGCAGAAAGGGAAACACATTTTCAGTTTGATTATCGCAAAATACATGGAAAGCTTCCTTATATATAAAGGGCATGTGACTGCTGGCGTTACCCGTGATATTATTGAAGAGTTGACTATAACGAATCGGAGCCCATTTCATATATTACCGGTTAGACATTTTAGCGTAGGTGCTGTGTTTTATTGTCTGGTTGATGGGCATATGCTATACTGTTCTGGTAAGTTTATACTAACATAAGGAGAACTCTCTGAATGAACTATCATTTTAATCAAGAATGGTATGGAGAACGGGCCAGAATTGTCGAGCAGACAGAAGACTTTCTTATAATCGACTATGGCTGCAAGGGACGCGGCATTATTACAAATTACTTCCTTTTTGATGGTATCCAGCTTTGCTTTTTGGATTTTGATACGGCTGAAGTCATGGCTTCTCAGAAATTTAATCCTGATATTATTCAAATCACCTATTGTAAGGAAGGCCGGTATGAGTGCGAGTTCGCTAACCACACAGTATCTTATTTGCCGGCGGAATTTTTTGGAGTCGCCGGCACGCAGTATCTGCCGGTTTCTTTTTCATTCCCTCTGCGGAGATGCCTTGCAGTAAGTCTCGTGATCGACAAGCAGGCGCTGTCAGCATCCACAGGAAACATGATGTCAGAAATTCCGATTGAGATTAACAAAATCGGGGAAACGCTGGGGATAGAAAAGAAATGGTACGTGAGTCCAGCACCGGTGAAACTCCAGCATCTGTTTTCAGAAATATATGAGGCAAAAGGGCGGGAGAGTGCAGGATACTTCAAGATAAAAGCAGTTGAGCTGCTCTATCATATTGATCAGCTGACACAGGTGAATGGCTGTGACTTTAAGTACTTTGATAAGGGTCAGATCCAGGCTGTAAAACAGATACGAAATTATCTGGAAGGACACCTGGATGAAAGGATTCCGCTGGAACAGCTGGCAAAAGAGGCACATTTAAGTCTGCCGGTGTTTTATGATATTTTTGCGCATATTTATGGCGATACGCCATACGCTTATCTGAAACGATATAAAATGAATCTTGCGGCAAATATGCTTCTGAATGAAAATCGAAAAATCGGAGACATTGCTTTAGAGCTGGGATACAGTAACGCCAGCAAGTTTGCAAAGGCATTTCAGTCTGTCTATGGGATTCTTCCAAAGGATTACCGAAACAGAAATAAAAAGTAGGAACGGGCTATTTTAGCTTTCGATATGAAGGAACAGAGTAGAAGCGGCGGGGCGAAAACGGTAAAATAATCGCGTGGTTAGAAAAAGCTAACCATGCGATTATTATTATCAGGAGGTTTCGCGCTATGTCAAAAAAACAATCAAAAGAGACAAAGCCAAAGACTGGTTTGGCACGTTGCATGGAGCTGGCTTCAGACAGGAAGGGACTTGTTTTTTTAGCTGCTGTTCTTTCTTCTCTTGCTGCGATTGCTTCTTTTATCCCGTACATTGCGGTTTATTTTATGATCCGCTCAATTATTAGCGCACTTCCCTATCTGGGGCAACTGGATATGGGAGAGGTAATGAGTTACGGCTGGATGGCATTGGCCGGGATTATTGCAAATATCCTGCTTTACTTTCTGGCTATTTTCAGTTCTCATATGGCGGCTTTTGGTACGCTTTATGATTTAAAGGTTCTGTTTGCGGATCATATTACAAAAATCCCTTTAGGTTATCATCTTACGATAGGCAGCGGACGCCTGCGGAAGATCATGGATGAAAATATTGAAAGTGTAGAAGGATTTATCGCTCATCAGTTTCCTGATTTTGTAGCCTCTATTACTGCACCTATTGTTATGGTAATTATTCTTTTCGCTGTAGATTGGCGTTTTGGCCTGGCATCACTTGTCGGAATCCTTCTTGCTTTTGTTGCGGAGTTTATTGGGTTTGGCAGCGGAGCAATGAAAGAGAATATGGCAAAATATCAAAAAGCTTCTGAAGAAATGAACAATGCTTCTGTTGAATACGTGAGAGGGATGTCTGTTGTAAAGGCATTTAATCAGACGGCTTCCTCATTTAAAAAATTACAGGAGGCAATCAGTGGTTATACAGAATGGGTATTAAAATTTTCTCTTGGATGGCAGAATTGTATGCCGGCATTTACAACAATTATCAATAATATCTATTTGATCATTGTGCCTGTGGGTATTCTGATCGGTGACAATACTTCGGATTATACAGGATTTGCTATGAAGTTTATTTTCTACCTGCTGTTTGTTCCTGCTATTGCGGGCGTCCTGAATAAAATTATGTATATTTCAGAATCCTTTATGCAGATTGACGGGAACGTAGCACGTATGGACGAAATCCTGAATATCCCGGAAATGCCGGAAACTGCGCATCCACGAAAGCCAAAGGGAGAGGATATAGCTTTTGACCATGTAAGCTTTGCTTATACTGGAAATAGTGAAGAAAAGGCTTTGGAAGACGTCTCGTTTACTGCTGAAAAAGGACAGATCACTGCGATTGTCGGGCCATCGGGCGGCGGAAAAAGTACGATCGCCAACTTGATTTCACGTTTTTGGGATGTGTCTGACGGAAAAATTACTATTGGAGGCGTGGATGTAAGGGATATGGCGCAAGACGAACTTATGCATCAGGTCAGTTTTGTATTCCAGGATATTTTTCTTTTCAAGCAGAGTATTTTGGACAATATCCGCATGGGAAATGAAAATGCCACAGAGGAACAAGTGATTGCTGCGGCTAAAGCAGCTCAGTGCCATGATTTTATCTCAAAATTGCCAGATGGTTACCACACGGTTGTGGGAACGAAAGGGGTACATCTATCTGGCGGTGAGCGACAAAGGATTGCGATTGCCAGAGCGATCATCAAGGATTCTCCGATCATTGTTCTCGATGAGGCAACCGCTTTCAGTGATCCGGAGAATGAGTATCTGATACAGAAGGCTTTTGAAAAACTCATGCAGGGAAAGACTGTAATCATTATTGCTCACAGATTATCTACAATTCGTAATGCGGATAAGATCATTGTTATGGAAAAGGGACATTTAGTAGAAACAGGAAAGCATGACGAACTGGTTTCAGCGGGTGGCCGATATGCTCAGATGTGGGATCATTATACAGAGGCAATCGACTGGAAGATCAGTGGAAAGGCGGTGTAATATATGAGCAAATTACAGAAAGCCCTCTTCTTATCGGATAAAGGGTATAAGGATTTAAAAAAGGCTGTTTTCGCCTGCACTTTGACGAACTTGGCTATGCTTCTTCCTTTTTGTGTTACTGTAATGATTTTCAGCGAAATATTAATTCCTGTAGCAAATGGAGGAAGTGTACAGTGGAATCATATTTGGATGTTATGGGGAGCAGGAATTATTTCTGCATTACTGGTTTTTTTGGCGGCAAAAAATGATTATCGAAAGACCTATATTGCTTCTTATCAGGAATCCAATGCGACAAGGCTTCGGATCGCAGATCATTTACGAAAACTTCCGATGAGTTTTTTCAATACAAAGGACTTATCAGAACTTACGACAAACATGATGGCTGACTGCAGCAGCATGGAATCATTACTCAGCAGTACGATACCGCCATTGATCGCAAATGGAATTACGGTAACAATTACCTGTATTCTTCTTGCGTTCTTTGACTGGAGATTAGCTCTGTGTGTATTCTGTACTGTACCGATTGCGTTTTTGATTATCTGGTTAAGCCGTAAACGCCAGATTGAGTTATTTGAGAAACAGGTTGATGCAAAGCTGGAGGCTTCGGACCAGGTCCAGGAATACTTGGAAGGTATGAAAATTATCAAATCCTGTGGTTTAAGTGGTTCTCGCTTCAAGACGTTGGATCATGCACTTCTTGCCATGAAAAAAATAGCTGTAAAAGTTGAAATGGCTGTTGGTGTCTTTATGTCCAGTGCAAGTATGGTATTGCAGGCAGGTATTGGAATTACAATTTTCGTTGGCGCAATTTTACTTACAAGCGGGCAGATTGAATTGATTCCATTGCTGATGTTTTTGCTGATGGTAACCCGCATTTACGGTCCCATTCTTTCTATCCTTGCGAATCTGTCTTCTTTGCTGAACTTGAATGTTGTTACTACTCGTATGCGTACGCTTTTGACGACTCCGGCTATGGCAGGAGAGGAAAAGACACTGGATAATTGTGATATTGAACTATCTCATGTTACCTTTGCATACAATCAAGACGATGTGATCAGAGATGTATCCTGTAAAATACCGCAGGGTAGTGTCACTGCATTAGTAGGACCTTCCGGCAGCGGAAAAAGTACGATATCAAAACTGATTGCCCGATTTTGGGATATTCAAAAGGGAACGATTACTGTAGGCGGGAAAGATATCAAAACAATGGAACCGGAAAGCTTGATGTCCTATATGTCTTTCGTTTTCCAGGATGTTACATTGTTTAATGATACTGTTATGAATAATATCCGGATTGGAAATCCGAATGCTACGGATGAGCAGGTGATTGCTGCGGCAAAGGCGGCCTATTGTGATGAATTTGTGCGTGAAATGCCGGATGGCTATCAGACACTTCTTGGTGAAAACGGAAGCACCTTGTCTGGCGGAGAGCGCCAGCGGATTTCTATTGCACGTGCATTGCTTAAAAATGCACCGATCATTCTGCTTGATGAAGCGACAGCTTCCCTTGATCCGGAAAATGAAGCTCTGGTTCAGAAAGCAATCGCAAGGCTGGTTGAAGGGAAAACCGTCATCATGATCGCGCATCGGCTGCGAACTGTGGTGGACGCTGATCAGATACTTGTTTTAGAGGATGGAAGATTAGTGGAAAGCGGAACTCACAGTGAGTTGATGGAAAAGAAAGGTTTATACCAGAGATTATATCATATCCAGCAGGAAAGCCTTGGCTGGGCTGTTTAAAATGATGCAGGCGGTTTTTAATCGCCCGAACCATTGTGTTTTTCCTAAAAAAGCGTTATATTCTAGTTAGATACAGCTAATCGAAGGAAGAAGGAATGAACCATGGGAAGGTATTATCGGCTGTCAAAGACGTTGAGCGAAGTAGAAGCTTCAGAAATTTTGCGGGAAGTCCGAGAGATTGAGGAAGTTGATGAGGCAGAGTATTCCGAGGGGTATAGCAAGATTCTCGTTTTAACAGAAAAGGAAAAATATCCGGAGGTTATGACGAGGATTGTCAACATTGTCAGCCGCGTGGGAAAGGGTTGTGAATTAAGCTTTGCCGGGTTTGCAATCTGAAACAAAAGCAGGGGCAGAAAACAATCTGCAGGGGGAGGTGTTTACCATTGACAAAGAAAAAAATGGCCGTAACAGCCGGATTGCTGCTGTTATGCGGCGGTGCGGCCACAGGAATCTTATATTCTGCAGGATATAAAAATGCATATCCTACTCAGACGTTTTATGCAACAGTTTCGAAAATAGAGGGGAACAATCTTACTGTGCAGGGAATGGATGAAAACGACGTGAATTACAGGGGAGCTTTCTGGTTCCCGGCTGAGGAAGTAACGGAGATAACGTGGCGTAATACGGATATTTCCATAGAGGATTTGGACGTAGGAGATCAAATATCTGTTTCTTTTACAGGAGAAATACTTGCGACCTATCCGGCTAAGATTACACAGGTTGAGGCTATCCGGCTGCTAGAGGATGAACTATGATATTGAGTTGATATTTGTATAATATAGCTTTGTACTGACTTATACAAGGGAAGAAAAGAAAGCAGACTTGACAGATCAAAAAAACTCTTATAAGATAACCATGTTATTAAATGTAGGCAAGTAATACAGGAAGGAACTGGCATGAGACCGATCAACGAAAAGCTCCGTGCAGATCTGCTGGAAGCAGGCAAACGGGAATTCCTTGCAGTGGGATATCAGAGAGCGTCTTTAAGGAATATCGCGGCTTCTCTCGGGGTGACCACCGGAGCGATCTACCGTTACTATTCAGACAAGGAAGCATTGTTTGACGAACTGGTAGAAAAGCCGGCGAAAGAACTGTTGGATCGGTATCGAGCGGCGCAGCAGGCGTTCGCTGCCCAGCCGGTGGAAGATCAGGTTTCGAACCTTCCGGAAGTGCCGGAGTCAGAAACATCATGGATGTTTGACCATATTTATGATAATTTTGATGCTTTCAAATTGATCACGTGCAGTGCGGCAGGAACAAAATATGAGCATTACCTGGATACACTGGCGGAGATTGAAGATAACGCGAGCCGCCTTCTGATCGAGCGGATGACAAAGGCCGGATATTCGCTGCCACAGATTGACGATGCGCTTATCCACATCATGTCAAGCGCACTGTTTAATGGTATGTTTGAGACTGTGCGGCACGATATGCCGAGGGATAAGGCAAAAGGTTACATTCATAGCCTGAGGGATTTTTATTCAGCAGGCTGGTTTAAACTTCTGGGGATCTCAGGGAACTGAGATCCTTTTCATTTCATTAATAGGAAACTTCATAATAGTTTGAGAATTCCATCTTGACAGAGATATTAGTAAGGTATAAGATAACCATGTTATTAGATAGTACTGTTATCTAAAAAGAAAACTGGATATATTTGGGAAGATGTATGGGATTTACCAGAGCAGGATCCGGGAGAAGCTGCCGGGAGCGTGTTACAGCGTCATGTTGATCGGCAGCGTTATTTTTAATCAGCAGTTAGTTTTATCTAATTATCTTAACCGATTTTATTTTTAGTCAGGAGATGAGCAAAATGAAAAATGAGAAAGAACCGTCACCCTTTGCTGTTCTGTGGGGATGGGCGAAAGGTTATCATGCTGCTTTTGCAGGGGCGGTAGTTCTGGCTGTGCTTGGAGTAGCATGCGGCATGGGTCCGTATTTCTGCGTCGCTGCTATTCTGAGACTTCTGCTCAATGGCGGCAGCCTGTCGGAGTGTCTGCTGTGGTGTCTGGTCGCTTTGATCGGATATGCAGGAAAGGCGCTGTTTTCCACATTGTCTACGGTATTGTCCCACACTGCCACATACCACACATTAAGACAGGTGAGAAAGCGGCTTCTTGCCAAACTGAGCCGGGTTCCTATGGGAACGATTTTGGATACACCGTCCGGTCAGTACAAGACGACGATTGTTGACCGGGTGGAGGGGATGGAACCTACCCTTGCCCATTTGATCCCGGAAATGACGTCGAATATTCTTGTACCTCTTGCTATTGCGGTGTACATATTTGTACTGGACTGGCGAATGGGAATTGCATCCCTTGTGACAACAGTTGCTGGCATGGCGATCGCATCCCAGAGCGGTAAAACTTATGCTGTGCGCTGGCAGGGGGCAGTTGAAGTCGGCCAACGTATGGCAAATGCCATTGTGGAGTATGTGGGAGGTATCCAGGTTGTGAAGGCATTCAGCCAGTCGGCAGGTTCTTACCGGCGTTATTCTGATGCTGTACGGGAAAACGCGCAGTACTATGTTGACTGGATGGCGGATAATCAGAAATATATGGCTTCTATGCAGGCAATCGTACCATCGGTACTGCTTCCGGTCCTTCCTGTGGGACTTCTCCTATGGTCGGGAGGCACCCTGGAGACATCTGTGTTCCTCACTGTTATCATCCTGACACTGGGGCTGACAGGACCTCTGCTGGCGGCCATGACCTTTGTGGATGAGCTTGCTGTGGTGGGAACGAATGTAGGGGAGATTTCCGGAATCCTGGATGCGCCGGAACTGGAGCGGCCGGTTCGGGAAGCAGTACTGGACGGAGCATCGATCAGCCTGGATCACGTTTCGTTTACATACAAAGAAGAGAGCGGCGAAGTGCTGCATGATATCAGCCTGAAGATCATGCCGGGAACGGTCACTGCTCTGGTAGGTCCTTCCGGATCGGGCAAATCCACGATCGCTAAACTCATTGCCGGTTTCTGGGATGTGAGCGGCGGACGGATCACATTTGGCGGAGCTGATCTGCGAAGTATTCCTATGGAACAGTTCAATCGACAGATCGCATATGTGTCTCAGGATAATTATCTCTTTGACAGGACAGTCAGGGAAAATATCCGGATGGGACGGCCGGATGCCACAGATGAAGAGGTGGAAAGAGCAGCGGAAGAGGCCGGGTGCGGGGCATTTATCCGCGGGCTGGACCGGGGGTATGACACAGTCTGCGGTGGCGGAGGCGGTCACCTCTCGGGCGGAGAGAAGCAGAGGATTTCTATTGCGAGAGCGATGTTGAAGGATGCGCCGGTAATCATCCTTGATGAGGCCACGGCGAGTATCGACCCAGAGAACGAGGCAGTGATCCAGAAAGCGATTTCCCGCCTGACAAAAGGAAAAACACTGATCGTGATCGCCCACCGGCTCTCCACGATCACGGATGCGGATCAGATTGTTGTAGTAGAAGATGGAAGAATTGCAGGACTTGGACGACAGGAAGAGCTGCTGAAGACATGCCCGCTTTATGCCAAGATGTGGGAAGCACACCTGGATTTCAGGGACAGAGAGGAGTGATAAGCAATGTTCAGTGTGTTGAAGAAGATATTTGCATTTGCTGGTACGAAGCGGAATCTATTAATAAAAGCAATGCTAGTCGCTTTTTTGGGAGCGGTGTTTTCAGCTCTGCAGTTTGCGGCTTTGATGATGACTCTGGATATTCTGGTGGGCAGACAGCCCGTAAGTGTATTGCCTATCATACTCATCCTGGTCATATCTATGACAGGGCGGCTTTTATGCTCCTACTGGTCCGTCAATGCAGAGACAGAGACAGGATATTTTATGGTGGCGGAAAAGAGGGTGCACATTGGTGACCGGCTTCGTTATATCCCACTTGGATATTTCAATGAGAATTCACTGGGGAATATTACGGCTGTCGTCACAACTACATTGAGTGATGTGGAAAACAGTGCTGCCCGCTGTCTGGTCAGTGTAGTGGGAGGATTTCTGAACACGCTGGCGCTCTGCCTGGGGCTTATTGTAGTGGACTGGCGTTTAGGCATTCTGGCAATACTCGGGATCTTAGCTTACCTCGGGGTGACAGAGCTCTCTCAAAGAGCCATGCTGCGCACCGGGCCGGAAAGACAGCACGCCCAGATGAATCTTGTGGAAGCGGTACTTGAATATATCCAGGGCATGAGTGTGGTCAAGGCATACGGGTTGGATAAAGACAGCAGCCAGACTGTGCAGAAGACAGTGGATGACAGTTGCCAAAAGGCTCTCAGCCTGGAGAAGTCTGTAGCTCCCTGGATGGGAATTCGCCAGATCACAGTCCGTGTTTTCGCAGTGGGCATATCGGCTGCAGCCCTTGGGTTTTATTTCTCCGGCACTCTTTCCCTTGTACGGTGTATGCTGATGCTGATCGCATCGTTTATGCTCTATGCAGAGCTTGAGAGCGCCGGGAATATGGCGGATAACCTGCAGATGCTGGGCACTTCTATGGAGAAAGCGGAGGAGATCGACAGGACGCCGGTCATGGATATCAATGGAGCGGATCTAACGCCGGAGGATGCGTCAGTGGAATTTAAGGACGTTAGCTTTTCTTATGGCGGGCGCCAGATCCTTGAACATGTGGATTTTATGGTTCCATCAGGCAGAACGACAGCAGTAGTCGGTCCCAGCGGCGGCGGTAAGACTACGCTCTGCAATCTGATCGCACGGTTCTGGGACGTCCCGGAAGGAGAGGTGTTCGTAGGCGGACACAGCGTGCGGGAATATAAGCTGGACAGTCTGATGAAGAACATTTCCATGGTCTTCCAGAATGTCTATCTCTTTAATGATACAGTGGAAAACAATATTAGATTCGGATGCCCGGACGCTGACCATGAACAGGTGGTGGAAGCGGCAAAGGCGGCGTGCTGCCATGAGTTTATTACTGAACTGCCGGACGGATACGATACCGTGCTGGGAGAGGGCGGAGGGACATTATCCGGCGGAGAGAAGCAGAGGATCAGTATTGCCAGGGCAATTTTAAAAGATGCTCCGATCGTGATACTCGACGAAGCCACGGCAAATGTCGATCCGGAAAACGAAGCCCAGCTCCAGTCTGCTATTGAGGCGCTGACCAAAGGGAAGACTCTTATTATGATCGCTCACCGACTGAAGACAGTCCGCCATGCGGATCAGATTCTTGTGCTGGACGGCGGCCATATCGTACAGCGGGGAACGCATGAAGAATTGATCCGTCAGCAGGGGCTTTATGCGGAGTTTGTCGGAGTACGGCAAGAGGCGCTTGGATGGAAACTTACGGAATAGATAATATAATGAAAAACGAATTGCACCTCTTATGTGCCACTTGATATAATAAATGTTAGTTAAAGCTAACCCCTTTGCACATAGGAGGATACGCATATGTTTACTGTTCGTCCATATAAGGAAGAAGATGCCGCAGCCTGCGGGGATTGCTTTTACGAAGGATTCTTTTCATGCTCTGTGGATCAGAACGATAAAATATTTTTGCGTGATTACGCGCAGATCTTGATTGAAAAATGCAATTTCACCTATGTTGCGGAAACGGAGGATGATCAGGTCATAGGATTTATTTGTGGGAAATATGATAAGCATTTCAGCAAGGCCCTGGCAGCTCAGTATGAGACAAAAAGGCATTATGGACGTTGGTGTAAAAAGTTCCTTAAGTTCTTTTTGAAAAGATATAAAATGTCAGCACCGTTCCAGAAACAGTTTGATGCTTTTGTCCGTCAGGCACAGGAAAGGGACAAGGAAATCTTTGGAAAATGCGATCTAGAACTCGTTGCCCTTTCGTCCAGAAGGAATTACAGAAAAGGTTTGGGAACCGCATTGGTCACGCAGTTTTTGAATCGTGCAAAAGATGATGGAGCAGAGTGTGTACGGCTTTTTACAAATACTCTTGTATCGTGGGAGTTTTATGAAAAACGTGGATTTAAGAAAGTGGCAGAGAAGCTATTTCAGGATGGCTCCGGCAATCAGTCCCTCGTCTATGAATACGTTTTGAAGGAGCATGAATATGAAAAACACCATCTGTGAAAAACTGATATGGTCAGCGATGACACCTGCTATTTTCAAATATATCGCAGCGCATTGCAAAAATACGGATACATCCAGAGTGAAGAAGAAATCACGTAAAAACTTTAAAGATATGTTGGCGAGGACACTCGACATAGCTGGTATTTCTGGGCAATAGTTGGAACTGTATTCTCTTTAGTAACAGTATGCCAGTTACTACATCCGGGATTATTATGTATGGTTGGAGCAGATGGATGACGGGATGGAGATAAAAGCGGTCTATGCGTCGGAAAGAAAGTAGCGGAAGCTTTCAGTATTGTCAATATAAATGCGGCAGATGTAGACTGGGTAAAAAGTGAGACGTTTGATAAAGGCGATATGATAGCCCACCGGCTATAGGGTTTCTGTTTCTTTTACTTCACGACTTATTCTGCCGAGATTTGACGACTATAACCATTTCAATAAGATCATAAGTGGGATACGGGACTTAGAATAAAGGAGCGGAAATTCATTGCCTTATGGGAATCTAAGTGATAAAATCCTAATATATATAGTAGAAATGATATATCAAGCCTCCTATTTACAACAAAAGGATAATAAAAGATATGGGCATAAA
>DWXI01000124.1 GCA_019119265.1 Candidatus Mediterraneibacter intestinigallinarum | reverse complement strand
TCGCAGCGTCTTAAAGATGCATAGGAGAAAGTATGTGTAAGTTTTGCAGAAGATCAGGAAATGCTATTTCAGATTATCTTCCAGTTATAGGGAATGTTGCTGACGATTCAGCGACTGCGGAAATACGTGATTATGGAACTGCATGTTCAGAATTGGTCATCCGTATCCCTGTTATGGACAAAAGGCATCAAAACCGAGGAATAGGAGCTTTGAGCATACCGATAGATTATTGCCCAGTTTGTGGGCGCAGATTAGGACGAATTCCAAGGGATTATAGCGCTTTCAATGATGTTTTGAGGATAATGAATTTGTATGCAAAAAGAAAAAACAGAAGAAGGGCGTACGGAAAAAGAAAGCGGATAATATGCCTAGTTGCGTCTGTTGCAACGGGAAAGAGGCATTATGGATCCAAGATGATGAAAACGCAGTATTTGTAGTAGGTCAAATACTGCCCGAATTGTGGAAGAAAACCGTAGTAACCCCATGGTGGGGGTGCAGGACAGGGGAAACAGGAAATATAATCACAGAAAGAATATTTCTCTGGATTATATGGTATGGTTTTGATATCGGAAGGGGAAAAGTATAATGTTCGAAATAACGGGAAAGTACGCATCCGCAATTATTTATACTGACCTGGTGGACCAGGCGAGCGTCCGCCAGGTAATGGAACTGAGCAGCCAGGAGTTTGCAAAAGGTGAGAAGATCCGGCTGATGCCGGACATCCATGCGGGTGCCGGCAGACTGATGAGCCGATCAGAAGCGAAAAATTCCTTCAGCGTGTCGGAATTCAGGAAGGAAATGGATGGTATTTATACCACATCAGTTGGTCGAGATACATTGGATGAATGTCCTATGGCCTACAAGCCGTTGGAATCCATCCTGGAAAATATCAGCGCTACGGTAGATGTAAAAAAGATCATCCGGCCCATCTACAACTTCAAGGCCGGCGGGGATTAATAAGGCTTGGCGTTTATGCACATCAGGATAGATGTCGGATTCCCACATGCCAGAAAAAACTGTAGCATGTGATATATGTTATTATCAGATCATCGGTATTAAAGACAGAACAATAGGAGAAAGATTATGGGAAAAATAACTCGGATTGAAAAGAACTGTATCGATATCACTGAAACACTCCAGGCACTGGATGCCTGCGAAGAGGCTGTACAGGCGAAACGGATCATGCTCCGGGAAGTGAAGAAAATTGCAGAGGAGTACCTGAAAAAGGTGAACCGGAATATCGGGCGTCTGAAGTACATGCATACTGTCGACCTGGATATGGAGCTGGAAAACATGGACGACCCGATCATGGATCTGCTAACGGTAGGAACATCATTTGTAATGCTGTTTTCCAGCGATAGGGGATATGGTCTCTACGTGATGTTGAATATTGACGATGACATATCAGCCGATTTGGAACTGTCACATGACCTTGAGAATGGCAGGGAATGGTATGACTGGAATACTGGCGAATGGACGGCAGAAGTCAACGGTTGGATTGAAGAAGTATTGAAAACAGGTGGAACAGAAGCGGTTTTCTTACGTTATCTGATGGATTCTGGTCTTATAATTCCGAGCGGAGACGATGAACAGGATAAGGCGCTTTTCGAGGGCATGTGTAATAGCAGTAAAGAACTTCTGACTCTGTATGAGGAAACAGGAGGAATGCTCTTCTTCGATTATACAGAGGACGGTTCGGTTACACTGATCCCGGATGATCCGAATGTATTTGGGTTTGCTATACAATATAAGGATGGATGCTACAGGTTTTTGAGGTATGTGGATGATGCTGATCTTTCAGGGGGTGGTGAAGCCGCTGAAATTTTTTCTGAAGATAGGTTGGAAGATGTGAAAGTATTGTTAAATGAGTATCTCGATCACTATTATCCGGAAGAGACATTCATCTGTCCGTTGTCGCATGACGCTTACGTGAGATCAGAAGAACCATCCAAAGGACTTCCGGTCATATTTACCAGCGATGAAAAGGTTTTGCCTCTGGATGCAAAGAAAGTATTGAAGGGGTTAAAGAGGCGCTTCAGGACGGCAAGCGAGGAGGAAACAATATGATCCCAAAACGGTATACAGGCCAAATGCTGCAGGGGCGGCAGGTCAGAATCGACAGGGAAATTCGGAACGGCGCAGGTGCAGGGATAACTCCCGGAAGCGTGGCGACCATTGTGCGCGTTGTACGCGGAAGAGGCCTTGTGATCAAGACAGATACATGCCCACATTGCGGGATGTATGCATATATAACCGGCGTGCCAAGGGAATACCTGACGCTGATTGAGCAGGGGGAAAGATGGAAGGACTGAATTATTGGGAACTGAAAAAGTTCTCGCTGAGAAAGAAATATTTTGCTTTCGTGGACACGGGCGGCTACTTGGCCGACCAATTGTTCGTAAAGCACAAGGTTCGGGTGGATTATGGGCAGGAGTATGCCATGCCGGACTGCCCGTACCGTGTCATCATGTGCAGCGTTGCGAAAATAGATGTGCCGGAGTTTGTCCAAACACTTAAGGAACTGGAAAACAAGATGATCCTGTTCGGTCATGCAGATTATCCGGAATTCTGTGTGGATTTGAAGGGAAAAATTGCTAAAACACGAGCAACATTGGAGTGACAAGTTGCGTGAAAATTGGAGATTCCGGATTACTCAAGACAGAGTTAAATGTGCAAGCCATCAAGAAAACGGATGTCAGTGTTACGAGGAAAGCTCTACTTATGAGGATACTGGGAGGAGAAACTATGCGCATCGTGAGTGAGGCAGAAAAGCTGAAAATGTCCAAATAGATGCGCAGGATAGGGGGTCGCTAAGGGAGGCAGAAGTGTCTCCTTTTTTGCTGTCAAAATAACGAAAGCTGGTGGTAATCTGAACCGGATTGAAGAAATGGTTGGGCCTTATGCAGGAGCCGCACATAATCAAAAGTGCGCCCAAACCAAACTTGTAATTCGTCAGGCTCCAGGATCACGGGCATTCGGTCATGGATTTTGGAAACTGAACTGTTCGCGTCGGTAGTAAGGATCACGAACCTGTTTTCAAGGTCGTAGCAACCCGCCAGATACAGGACCGGCTGTCCATCTCTCCAGAACCGGAATTTCTCTTTTTGCCAATTCCACTCATAGAAGCCTGCTGCCGGGATTATGCATCGCCGTGAACCCATGGTATCCCGGAAGAGTTGTTTTTCAAATACAGTTTCTGCGCGGGCATTGATCACCAAGCCACTCTTGTCATAACGGGGCATCCCCCATATCATTCTATCAGCGTACAGTCTGTTCCTATAACCGGTCAGGATGGTAGCCTGCTGGGATGGATATACATCGCCGGCAGGAAGCTTAAGTTTCTCTTGAGCAGTATCTATAATCTTTCGGATTCCCTCTTCCGTATCTGAATCTATATAATATCTTCCACACGTGTATTAACCTTCCCTGAAATAGATTTACGTTGATTTTGGGCAAAATTAGAACTATTATTAGGACGACAAGCGGGAATCCTCGGTAATTCATTGCCAGGATGAAAGTGCATTTACAGCGGCAAAAGCCAGAACGTATGTTTACGTTTTCTCTTTGCTATGTTATACTATGTGTATGAAACAAAATCTCATACGTTCAAGAACCTGCGTATATAATATTAACTACCATGTGGTATGGTCAGTAAAATACCGTGCTGAGGTTTTGACGCCGGATCTGGAAAACAGGATGCAGGAAATTGCTGCTGAAATCGCATCAGAAAAAGGATTTACCGTCC
>DWXI01000123.1 GCA_019119265.1 Candidatus Mediterraneibacter intestinigallinarum | reverse complement strand
AGCAGTCCGGTCATCCGTCAATACATTTTATTGTGCGTAAGCTACAACCTCTTCCTGCCACAATGTTCCGATCGTCTGCGCGGTCTCGTCCCATGCATCCTGATCTTCTACCATTCTCGCGTTTGCATACTGGCTGTCGTCCAGGAGTTTTGAAGCCACATCGTCCGGAAGCTCCACATCCTCACGTATCGGTGTTGCATAACCTTTTGCAAGATTGATCTGTCCCTCATCACTTAAAATGTATTCTCTCGCAAGAGCCGCAGCACACGGATGCTTTGAATATTTGTTGATAATTGTAGCATATCCGGTCTGGACAGATGCCTCAGACGGGATAAAAACTGTAAAGTCTGCATCCGGATTATTCTCTACAAACTGCTCTCTGTAACCAAGAGCGTTGAAATCCCATAAGAAAGCTACTCCGACTTCTCCTTTCTCGATACGTGCCTGAGTAAACTCGCCGAGGTCAAGTCTTCCCTGCTCAGCAATCTGTCTGAAGTAATCAAGTCCCGGCTGAATGTTGCTTTCATCTCCGCCGTAAGCAATTGCTGCAGCAAGGACTGCATACTGAGCCTGAGTGGCAGCCTGCACGTCTCCGACTGCAACTATATAATCACCGTTTAAGATATCTTCAAAAGATGTAGGTGTGTCTTTTACGATCTTGTTGTTAACAATAACAGACATTGTGCCGTAATATCCTATGATCCAGTCTCCGTCATCGTCTTTCGCCCAGTCCGGAATCGAATCCCAGTAGCTTGTCTTATACGGAAGTGTAACTCCCTGCTCTTCCGCTACCGGTCCGAATGCCTGTCCTACATCACCAATATCCTTCGTAGCATCTGTCCCCTCTGTCTCAAACAGCGAAATTTCTTCCGCAGAAGACATATCAGTATCCACATGCTCAATCCCGTACGTATCTGTGTACTCCTGCCATGTTTCACCCCAGTTGGCCCATGTATCAGGCATCGCCGCAGATGCAAGTTCTCCCTCTTCTTTTGCCTGTGCTTCAATCTCTTCCAGAGTCATACTGTTCAGATCAACTGTTTCAACCGGTTCATCAGAACCGCATCCTGAAGCGATTGCCGCAGTAATACAGACAAGCAGCAACGCACTTATTATTCTTCTTTTCATTCCTGTTCTCCCTTTTTCAACTTCTTTTCTTTTGAATTACCGAGATACATTATAGGAAAATGATGTAAAATAATCACCAACGGAACGTTAAGTCATTGTAAGTTCAGATTAAATTTTATTTTTCTTGCCTCCGGAGTATTGGCCACTCCGCCTTCCCCTGTCTCTTTTAAAGAAATATGCATACTCTCCCCTACTTCTTTCATCGCATCGATGACCTGATCCGGCGGGATTCTACTTACAATTCCGGCAAGAGCCATATCTGCGCTTGAAACGGCATTAACCGCACCTATCACATTCCGCTTAACGCAGGGCACTTCAACCAGTCCCGCCACCGGATCACAGACAAGCCCGAGAAGATTTTTGAGCGCCATAGCAGCCGCATGTGCGATCTGCTCTGCCGTTCCTCCCCTGAGGGATACCAGCGCCCCCGCAGCCATTGCCGATGCCGAGCCGATTTCAGCCTGACAACCGCCTGCCGCACCTGCAATAAAAGCCCGGGACGCAATAACCTGCCCTATCCCTGCGGCTGTATACATTGCCTCCGTGATCTCAGTATCCGATGCTGTTTTTCGGCTGTATATCGGAAGGAGCACTGCCGGAAGCACACCGCAGGCTCCGGCAGTCGGCGCTGCGACAATCCGGTGCATACAGGCATTCGACTCGCCCATCTCCAATGCCTGTGCAATCACTTCGGACATAAAATCCCCGCTCAGCGTATCGCCTTTTTCCATATAACTCCTCATCTGACCGCCCATGCCCCCTACAAGACCGCTGCGCGATTTCTGATCCTTATCGTAAGAATCTCCCGCTGCTTTCATAGCATTCCACATCTTCTGCATCATCTGAAAGGACGCCTGCTCTGTTACTTCCCGTTCCTCCATATCTGAATACTGTACCGCCTTCCAAAACGGAATACCTTCGCTGTTACACCTCTGTGTGATCTCATTTAAAGATGAATACGACATTACACTTCCTCCCCACGGATATACATAATACGCTCAATACCTTCCAACTTCTCCAGCATGGAGACTGTTTCCCGAGGAACCGTCTGATCTGTCTCTATCACCATTACTGCAAGTCCGCCCCTCTTATCCCGATAAAGCTGCAGAGTCGCAATATTAACATTCTTCCGCGACAAAATACCTGTTACTTCCGATACCATACCCGGACTGTCCTGATTGTGTATAATCAAAGTCGGACAGGAACCTGTACAGTGTACTTCCGTATCATCCAGTTTATCGATCATAATCCGGCCTCCGCCAAGCGAGGATGCCTGTATTTTTATTGACAGTCCTGTTTTCCCTTCCACTTCCAGTACAGCCGTATTCGGATGTGCCCCTGGGAGCCGTATATTTGCAAAAGAAAAAGACAGCCCCTCCTGTTCTGCCAGTTCAAAGCTGTCCGGTATGCGCATATCATCCGGCTTCATACCAAGAAGCCCTGCGATAAGCGCCCGGTCTGTTCCGTGTCCGCTCCCTGTCGCTGCAAATGAACCGCTCAAGCTGATCATGGCATTCACAGGCTCTTCTCCCAGCATTGTCCTTGTAACATACCCTATTCTGACCGCTCCCGCCGTATGGGAACTGGACGGGCCAACCATAACAGGGCCGAGAATATCAAATATGTTCATCTTCTATTTCTCCATTCTAATAATTTTAGCCGCAACATGGCGTCATATTCGTCCGACAGACATATTCAAGTGTAATTCTAACAGATATCTTTTCCCGGTTGTATTACATCCATGTAAAAAGCACGTAAAAATGCCGGACAGAATTAATACTTCTAACTCTGTCCGGCACTTGTCCGAAGACGCCGCTTCAAAAATATGTTTACCTGCGGTATCTGTTCTTATTCTTCAATTCCCAGCGTAGCCATCATCACAGCCTTGATCGTATGCATACGGTTCTCTGCCTCGTCAAACACTTTAGACTGTTCGGAGTCGAACACTTCGTCCGTCACTTCCATATCTTCTATATTAAAACGCTCACCCATTTCTTTTCCGATCTTTGTCTTCAGATCGTGGAATGCGGGAAGACAGTGCAGGAAGATCGCGCTGTCTTTTGCGTTTGCCATCACTTCTTTTGTCACTTTATATGGAGAGAGCTCTTTAATCCTCTTCTCCCATACTTCGTCCGGCTCTCCCATGGATACCCATACATCTGTGTAGATAACGTCGGCATCTTTTGTTCCCTCTTTTACATCGGATGTCAGCGTGATCGTTGCACCTGATTCCTTTGCATACTCCTGACACTGTGCGACAAGCTCGTTTTGCTTATAATCTATGTTCAACAGACAATAGACACACATTTAACTTTTCTGCGAAAAGTTTCCAAATAGGAAACCTTATATCCAAGGTATAATAATCTCCCAGGTCATATTCGTATAAACAGCTGTAGTCTGCTCGCTTGCATGACCGGCCTGATTTGCCACCTCTGCCATGGTGTAGTCCTCAAATGGCGCATACAAACGGCTCGGAGCCGCCCTCACGGACGGCTCCTTTT
>DWXI01000122.1 GCA_019119265.1 Candidatus Mediterraneibacter intestinigallinarum | reverse complement strand
AAATCATGCCTTCCGCTCTTTTATCGATACAGTTTCCGGCATGGTTGAATCTTTTCACTCTGCTTTTCCCTTCTCCATCGTAATCTTCAGTCGTATTCACTTTTTATTCAAGAGTTTCCGAGACCACTCTTTATATGACTTCGTGTTTCTGTAGGTCAACAGTGCCGCTACAGCAAGGATCACGAATGTCAGGATACCTATGACAGCACCGATATTGTAGTACTGTTTATCAATAGTCAGTTTGTACAGCCACGTAACAAGCAGATCCGTCTTGCCCGCCGTAGACGACAGATCGGTAACAGGATCTCCGTTGGATAACAGGTATATTACATTAAAGTTATTGACATTTCCTGTAAATGTAACGATCAGATATGGAGTCGTCACATACAGCATGTACGGAAGTGTGATCTTTGTAAACGTCTGAAATGCGTTGGCTCCGTCCACCTGAGCCGCCTCATAAAGTTCTGCCGGGATATTCTGCAGTACACCTGTGAGCTGCAGGAGTGTGTACGGTACTCCGACCCACACGTTGATCACGATAACTGTCACTCTCGCCCACGTGGGATCCGTAAAGAACGGAAGGCTCGCGTCCTGTGCGATCAGACCCAGATTTCTCAAAAGTACATTGATCGCGCCTTCCGGCTGAAGCATCGTTCTCATGATCAGCAGGGATACGAACATCGGCACCGCACAGGAAAGTACGAAACAGAATCTCCAGAAGCCTTTTGCTCTTGTTCCCTTACGGTTGATCAAAAGAGAGACGATCATACCGAATATGTAGTTGGAGAATGTTGCAAAAAACGCCCAGATAAGTGTCCAGCCAAGTACTGACCAGAATGTACTTCCAAGGATACTTGATGAATCAAACAGCGCTTTGAAATTATCAAGTCCAACCCAGTCAAATAGCATCAGATGACTACCGATCTTACTGTAATTAGTAAACGCCATACAGATCATGAAAATCAGCGGCAGGATCGTGAATGCACCGATAAAGAACATCGGCGGTGTCATGAACAGTCTGTGCAGGTTCTCATGAAGCAGCGTCTTTAAATCTTCTGCGAAATTATTGACATGCTTTCCTTCTTTTGCCAGGCACTCAGCCTTATATGCACTTCGGAGCGCTCCCCTCCATGCACATACCATCAGGAATGTAACAAGCACGGTTGCCACACCGAAGAGCAGAATAAGAATCGACTGATCTCCCTCCGTGTAGATATAGATCTGTAGTTCTTCATCCCATATTTCTTCCTGAGCGACAGTTCCAAGCGAAGGAAGCATCGCCAGGCAGTGTGCGCCCGTCATTACCATAAAAACAATATATGCTACTTCCACAGCCAGATATAGAAGTCCTTTTATGATCTGTCCGTGAACCATGTTTCCCATTCCCATCAGTACCATGGAAAGCTTTGTCTCAAGCCCGCCATTACGGATTGCATTCGTACATGTATACGGAGTCGGAAACTCATTTACTCTCTTTTTCAATATTCCCATCCTCGTCACCTCATTCTCAGATTCCATCACTGTTCATAGCTTCGTTCATCTGCTCTGTCTGCTCTGCGGCATTCTCATGAGTAATAGAGCCGTTACGTATTCCTTTTCCCATGTTTTCCACCGGCGTCCAGCAGTTGCTCATTTCTGCCAGGTTCGGCTGCAGGATCGACGTGCGGTTGAACGTGTCGTTAATTGCTGCCACAACCTCGTCCGACAGAATTTCTTCATCCTCAAGAAGAGCCGTGTGGCACGGAACGACATCTTCAAGTTCATAGTGAAGCCTCTGTGAATTTTCATTTGCAAGGAAAATAGCCAGTTCCACAGCCTGTACCATATAATCGCTTTGTGCGTTCACACCTACGGCCTTTGTGCCCGCATAAGCATACATCTGTTTCTCTTCACCGTTCAGTGTATATGTCGGCAGCGCCGCTACGCCCATATTATCTCCAAGCGCCTCTTTTACTGCAGCCGCATCCCACGAACCGGAAAACATTGCGTTAATACTGCCGTCACGCATTCCTGCAATACCGGAGCCATCTGCATCTATCCTGAAGTTCGGATTGGATTCCAGATCGATAAGGTAATCCGTCACTTCCTGAGCTTTCTCCCCTCCAAAGTCAACTCCGGCGGACGCATCTGTTCCGTCCCCAAAAAGCGTACAGCCGTTTCCTATATAGAATGACGCCAGATACCAGGAGTTCGTAAACGGAAATGACACAACGCCTTTCTCCAGCATAGTGTCAAGATTTTTTACATCTTCCTCTGAGAATACACTCTTGTCATAAAACATAAACCAAGTATTAATCGCGAACGGTACGCCGTATATTTCGTCATCTTTTGTTACAGAGTCCAAAGATGTCTGCGAATTCGTTGCTTCGATCTCTTCTCTATACTTTCCGCCGAATTTCACAAGTGCATCAGCATCCGTCATCGTTGTCAGGTTGTCGTTGGCATAAAGAAATACATCTGCGCTCGCCTCTGCATCCTGTGAGACCTGACCTGCGGAACTAGCCTCATCTGCCACGCCATAAACGAATGTGATATCCCACTCCGGATGTTCCTCTGCGAATGCATTGCAGCACGTCTGCAGCCATTCTCCCTTATCTTTTGACTGATCTCCCTGAGGTGACCAGACCATCAGACGCACAGACTCTTTCCCGTCATCTGAGTTCCCGCATCCCGTAAGTCCGGTTACAGCCAGCGATGCGATCATGACTGCCGCTGTCAGTGCAGACACCGCTCTTTTCTTCATACTTACATCCTCCCTTACATAAGTTTCGTATTGTTTCGTTAGTCCATATCATACGCTTTTCATTACTAATCGTCAACAGATTTTCATTTTACAAGTCAATTTTATCTGTTATGCACAATTTTATTGTTTATTTTTTGTGCATATTTTTTTACTTATCTTCTTGGAATATATTTCTCCGAAACTTATCTAAACAGTTTTTCAATTCATAAGTATTCGCATTGATTTCAATACTGTTTTTTTATATAATATTTCTATAAGTTTTTGGAAGATAAGGGGGTAATATACCATGACAACCATACAGGACATCGCTGATAAACTAGGTATTTCCAAAGGTACCGTCTCAAAAGCGCTAAATGACGCCCCCGATATCAGCGAAACATTACAAAAACATATCCTCGAAACCGCAGTTGAACTTGGCTACACAAAACTGCGCCGTTATAAAAAGCCGGCAAAGAAGCTGTGCATCATCGTTCAGAGAAATAACATTCAATATGAAGAACCCCATCACTTTGCTTATGATATCGTCATGGGATTCCGCCAGATCGCAGAGCCGGCGGGATATGAGGTGGCAGTCGTTCCGGTGGACGCTGACGTCCAGAGAGAAATCTCGTATGACGCTTTCATGCTGCAACATGACTTTTCCGGAGCCTTTCTGCTGGGATTCTCCCTTGTAGAACCATGGATGAACGATTTTCATACCTGTCATACTCCAACAGTTCTCTATGACAACCATATTATTGGTAACCCTATGATCTCCTACGTGGGTATCGACAATGAAGAAGGTATGGATCTGGCCATAGGACACCTGAAGGAACTTGGACACAGAAAAATCGGATATCTGAGCAGCGCGCTCGGTTCCCATATCATGCAGGTACGTCACAGGGCATTCTTCCAGGCGATGCGCAGTCACGGACTGAAAGTCAACTCGTCCTATGCCGGCTGTTCATATTACCTATCCGAATGTATGGAAAAGCATCTCCCCCGTTTCCTTGATATGGGGATGACAGCCATCATCTGCTGTCAGGACACATTTGCCAGCGCGGCGATCACACAGTGCCAGCAGCTCGGATATCAGGTTCCAAGAGATATCAGCATCATCGGATTTGACGATATTCCACTCTCCGCCTATACCTCGCCGCCGCTCACCACAGTGCGCCAGGACCGCGTCCAGCTTGGAAAAAGCGGATTTAACGCACTGAGCGGGTTGTTAAACGGAGTTCCGCTTGGAACCGTCCTGCTCCACGCAGATCTCATCGTACGTGATTCCTCATCCGGCCCCCGTCCGGATACAAAGGAGGCGCGATCATAACAATGTTGCGTATCGCACAGGCACAAATACCCGTACTCACGGACAGGGAAAAACTTGCTTCAGCACTTGAGCATACCGCCGAAAAGGCTGCAGGAGAATCAGCCGATTTTCTGACTCTCCCTGAGATGTTCTGCTGTCCATATGATATCAACTGCTTTTCCGACTACGCTGAAGAACAGGGCGGACCAATCTGGCAGATATGTTCACGTATCGCCCGGTCTTATCATATCTTTCTCTCTGCCGGCACAATGCCGGAGCGAGACGAAAACGGACGGATCTACAACACGGCCTATGTATTTGACCGCAATGGCGGACAGATTGCAAAACACCGTAAAATGCATCTCTTCGATATCAGTATAGAAGGCGGTCAGCATTTTCAGGAGTCAGCCATTCTCACTCCCGGAGACAGCATTACAACTTTTGACACGGAATTCTGCATAATGGGGCTAGCTGTCTGCTATGATATCCGTTTCCCTGAGCTGTTCCGGCTAATGGAACTCAGAGGCGCCGATCTCATCCTCGTTCCTGCGTCTTTCAATATGACTACCGGACCGATGCACTGGGAACTGCTCTTTCGTTCCCAGGCTGTATTTCATCAGATATTTATCGCAGGTACCGCACCCGCACGAAACGAGAATACTTCCTATGTATCTTGGGGTCACAGCATTATCACTGATCCATGGGGCAATGTGCTCTCTCTTATGGATGCCTCAGAAGATTTCCGTATCACAGAGATCGACCTGGAAGAATGCAACAAAGCAAGAGAACAGATTCCCTTGTTGCGGCACAGGCGAAAAGATATATACACAATACAAGAGCACTGAGCTCCCTCTGTGCTCTTTATTTTCGTTTTGCTTCACGGATATATATCGTAAGTTTCTTTTCCAGTTCCCTCATTGTCTCCGCTGTATTCGGATCTGTATACGGAATTCTCTGTATAATCCGGTGCACATAATCATTCTCATCCACGATATCCAGACTCTCCCGAAAATTAAGGTCATAAAAATATGCCAGATAAGAAACCCAGTAGTCCATAAGCGTAACCCGGTCTGCCGACAATATGCTTCTGCCTTCCAAAGCGTCCTTTCGTATCACGGGTGATATAGCTGTGGCGCCGATTTCATCCGCTCCCGCCCCCATAAAAGTCTCCAGAGCATCTACAAGCTTCACCCGGCAGTTATCCAGCTTATCCGCGTCACGGATAATGCGCGCATGAAGAAGAGCCCGTTCATCTTCTATCCCCTCCAGGACAAAATCACTATGCCTGGCGATTGCCGTTTCAATGATATTGTCCCATGTCTCCTCCGGTACGAATCTGCGGATCATTTTCTCTCTAAACAACACCTGTACACCGTAGGCCGCATGGTCCATCGTATCCGGCATAAAGCTGTCATACCGCTTGAGTTGTTCAAATCTCCCAATATCATGCAAAAGCGCAATAATCCTAGCAAGCGAGCGATCCTCTGCGGAAATCCCCATCCGTTCCGCAATTTCCGTACTCTGCTCTACCACGCCATAAGTATGCACGATCTTGAGCTTTACCTTGTCATTCTCTCTGTCATAGTCGTCCAGATACCGTTCAAACTCCTCTTCTGCAGCCCTGTAATCTATCATCGCTTTTTGCACCTCCGCTCTTCACGCTTCCTCCGGTATCACACATTTATTCATTCCTTTCGCAATTACAGCCTCTCATCCCAGTGCCACGTCCAGTATCATCATAAGTACAAATCCAAGCGCCACACCCACTGTACTGATATTAGAATGGGCGCCTGTCTGTGCCTCAGGAATTAATTCTTCAACTACGACATAGATCATGGCTCCGGCCGCGAATGCCAGGAGATAAGGTAGCAGCGGAACGACCAATCCGGTCAGAAGAATCGTAACAAATGCCGCTACCGGCTCCACAATTCCTGAAAGCGCCCCGTATGCAAAAGCTCTCGTCCTGGACAGCCCCTGGCTTTTCAACGGCATGGAGATGATCGCTCCTTCCGGAAAATTCTGAATAGCGATACCGACAGACAGTGCAAAAGCTCCTGCCAGAGTCATCGCTGTATTCTCAGTCAGCACACCTGCAAAAGTGACGCCCACCGCCATACCTTCCGGTATGTTATGCAATGTCACCGCGAGGACAAGCATGGTTGTTTTTTTTAAATGAGCCGGAACCCCTTCCGGCTCATCATCTGTAAAATGCAAATGGGGCGTCAGTGTATCCAGCATCAGCAGAAATCCCATTCCAAGCAGAAATCCGACAGCGGGAGGCAGCCAGGATATTCCGCCCTTCTGCTCCGCCATATCGATAGCAGGAATCAGCAGTGACCACACAGACGCTGCTATCATGACCCCCGAGGCAAACCCCAGAAGTAGTTTCTGCAGCCGCTCGTTCATTTCTTTTTTCATAAAAAATACCATCGCCGAGCCAAGGGCGGTTCCGGCAAATGGTATCATTATTCCGATCAGCGTATTCTGGTTCATATTTTATCTCCTCTTTTACCCGGCAATTATATATCAGATATATGATCTGCCTTACCGGTAATTTTTATCGTTGTCTTATGATATGCATGAGGAAGAGATTTTGTCAACGCTTTTCGGACATATACTCTCTCTTATTTTGGCGTCCGGTGTTTCAGACGCCAGGAATCCCATCTGATGTTTCAGGCACCGGCAGCCAGATCTTTTCCCGCAGCCCGGCACTCTTCAAGTGCTTCATTATCAGGAGCCTCATTTGCTATAACGCCCTCGGCTCTCACAAGCACTGCTCCGGCATTTTTCATGCGATCCGCCCAGTCTCTCATCCACTCTCCATCGCCCCACCCATAGGAGCCAAACAGCAGAATCTTCTTCCCGGATACCAGGGGTTCCAGCGTTTCCACAAAAGGTTCCATCTCTGTCTCTTCCAGCTGTTCCGCCCCCATGGAAGGGCAGCCCAGAGCGAACGCATCCTCCGATGCCAACGCTGCCGCATCGGCATCAGCCACCTCCAGCACATTTGCCTCTGCTCCGGCTAACCTGATTCCTTCCGCAACTGCTTCCGCCATAACCTGAGTATTTCCTGTTCCACTCCAATATACTACTGATACACTCATATCTTCTCCTCCGTTTCACAGATTTCCCGGATACTTTTCCCGGTGATAAACTCATTTACCGCACAATCTTTCGCACGGTCATATTCCTTGAATATCATTCTGGCTTTTGCAGGATTGCTATAAACTTTCCAATATCCGATCATCAGATATTTCCCGCCCTCATTTTCAATGAATCCTTTCACATCATCCGGGGGATAGCCGAGAAAGGCTCCAATCTCATGAGGGAATCCCATTCCCAGTTCTGCGAAAGCCTCCACACGGGAACACAGCCGGACGAGCATCCTCTCAAGACTCATGTCCAAATATCCATACTCGTAGATCAGGCTGCGTATCTTCGGACTGCTCAAATACCTTTCCAGCTCGTCGGGGCGATAAAAGAGGACAAGGCATTTCCCTTCCGAGCATGACAGCCTCCAATATGAAATATCCGTATCTCCGAGCAGTTCCTTAAGTCCTTCATAAAGAGTTTCCTCCAAAGATATGACACAGGACACTTTCAGTCTTTTCAGCAAAGGCGCACACTGAAGCACAACCTGAAACGCCAGACGCAGCCTCCAATCCCGGTTTTTCAGAAAATAAGACAACACTTCTGCAGGCATGGTTCCTCCTTAATTATGAGAATGATTTTCAATTAAGTCAATATTACCACAACTAATAACCGTTTTCAACACATTTATTGAGAACTTTTATCATTCTTATATAGTCAATATGCTCAGTTATTTTTATCTTTTTATCCTTTTTTTAGTTGTTCCCCACATAGCTTTAGTGTATAATGAATATATGATATTTGAGAGGTGATATTCTCAAACAAAACATACATAAAGGAGAGATTCGCCATGGTAAATTTAATTACAGGCCCAAGAGGCAGCGGAAAAACACAGCAAATGATCGAACTTGCAAATGAGAAGGTGAAAACTTCCAACGGAAACGTAGTATTTATCAAGAAAAGCCACAAGGATACATACACGGTAGATTTTAATATCCGTGCGATCCGTATGGCAGATTATCCAGATATCCTTACCCTTGAAGAATTCGTAGGATTCCTTTACGGCATGGTAGCCGGCAATCATGATATCGAAACAATCTTTATCGACAGTGTGCTGAAACAGGCAAACATCACTCTTGAAAGTCTCCCTGTCTTCCTGCAGAAACTGAATAAGATAAGTTCTGAAAACAATATCGATTTCTATCTCAGCATAGGTGCGGATAAAAATGAGATTTCCGGTATTGATTCATCTGATTACAACGTAATCTCATAGACAGAACATACCGATATACCCGGACAGATGCACAGACATCTAAAAAGCAACCACGAAAATGGAGCGGCGGCAGAATCATTTATCTGCCGCCGCTGTTTCTCATTATTTATTTACTGTCCACTACTCATGGAAAGAACTGTATTTGTCTCTTCTCCCTCTTTATACTCGATCGTCACCTCATCTCCCACATCAAAGCGGATAACATCTATATAATCCACAACAGACACGTCAAAAATAGCGTCCGATCCTTCCACCATAATATAATAATGAGAATTTCCTTCCACAACTCCCTGAGCAATTTTCGTAATCTTGCCCGCAGCTGTCTGAATCTCCCTGGTATCTTCCTGTACTTCTTTAATCCCATTCTTATACATCAGAGATGTATACTGCTCTTCACACTCGCTCACCGTATCCCCGGTAGCCACTATCTGGTATTTCTGTACATTGACCATAGCGTACATCTTTACCAGACCAGCGTCATCTTTCAGCGCAATAAAATATGTCGGTTCCCCGGATATATTGAGCAAAAGAGGGAATGTAGCGGTATAGTGCAGGTTTTGCACCTGACCTTCAGCGGAATCCATAGCGGATTGCTCCGTCGCGCCCTCCACTTCATAGAATCTCGTTTCCATCGTCCT
>DWXI01000121.1 GCA_019119265.1 Candidatus Mediterraneibacter intestinigallinarum | reverse complement strand
TCACCGTCACCTTGTGTCATACAGAAAAATTCCCATCCATATTTCTCATAAAACCCTATATGTTCCGTAACCAGATATACGGGAGATATTCCCTTTGATTTCAAGTCAGACACAGCCATATTTAACAGTTTTCCGGCTATCCCATTACACCGGTACTTTTCTTCTGTATACACGGCGCATATATTCGGCGCAAGATCTTTCCTGTCATGGAAATCATTTTCTATTACCCCCAGTCCCGCAACGATTTTCTCTCCATCAAGGCACAAATACCATCCATATTCTGTCTTCTGATCTAAAAAATTCTCCATACACTCAAGATATGCCTCCTCCGGTACGCCCCATTTACTGTGAAACCAGCGGGATGCTTCTTTTTTGAGCTCCGGATCTTCTCTTAACGTAATATATCTGTATTCTCTCATTGTCACCCTCTCCAATACAAAGCAGACCGAAAAAAATCCGGTCTGCATCCTCACTTTAATTCAGCTTTGTTTCTTTTCAAAAAGTCTACGTCATTTCCATATTTACAAGCAAGATCACGATCATTTTCCACGAAAAGTTCATACTCTCCGGCTGGAATTCTGGAAACTTTTGTTCTTTCATAAATTGTCAAATTCCAAGTATGTTTGCACTTTTTGCATCCCCCACAACAATGAAATACCTTTCTAGAATTTACTGTCATTGGACTATATTATCCGTAAAATCAGTAGTTCTTATGATTCTTTGTATGCTTTTCTCTGACAAAGAATACTCGTCAGCAAGTATTTTTGTTGAAATCCCTCTTGAATGTTTCTGACATATTTCATGATTTCGTTTTCTATAATACAGCTTTATTTTCGTCCGACTTCCCCAGACCTTTTTCTCTGCACATGGAATGTATATACTTTTTCCGCTTACATATTGCTGAATAGTTTCTATTAATTCTTTCGGCAAAATATCTTCTGCTCTGACATAGCTCATTATAATCCTCCTGTAATAGCTGGGGATTCATCCGAGCTTAACTATCCTCTTTCATTTTAAGCTCAGACTACTGAGCCATAACATACCTTCTTCTCATATACGGGCTGCTCCTTTCGTTTTCTGCTAATATAATATAGTCCCCTTCCGATTATTACAACCTCATTTTCAATTATAAATAAACTTGTTCTACAAAAACTTTGTTGACACACCCGTCCTGATTTGTTATCATTTGTGCAGAATAAAGAAAACACGTTTTGTTTTCGTAAGATCGGAGTTGAAAAGATGATTATTACTTCCTGCTAATTTTTATACTGCATGACAGAACACCTATGGCACTGAATCCATTACACAACCGGTATGTTTATCCGGTCTGTCTGTTTTGTCATGTGATCGCAGGAAAGTAATCTCATCATCCCGACTCATACAGAAACAGGATCAGTATGTCAGAAGGACCGCGGAATTTACTTTCCCGCGGTTCTTTTCAATGTATTACTTTTCTAAAGGAGGCTGATCAATCATGTCACTGATACAGGTTAAAAATCTGAGTTTCACATATGAGGACAGTTTCGATCCTGTCTTTGAAAATGTCTCTTTCCAGATCGACACGGACTGGAAGCTGGGATTTATCGGCAGAAACGGCAAGGGAAAGACTACCTTCCTGAAACTGCTGACCGGGGAATATGAATACTCCGGTTCCATCCTCTCTTCCGTTGAATTTGAATATTTTCCATATCGCATAGAGAATAAGGAGCAGCTCACTTATGAGATTGCCGAATATGTCAACCCTGCCATGGAACAGTGGGAGCTTCTGCGCGAACTGAATCTCCTCGACGCGGATGCAGAGATCCTGTACCGTCCGTTTTGTTCACTCAGCTTCGGAGAGCAGTCAAAGGTGCTGCTCGCCGCACTCTTCCTGAAAGAACACGCCTTTCTCCTGATCGATGAGCCCACCAGTCATCTGGATGCCGCCGCACGGGATAAAGTAGCGGAATATCTCTCACATAAAAAAGGATTCATCCTCGTCTCCCATGAACGGGATTTTATCGACCGCTGCGTGGATCATGTTCTTGTCCTCAACCGCCGGTCGATCGAAGTATGTAAAGGAAACTTTTCTTCCTGGTATAGAGATAAGACGGCGCGCGATGAGGCAGAGCGCAGGCAGAATGAACGGCTGAAAAAAGATATCGTCAAATTAAAAGAAGCTGCGAAGCGTACGGAACGATGGTCTGACAAGGTGGAAAGCACCAAAACCGGAAGCCGCGTTGCAGGGCTGCGTCCTGACCGGGGCCACATAGGCCATCAGGCCGCCAAAATGATGAAACGCTCGAAGACTCTGGAGCATCGCCGTGAAAATGCTGTTCAGGAAAAGGAAAAACTCTTAAAGGATGTCGAGTCTCTCGACTCATTGAAACTCAATATCCTGAAACACCACAGCAGCCGTCTCATCGCGCTGAGAGATCTGTCCATTCGTTATCCGGATGCAGACGAACCGCTTTTTGAGAACTTTTCTATGGAAATCCGCCCCGGCGACCGTATCGCACTCTCCGGGAAGAACGGCTGCGGAAAGTCCAGTCTGATCCGACTCATCCTGGGAGAAGAAGTTCCCCACACAGGAGAAATATATACTGCTGGAGGGCTTCGCATCTCCTATATCTCACAGGATACATCTTACCTGCGCGGCACTCTTTCGGAGTTTGCTGCGGAATACGGACTGGACGGCTCACTCTTTCGCACTGTACTGGCCAAGCTTGGACTGGAACGCTCTCAGTTTGAGACAAGGATCGAAACTTACAGCGAGGGGCAGAAGAAAAAGGTGCTTCTGGCAAAATCGCTCTGTGAACCGGCACATCTCTTTATCTGGGATGAGCCTCTGAACTATATCGATATCTTCTCCAGAATCCAGCTCGAGGATCTGCTCCTCTCCTGCTACCCGACCATGCTTTTTGTGGAGCACGACCGAACCTTCCGAGAGAAGATTGCAACAGAAACGATCAGTCTGTAAACCTGTACTGCTGTTTTCTATCATAATTAGAAATATTTTCGGGAAACGGCGTAGCTTGTAGGCTATGCCGTTTCTCCGTCATAGCTGTCTGTAAAGCGATAGAGTGTTCTGCCGGATTTTATCGTAACTTCATGTTTCGACAATTCTTGAAACAGCGGATTTTTCACCACAATATGCCCGTCCTTGATTTTTCGTTTCCGTTCCATACCATTCCTGTCCTTTCATAGTCTAATAAAAGAAAATAAAAATCTGATTGACACAGCAGTAACAAGTTACTATAATAAAGAGCAGGAACTTGTTACTGCTTAAGGACGGAGGATAGTTGGATGAAAATGAACGAACTTTTTGAAGCATACGACTGCGATACACAACATAGAGTACAAGCAATTTTTTCAAGTATCTTTGTTTTACAAAATCGTATGCAAACAGCAGGCGAGAAGCTACAAACCGAAATATCCATGAAACAATGGTTGTTGCTTGCTATGACAGAATGTTGTCCGGAGCCGCGAACATTGACAAATATAGGAAACCTAATGGGCTGCTCAAGGCAGAATATTAAAAAACTTGCTTTAGCTCTTGAAAAAAAAGGCTTCGTTCGTTTATTGTTTGGCGCAAATAATTCTGTTTGTATTGAATTGACAGATAAAATCAATGCGTATGCTAAAGAAATGGGGGAACGACATTTACAGGCTTTGAAATTATTGTTTGCAGATTTTAACGAGGAAGAAATCAAACAGCTATTTCATCTTTACGCCAAATTATATATGGGTGTGGAACGAGTCGAAAAATATGCGGAGGAATTAGATAAGTGAAGAAAGCGAGGGAAAGAAAAATGTTTGTTGCAATAGGTGTGTTACTTATTTTAGTTGGCATATTGACGATATGGTTCAACATTTCCTATTCTCCTGTCAAAAAGCAATTCCAAAATGATGTAGCTGCTCTTTTGAATG
>DWXI01000120.1 GCA_019119265.1 Candidatus Mediterraneibacter intestinigallinarum | reverse complement strand
TATTCCATATGAAAAGCAGTTCAGATATCGGCTCTCTGAAAGGAATCGGTGATAAAACAAAAAGCCTCTTCCACCGCCTGGGTGTTTATCAGATTGAGGATCTGATACGCTACTACCCCAGAGGATTTGAGATATATGAGGATCCTGTTCCTATCAGTGAGGTGGAAGAAGGAAAGATCAATACAATAGCGGGCAGTGTATTCGGGCGCATTTCAGTATCTGGTAATCGTTCCATTCAGATTACTGCTCTGAATTTAAAAGATCTGACCGGAACAATCAAGGTTCTATGGTTCCGCATGCCTTTTTTAAGGAACACTTTGAGTAAAGGCGGAATGCTCATTCTTCGAGGCAGAGTAGTCAGAAAAAAAGAGGGGCTTGTAATGGAACATCCGGAAATATACTATCCGGCGTCCAGATATGAAGAAAAACGCCATTCCATGCAGCCGGTTTATCCGTTGACTGCCGGACTGGCAAACAACACAGTGATAAAAGCGGTCCGTCAGGCACTGGAAACTATCGATGAATCTCAGGATATTCTTCCTCGCAGAATATCCATAAACCATGATTTCCTTCCATATAGTGAAGCAATCCGGAAGATGCACTTTCCAGAGAATAAGGAAGAGTTCATCCAGGCAAGGGAGCGTTTTGTCTATGAAGAATTCCTTGTTTTTATCCTGTCCCTGCGCCGGATGAAAGAAAGCGATGACCGGTCGGAAAACGGTTTTATGCTGGGGAAACGACCGGAAATCGAGCGATTTTTGAAAGAACTTCCATATGACCTGACAGATGCACAGAAAAAAGTGTGGAATGAGATACAAAATGATATGCAGGGAAGCCATGTCATGTCCCGTCTGATTCAGGGAGACGTGGGATCCGGAAAGACAATCATAGCTTTTCTGGGGCTTCTGCTTGCCGGACTGAACGGATATCAGGGGGCATTGATGGCACCTACCGAAGTACTGGCCAGACAGCACTATGAAAATATATCAGGAATGCTGGAGCACTATCATCTTCCTTTAAAAGCAGAACTTCTCACAGGATCGATGACAGCAAAGCAGAAGAGGGAAGCATATGAACGAATTTCATCCGGTGATGTTTCAATCATCATAGGTACACACGCTTTGATCCAGGATAAAGTAATCTATCATGACCTTGCTCTGGTCGTGACGGATGAGCAGCACCGTTTCGGCGTAAAACAGCGTGAAGCCCTTGCCGGGAAAGGAATCAGGCCCCATATCCTTGTCATGAGCGCGACTCCCATCCCACGGACGCTGGCCATTATACTGTATGGAGACCTTGACATTTCCGTGATTGACGAGATGCCAAAAAACCGGCTTCCTATCAAAAACTGCGTTGTAGATACGCACTACAGGGAAACGGCGTACCGTTTTATGAAAAAGCAGGTGGCAGAAGGCAGACAGTGTTACGTCATTTGTCCTATGGTGGAAGAAAGCGAGAGTCTGGAAGCCGAGAATGTCCAGGATTATTCCCGAATGCTTGCCGAAGAAATGGGGAATGATATCCGTGTCGCATGTCTCCACGGTAAGATGAAACAGCAGGAAAAGGACGAAATCATGGAGGCGTTCGGGCGAAATGAAATACAGATCCTTGTGTCAACGACTGTGATCGAAGTCGGTATCGACGTACCTAATGCGACGGTCATTATGATCGAAAATGCAGAGCGCTTCGGACTTGCACAGCTCCATCAGCTCAGAGGCCGCGTGGGGCGCGGAAAGTATCAGTCCTACTGCATTTTTATGTCTGCATCAAAATCTGATGAGACAAAAGAACGGCTTGACATTCTTAACCATTCCAACGACGGTTTTTTTATTGCCGGTGAGGACCTGAAACTTAGAGGCCCCGGTGATCTGTTCGGGATTCGCCAAAGTGGAGTCCTGGATTTTAAAGTCGCTGATGTATTTCAGGATGCAAAAATTCTGCAAAGCGCAAGTGAGGATGCCGGAATCATCATGGAGGAAGATCCGGATCTGACAGCTCCTGAGAATACCGGCCTCCGTCGTTATATCGACCGAAAGATCAGCGAGATCATGTTAGAGACAACGTTGTAAACAGACATTTTCTGCAGAGAGGAGAACTATGGAAGACGCATATGTACTCACCTTGAAAAATCGAAAATTTTCCGAATTTTATCTGTGTTACTGCGGCTATGCAAAATGTGAGCCTCTTCACAGCTTCGGGCCGGCTGTCCGCCCCAATTACCTGATCCATCTGATCCTTGACGGAAAGGGTCGCTATCAGATCGGTGATACGCAGTATGAGCTGACAGCGGGCCAGGGCTTTCTGATCGAGCCGGAAGTACAGACATTCTATCAGGCAGATAAGGATAATCCGTGGACCTATCTTTGGATTGGATTTAACGGCAGCCGCTCAAAAGAATATCTGGCGGATATCGGACTGGGAAGCAGCCATAAAATCTTCCAGTGCAAAGATACTTCGGGCCTCAGGCAGATCTTGGTCGAAATTCTAAAGAAAAATACATATACTGTGGAAAATGATTTTTACCGAGAAGGATTTTTATATACATTTTTCGGTCTACTGTCTAAAAATATAAAAGGAGAAAACATCTCACGCCAGGAGACTGAAAATCTGTATGTAAGAAGAGCATTGGAGTATATCCAGAATAATTATCACTATGGGATCCGCGTATCTGATATCGCTGATTATGTCGGTGTCACACGAGGATATCTCCATACTCTTTTTACCAAAAGCCTTTCTCAGTCTCCACAGGAATATCTTGTCAGTTACCGCATTACTCGGGCGCAGCAGCTCCTTGAGATTACGGATCTGGCCGTGGAAGGTGTGGCTCAGTCCTGTGGATATTCTGACCCGCTTGTGTTCTCAAAACTGTTCAAAAAGAAGACTGGAAAAACACCCTCTGCCTATCGAAGAGAAAGCTTAGAAAGATCACGTACTCATCTGCGCAGTAATCAGGATCGTCTCGATACACTCTGATCCATTTCTTTGCAACACTTCATCGTACATAATGACTGTTTTTCCTTACATTTCCTCCTGTTTATTACCGGGAATATCCATATAATAAGATTCAGTAATAAACAGGAGGAACAGCACATGAATATTTCAGTAAATGCGAAACAGGACACATTCCACCTTTATAATAATGAGGTCAGTTATATTATGACTGTACTTCCAAACGGACAGATGGGACAGTTATATTTTGGCAGAAGAGTACACGAACGTGAAGACTATTCCTATCTGCTTGAAATGAGATCACGCCCCATGTCTTCCTGCGTATTTGACACTGATAAATGTTTTTCTCTGGAGCATATCAGACAGGAATATGCTGTATTCGGTACGACAGATTACCGAATGCCTGCTACGGAGATCCTTCAAAAAAATGGCAGCCGGATTTCGGAATTTCTTTTCCACGACTACCAAATTGAAAACGGAAAACCAAAGCTTCCGGGGTTACCCGCTACATATACAGAAGATGAGAGCGAAGCAGAGACACTCATTGTTGGTCTGGAAGATCCACTCACTCGGATCCGCATGGAACAATTCTATACAATTTTTGAAAAAGGCGGTATCATTGCGCGCAGCGTACGCTTTATCAATAACGGAGGGGAAGATGTTCACCTGACCACTGCCATGAGCTTATGCATGGATCTTCCGGACAGCGATTATGACTGGATCCAGTTTTCCGGAGCATGGGCGAGAGAACGTTATCCGAAGACACGGCATCTGGAGCAGGGAATCCAGTCCGTGGGAAGCATGAGAGGGAATTCTTCCCACAACCACAACCCGTTTGTGATACTTAAACGGCCGAATGCCGACGAATTTCAGGGAGAGGCCATCGGTTTCAGCCTGATCTACAGCGGGAACTTTCTCGCACAGGCAGAAGTGGACGCCTACGATACGACAAGATTCCTCATGGGGATCCATCCGGCAGGATTTGACTGGAAACTGTCAGCCGGTACATCCTTCCAGACACCGGAAGCCGTCATGGTATATACGCATCAGGGACTGAACTGCTTAAGCCAGACGTTCCACCGGCTGTATCAGAAACGTCTTGCCAGAGGATACTGGAGAGACAGGGAGCGGCCGATCCTTATCAACAATTGGGAAGCAACATATTTCGATTTTAACGAAGAAAAACTGCTCCAGATTGCCAGAAAAGCAAAAGACTGCGGGGTAGAACTGTTCGTGCTTGACGACGGATGGTTCGGGAGACGCAATACAGAGCATGCAGGACTTGGAGACTGGATTGCAAATACAGACAAGCTGCCCTCCGGAATTGTCGGGCTTTCAAAAAAAATCGAGGAAATGGGCATGATGTTCGGTCTCTGGTTCGAGCCAGAGATGGTTAATAAAGATTCTGACCTGTACAGGGAGCATCCGGACTGGATCATTCAGACTCCCGAAAGGGAAACTTCCCACGGCCGGTTCCAGTATGTACTGGACTTTTCCAGAAAGGAAGTCGTAGATAAAATTTACGGGATGATGGCCAAGCTGCTTTCTGAGGCGAAAATATCTTATATCAAATGGGATATGAACCGCAGCATCACGGAATGCTATTCCGCGGCACTTCCCGCAGACCAGCAGGGCGAGGTTTACCACAGATACATTCTCGGGGTTTATGACTTGTATGACCGACTTACAAAACGATTCCCCCACGTCCTGTTCGAGTCCTGCGCAAGCGGCGGCGGACGTTTTGATCCGGGACTTCTCTACTACGCGCCGCAAGGCTGGACGAGTGATGATACCGACGCGATCGAGCGTCTGAAAATACAGTACGGAACATCCTACTGTTATCCGGTAAGCTGTATGGGGAGTCATGTCTCTGTCACACCGAACCATCAGTTAAACAGATGTACGCCTCTCTCTACAAGAGCAAATGTGGCTTATTTCGGCACATTCGGCTATGAACTCGACCTGAACAGACTGACAGATGAAGAGCAGAAGGAAGTAAAGGAACAGATCCGCTTTATGAAACAATACCGCCGGCTGATCCAGTTCGGCACATTTTACCGGCTGCAAAGCCCGTTTGAAAATAATGTTGCCGGATGGATGGTTGTAAGCGGTGACAGAAGAGAAGCCATTGTCGGAAGATACAAGATCTTAAATGGAGCGAACCAGCCGTTTGAGCGGATGTACTTAAAAGGACTGAATCCGGATACAAAGTACCGGATCAATGAAACCGAAACCCGGTACGGCGATGAGCTGATGAACTGCGGTCTGGTCACGACGGATGCATCGGCGGGAGAGACTGCTCCGGGAGAGAAGATGAGCTGTGATTTTGATTCGAAACTGTATATGATTCAGGCTGTCTGAAGCCGGAGGCGGATAAAAAAATAAACTGTTTAGAATTTCCAGTTTAAAAGAAAGAATCCTCCACATACTATGGATGTAACATGAAGGACCGAACAGCAGATGTATGATAACCGGCTGCACCAAAAGCGGCAGATTACATACAGATGCAGCCGGTTTCAAGTGTTACATGACAAACGAGCGTAACTTCAACAAGTTACCAAAATGCAAAAGGAGGAAATTGATCATGGCAAGTCGTTCATCTAACAGAGCAGCAGTGCCTGAGGCAAAGGGCGCTCTGGACAAATTCAAGTACGAAGTGGCCAACGAGCTGGGGGTACCGTTATCTGACGGTTACAACGGCGACCTTACTTCCAAGCAGAACGGATCAGTAGGCGGATATATGGTCAAGAAAATGATCGAGCAGCAGGAAAAACAGATGGCAGGCAAATAACATCTAACATTACTGCAGCTTAAGAGAAAAGCGTCCGGGATTGACCTGGGCGCTTTTTTCTGCTAAAATTCAGCATATCAGGAAACGGGGTGGCATTTTATGAGAGTGATCGCCGGCAGCGCAAGAAGTCTGAAATTAAAGACTCTGGAAGGGCTGGATACAAGACCTACAACAGACCGGATCAAAGAGACATTATTCAATATCATTGGTCCGACCATATATGACAGCATCTTTCTGGATCTTTTCAGCGGCAGCGGCGGGATTGGAATCGAGGCATTAAGCCGCGGCGCGAAAGAGGCGGTATTTGTTGAGAACAATCCGAAAGCAATGCGCTGTATCAAAGACAATCTCAGATTCACACGTCTCGAATCCAGGGCCACAACTATGACAGCCGATGTCATGAACGCACTGTACCGGCTCGAGGGCGAAAAGATATTTGATATCATTTTTATGGACCCGCCATACGACCGGGAACTGGAAAAGAAAGTGCTCGAGTATCTGTCAGGTTCGGATCTTGTGTATGATGACACAACGATCATCGTCGAGGCATCAAAGGAGACGGATTTTTCTTATGTAGAAGATCTGGGATTCTCCATCATACGCGAAAAGATTTATAAAACGAATAAACATATGTTTATCGAGAGAGCGGGGATTGAGGAAATATGTTAAGAGCAATTTATCCGGGAAGTTTTGATCCGGTTACATACGGTCATATGGATATTATCAACCGGTCCTGCAAGATCGTGGACGAATTGATCGTCGGTGTATTGTGTAATAAAGCGAAAATGCCGTTGTTTTCTGTAGAAGAACGTGTTAAAATGTTAGAGGAAGTGACAAAAGATCTGAAAAATGTCCGGATCGTTCCATTTAACGGACTTCTCGTCGATTTTGCGGCGAAGATGGACGCGGACCTGATCATAAGAGGACTGCGTGCGATCACGGATTTTGAGTACGAATTACAGATGTCACAGACCAATCATAAACTGGAACCAAATGTTGAGACAATGTTTTTGACTACCAGTATCGAATATTCATATTTGAGTTCCACCACAGTAAAAGAAATTGCTGCTTTTGGGGGAGATCTTTCACAATTTGTGCCGGAAGCAGTGGCTGTGGAACTTAGGAAAAAGATGAGTACAAAAGGAGAGTGTAACAAATGAGCAGCCGTATTGAGCAGATTATCGAAGAGATCGAGGAGTACATCGACAGAGATTGTAAATTCCAGCCGCTGTCTACGACTAAGATCATCGTTAACAAGGAGCATCTTGACGAACTTCTTAGAGAGCTCCGTATGAAGACGCCGGACGAGATCAAACGTTATCAGAAGATCATCGCCAACCGCGATGCCATACTTGCCGATGCAAAGGCAAAAGCTGATGCCATGATCGAGGAAGCTCAGGTACAGACCACAGAGCTTGTCAGCGAGCATGAGATCATGCAGCAGGCATATGCACAGGCAAATGAAATTGTAACTCAGGCGACGGCTCAGGCACAGGAGATCATTGACAATGCCACTTCCGATGCAAATGCGATCCGCATAGGCGCGATACAGTATACAGACGATCTTCTGGCTAACGCGGAGAGTATTATCGGGCATACCCTTGACAGTTATACGACAAAATATGATGGTTTGATCAATTCTCTTCAGGAATGTTATGATACAGTCAGGTCCAACAGAGCGGAACTTGAGATTCCCGATGAGGATTCGTCCGATGACAATTATAATTCACAGAATTGATTTGCATTTATTTAGAGCAAACGTATATACAACATGCCAATCAGACTGGCTGCCATTGCGGCAGCCAGTTTTTGCATGAGATAAGGACAAATCGGAATATAAGATCCTCCCAGCATGCATTCTGTCTGTGCAGCAGCGCACAGGCCTCCAAAAGAAGCAAGCCCAAGAATAAGCGGATAGCTGACAGAAAGATCAGGAATGAAGCTGTTCAGCAGAACGATTCCATTAGTCATCTCGAGAAAAGGTGCAATTGCTAAGATGATAAAGTTATTTCCGGAAATTTCGGTCAGCAGGGCAGTAAGTATTGAAAAAATGATAATATACCCTCCGACTTTCACAATTGATTCAAAGCTCTCCATCATACAGGAGTCAAAAACAGACATATCAAACCCTTTTCCTGCAACGGAACTCTTCATTTTCACATCAGGAAAACGCTTCTTACCTTTAAGATAAAATTTCCGGAACGGGATACTCAGAATCACAGGAACAGACATAAGTATCGTAAGAGTTGGTGTCATAAGTTCCTCTTTTCCCAATGTTTTCCAAACAATAAAATTCATGATAAAAACAGGGCTTGTATTATTACAGAAAGACAGAAGATAGCATCCTTCTTCACGTGTAATATTTCCGGTTCGTACGAGATCAGCCGATATTTTCGCCCCCATCGGATACCCACACAGAAATCCGGCGATAACTGCAAAAGCGCCACTTGATGAAGTGGCGAAGAGTCTGGTAGACAACCTGCCGAATATGTGGGATATAAGACTTAATCCCCCTCCGGCAAGCATCACTCCGGATATCAGCATAAACGGAAACAAAGTGGGAAATACGACCTGAAACCATAGAAGGAGCCCATCTGCCGCCCCCGTAAATACTGCCTTGGGGAAAAACAACATGGCAATAAAGATCAGAACTGCGGATATACCTGATATAATTCGTTTCATGTGCATACGCTCCTGTCTGGATCAATAAGTGGTCATTTCAGATATATGACGATCGTATCTTCTTTATGTGCCGGTCATATACAT
>DWXI01000119.1 GCA_019119265.1 Candidatus Mediterraneibacter intestinigallinarum | reverse complement strand
TTATTATTGTATTGACAAATTATTTTATGCATTTTATAATAATTTCCAAGAAAAGGATGTCGCATTTGCTATTTACTTTTGAAATTATGTTCACAACATTAAAGCAAATGTACACCTACCACTTTCTCAAGAATGAATAAAAGGAGGCAGTAAAAGTGATATCACGCAATAGTTTCAAAGGAGGTTTCATATGAAAAAGAAATGGATCAGCATTCTTCTCACCACAGGTCTTATATTGAGTCTGACTGCATGCAGCGACCCCGGAGACAGTTCCAGTGGCTCAGATACCGCCGAGGCTCCCGAAGCATTTGATGATTATACGCGTCCGGCAGTTGTCGCAAACGAAGATGTAAGTATTATTTATTTGATTTCAAATCTGACAGATGAAAGTAATATAAGGTGCGAACAGCAGGTTGCAATAGAAGCCGCTCACCGCGGATGGGAATATCAGGCAATCAATTACGAAACAGAAGACAACTTCCGCGAATATTTCCAAAATGCGATCAATCAACAGCCAACAGCAATTATCATCGGCATCACGCAGTCATTTGATTCCTATCAGGACCTCGTAGCTCAGGCAAGAGACGCCGGAATTGGAATTTATTCCAACGATAACAGTGTCATCGATGGTGTTATATCAAACTCCACAATGGATAATACCGAAGCAGCAAGAGAATTGATGGACCAGATTTCAGCAGATTACCCTGATGGATTATCCTATACCGTATTTGAACTGGCAATGTCAGAAGTTATGACTCTGAGAGCAGATGAGGCCAAGGCTTATGCCGATACAAACGACAATATGACACTGTTAGATTCTATGGATATTGCCTCAACTGGAGATCTTAATACCGGTGGTTACACGATTGCTCAGACATGGCTTCAGCAATACGGCGACCAATTGCAGTTTATTTTCTGTTCTTCAGACACTCCCGCGCTATCTGCAGCAGAGGCTATCATTCAGGCCGGAGATCCGAACGGGGAGAAAACATTCCTTGCCGGAGTAGACGGCGGTTCTTCCACCTGGAGTTATATCAGAAACGATACCCCTCTGAAATATACATATTCACAGCCTTTTGAGTATTTCTCACATATGACCTGTGAAGTAATAAATGACATTCAGGTTGAAGGGCTTAACCCAGGCGATGAGGGATGCGCAATTTCCGAAGTAGGGGAATACATTACGGCTTCAGGAATTGTTACCACAATGGAAAACTGTCCGCAACCAGGCGATTCCATTCATTCTGTATTTGATTTTTACGGCGAAGATCCCGAAGATGAAGAAGCATGGTATAACTGGACAGAAGGGCCCGGCATCTACGAGGTAACGGAATAATTTTAAGACATCCTCTTTATTCATTCTTTTTAAATTTATAGCATATACTTCACTATAAAAAAAGAGCTGTTGCCGAATCTACGGCATCAGCTCTTCCCATATATATTAATTTTACCCTTTCAACTCTATCGCTTTCTTCGGGCAGGCACCCGCGCAGATTCCGCACTCCACGCATTTCTCCTCATCCAGCTTCCAGATCTTTTCTTTCCGCTCTACATGGATCGCTTCCTGCGGACATTTCTTCGCACAAAGTGTACAGTAAACACACTTCTCCGCATCCATCACAGGCTTCCCGCCCGCTGAGGCCGCAGCCTCTTTCTTCTCTTCCTTCGGCTTGGTAAATGTCTCACTCTTCTTCAGGATATCCGGCTCTGTATAACCTTTTTCCATAAACAGACATTTCTTCGGGCATGTTGCCACGCAGAAACCGCACTGTACACAGTCAAAGCGTTCGATCGTCCATGTTCCTGCTTTCCGATCCACCCGGATTGCCTGGGAAGGACATGACCGCATGCACAGCCCGCAGGTGATACAGTTCTCGATTTCGATCCGGATATGCCCGCGCATCCGCTCCGGATATTCTACAGGCTCAAAAGGATACTGGGTTGTCGCCGGTTTTTTGAAGAGGTTCTTGATCACCCTTCCGGCAAATGTAAACATTCTTGTCTTTTCCATACTGCTGCTCCTTTCTGCCTAGCGTTCCGTACAGCTTACGCACGGGTCGATCGTCAGGATCAGGATCGGTACATCCGCCAGCTGACATCCTTTCAGAATTTCTACCATCGGAGGGATATTGCTTGTAGTCGGTGTACGCAGACGAAAACGGTCCAGATATTTTGTTCCGTTACCTTTTACATAATAGATTGCTTCGCCTCTGGGCTGTTCGATCCGCATGAAATATTCGCCATTCGGATTCCCCTTCACCGGTACACTGATATCTCCCGCGGGGATTTTCCCGATTGCCTCCCGGATCAGATCAAAGGACTGAAACAATTCTTTCAGCCTCACCTCGCAGCGTCCGTAGCAATCTCCGTCAGTTGATGTTATCGGCTTCACTGTCAGATCTTTATATGCTCCGTAGCCGAGCATACGGACGTCATACTCGACTCCGCTGGCTCTTAACATCGGACCGACCGCGCCAAGGGCAACCGCATCCTCTTTCTTCAGGACGCCTGCTCCTTTCAGGCGGCTCTGCACCGTGTAATCCTGGAGGAATGTATCAACCACGGGTTTTATGTCACTCTCGATATCTTTTACAGCCTCCAGCAGATGATGGAGCATCATGTGATCCATATCTTTCTGTACGCCGCCCACCTGATTGACAGAGTGGATGATCCTGCCGCCAGCCGTCTCGTCGAACATATCGAGGATCTTCTCACGCAGTCTCCAGCTCTCCATAAACAAACTCTCGAATCCCATGGCGTCCGCCAGGAGTCCGAGCCAGAGCAGATGGCTGTGGATACGGCTCATCTCCACCCAGATCGCGCGCAGATAATTCGCACGTTCCGGCACTTCCACGCCCATCACTTCTTCTACAGCCATACAGTAACCCAGTCCGTGACCGCAGCTGCAGATACCGCATATACGCTCCGCAATATATGAATATTGTTTAAAATCTCTCTTATCTACAAGTTTCTCAAGTCCTCTGTGGATATAGCCGATACTCGGAACCGCCTGTACCACAGTCTCATCCTCCAGCACCAGATCCAGATGAACCGGCTCCGGCAGCACAGGATGCTGAGGACCGAAAGGTACTATACTTCTCTTTGCCATCTTTCTCTACTCCTTATTCTTAAACGGTGTCTCTACATCGATCCGGTATAGCTTATCCTTGTAGTCCGGCTTGATCGTCTTGATCTTCACACCAAATAATTGCTCCGCCTCATTTTCCTGAAGAAATGCACAGGGATAAATCTGCGTTATACTGGCAACTTCTTCATCTTCCGACACTTCCAGTCTCAGCGTTACCATATCATATCTCAGACAGAAGGAATAGCTCATCTCATATCCGCCTTCAATACAGGAAGCACATATCTGAACCAGGCGCCAGTTCTCTGTCTTCATATGCACAACGGCAGGGAAGAATTCAGCTGCAGTGATCTTTCTGATCTCATTCTTGTATTCCATCTCCGTCACCTCCCGTCCTTCGTCATAGCTGCCTGTTTTGCATCGAGTATCTCCAGAGCCTTGACGACTCCATCGATAATAGATTCCGGACGCGCAGCGCAGCCAGGCACGTATACGTCTACCGGGATCACGGTGTCGATCCCGCCTTTGATATTATAACATTCCTTAAATACACCGCCCGTACAGGCACAGATTCCGACTGCCACCACAACTTTCGGTTCCGGCATCTGGCTGTATATCTGTTTTACCACACTCTCTGTCTGGCTGTTCACACCGCCTGTGATCAGGAGTATATCCGCCTGGAACGGGTCTCCCGTATTGATGATACCGAAGCGCTCAATATCGTATTTCGGCGTAAGACAGTCAAGAACTTCAATGTCACATCCGTTACAGCTGCTGGCATCATAGTGGAGCAGCCACGGTGATTTTGATACTTTATTCATAATTCATCTGCCTCCCGCTCACTTATCCAACATAAGAATCAGTATATTCACCCCGCCGGCTACCAAAGTTACCACCCAGCAGCTGTAGAGGAGCGTTTTCCATTTCACACGGGCACTGATATTGTCCCACAGTGTTTCCATAAAGAAGATCACACCGCAGATCAGTATTGCCACAATCCAGCTCCACCATGTACTGTTGATGAAGAACAGGCTGAAAATTCCGAACAGCAGCACCATCTCATAATATTCGGCTATATTCATGATAGCCAGCGTAGTGCCGGACATTTCCGTCGTCAGACCTTTCACCATCTCCTGATGAGCATGATGACTCGTAGAGAGGTCAAAGGGTGATTTTCTGAATTTGATGGCCGCCGTAAACATAAACCCTATCAAAAGCCCCGGCATCCACAACACCGCGCTCGTATCTGCACGGATGATATCCGATACCTGGAAAGAACCTGTTGTCAGATAGAATCCCACTGCAATGAGAAGCGTCAGCGGCTCATAAGCCATCATCTGCAGCATCTCCCTGCTCGCTCCCATATTCGCATATGGTGAAGAATCACTGGACGCCGCCATGATCAAAAACATATCTGCAGTACTTAATATGAAGAGCACCATCAGAAGATCCGCCCCGTAAAACAGCATACAGCCCGCGATCATCAGGATCACAAGGTAGCTCAGGTTCAGGAGAAGCTGCACGTTATTGACCGCGATCATCTCTTTGGAGAAAAGCTTTCCAAGATCATAAAACGGCTGAAGGAGGCTTGGTCCTTTTCTCCTCTGCATCCTTGCGCTGATGATACGGTCCACTCCATCCAGCAATGCTCCGAGGAAAGGCGCCAGGATCAGATAAGCCAATACAAAAACTATTTTCACCATGACACACCTCCTATTACAAGACAGAATCCAATAACGAGCACAGCCGCCGCCATAATGATCGACGGTATCCGCAGATGCCTGCGCCCGAATTCAAAACGCAGATACCAGTTGCTTAAGTACAGATGCTCTTTCTTTCCGTAACTATTCATAAAGAAGCGGTTGTCTCCCTCATTGATACCATTCATATAGATCGGCACGATCTCTCTGTGAGACCGTCTGCTGATAAAGAACATCGCGACCGGAACGATAAAAATGGACACCAGCATTATAGCCATTGTCGTGAGCACACTCATAGAGAGCACGTCCGTGGAATTGCCGAACAATTCTCTCACAATAGGATTTACCACCCATATCGCCACCAGCGGAAGGAGCAGACAAAGCAGGAGCATCACTGCCGCATGGAAGAACATGGACACATATTCGTCCTTATGAGTAACGTCTTTCACTGTTTCTCTCGGTATATGGAAACAGAGCAGCTTAGCCAGCCACTTTGTCCAATAGAACATGGTCGTGGCACTTCCGTATGCAATAAAAAGCACCAGCACCACGTTGCCGGAATCCACGAACGACTTAAGCGCCACCCATTTGGAAATGAGCATTCCGAACGGTGCCAGATACATACCTGCGATTCCGATACCCATGATATAGGCAAGCTTGGGAACAGTTATGATCAGGCCGTGCATATTTTCGATATCTCTGGATCCCAACGTGTTCTCTGTAGCTCCCACAGACTGGAACAGCATGGATTTGCTGACCGCGTGGAAGATCATGAGGAAGATAGCCGCCCATACTGTCTCCTCCACACCGATACCGGAACAGGCAACGATCAGGCCCAGGTTCGATATGGTGGAAAATGCCAGTACCTTTTTCGCATCATTCTGAGCAATCGCCATCATACTTGCCATAATAAATGTAAGTCCGCCGATACTGGAGACGATGATTCCCACAAGATTTCCTTCAAGTGCCGGCGAAATACGGATCAGCAGGTATACGCCCGCTTTGACCATCGTCGCACTATGCAGCAATGCACTTGACGGCGTAGGAGCCACCATAGCGCCCAAAAGCCATGTTGAAAACGGGAGTTGCGCGGATTTCGTAAGCCCTGCAAGGGAAAGGCACATCAGCGGAAGCAACGCTCCGATCCCCACCACATCCATAAGCTGGAGTGTTCCTTGCATCTGCGCCATCAACGCAATAGCCACAGCAAAGCCCAGACCGCCCAACAGGTTCATCCACAAAGCACAGAAGCTGTTATTGACGGCTTCATCCGAACGCGTATACCCGATCATTAAAAATGAGATAACACTCGTAATCTCCCAAAAGAAATAGATCCATATCAGATTCTGCGAAAGCACCAGTCCGAACATCGCCGCAAGGAATAAAAACAGCATAGAGAAAAAGAACGGCTGTCTGTCTTTCACATCTTTATGATGTGTATGATAGCCCTTCATATATCCCACTGTGTAAATACAGATAAAACCTCCGATAAATGCAATGATGATGCACATCAGTATAGTCAGCCAGTCCACCATCATGTGCGGCCCCTCTTCTACTTCCACGGTAAATTCCGTATACAGTACAAGCACTGTCTGTAAGACTGACAAAATAACAGGCAGTACCTTCCCATATTTCACACTCAGATAGATGATCAGACACATCAGGAAAATGTCCCCCGCTGTCATCAGGTGATCGATCAATTCTGTCTCTGGATAGAACATCCATGTCTGTGCCCCGCCGGTAATCCAGCGGACGATAAAAATAACCGTAGTAAGCATAATAATACCGGCGCCTGCATAGACGACGTATCCCCTTGCCTTCTCATTACGAATGAATTGGAACAGCACCGCCAGCACCGCCGGAATTCCGATCAGTAATGGTATCATTATCGTAATCCTCCTTTCACTCACCCTCTTCTTTTTATATAAACGGCACTAATGCCTCACTATAAAAAATCCACCATATTATTTATAATCCCGATTCAATTTTTTTACAATAGTTTGGAAGTGATTTTTCTGTTTATTTTCGTAAAAATGTGCTAAAATGTGCATTGGACATTCTGGCTTTTCAGACATTATCCACATGCAGCACTGTCATACAAGCACCAGCTTTTCCAAATCATACAGCATCTTGTACAGTGGCGCCGGATAAAAGCATCAATTAGGAGGGATTCCATGCACGAACTGAGTATAACCGAACATCTTCTGAATGACTGTATCCGTGAAGCTTCAGCCAGGCATGCCTCCAGGATCCGCGTGATCCGATTATGTATCGGGCAGTTGAGAGGGATTGTTCCCGACTGTATCCAGATATATCTTGATATGCTTGCGGAAGGAACTATCGCAGAAGGAGCTCGCATTGAGTCAGAGACTCTCCCTGTCAAAGTCCACTGTCTGGACTGCGGCAGCGAAGGCGAGATCACCCCGCATCATCTGCAATGCCCTCACTGTGGAAGCCTGAAACTGAAGCTCCTGTCCGGAAAAGAATTCTATATCAAAAGCTTGGAGGTAGACATCGATGGAGATAAAAGTACTGCATCAGGTAATGGACTGGAATGAAGATGTAAGCGAAGAAGTAAAAGAAACTCTTTCTGCTCATCACATCTGTATGATCAACGTGATGGGCAGCCCCGGAGCCGGAAAGACAAGCCTTATTACTTCTCTGATCGATAAATTAAGAAAGCACTGGCGCGTGGGCGTTATTGAGGGCGATATCGCAGGTCAGGTGGATGCGGAGCATATCGCCGGTCTCGGGATCCCCACTGTCCAGTTGAATACGGACGGCGCATGCCATATCGAAGCCATGAGCATCCAGCATATCCTTCCTGAACTCCCGCTTGATGACCTTGATGTTATCTTTGTGGAAAATATAGGGAATCTTGTATGCCCGGCCGAGTTCCGTATCGGGGAATCACTGCGTATCACAATCTTAAGCATCCCCGAGGGTGATGACAAGGTAGAAAAGTATCCTCTCATGTTCACGGATACAAACTGCCTCGTCCTCAATAAATATGACATGATGCCACACTTTGACTTTGATGAGGCACGGGTCTGTGCCAACTACGAGACAGTAAACCCTGGCGCCCCGCTCTTCCGGGTCAGCAGCAGAACCGGCGAAGGCATACAGGAGCTTGCTGATCTTATCGGAGAGCATATCCGGAAAGCCCAGTCATGAAAGAGCGGATCAGCATTAAAATAGAAGGCATCGTACAGGGCGTGGGATTCCGTCCTTTCCTCCACCGGCTTGCCGGAGAGCAGCATATCAACGGGTGGGTGCAGAACACCTCTGCAGGACTGGAGGGTGTCCTTGAGGGAGAGACTGCAGATCTGGAACACTTTCTCGCAGAACTAAAGGACTCTCCACCGCCTCTGGCGCAGATCGAATCGGTCAGAACGGAACAGCTCCAACGGCCATCCGATACTTTTGAACAATTTACAATACGGGAAAGCCGCATGAAAGCAGGCGCAACCCTCATTTCCCCGGATATCGCCATGTGCCCCGAATGCGAGGCCGAACTGCGCACTCCCTCGGACCGGAGATATCGTTATCCGTTTATCAACTGTACAAACTGCGGCCCCAGATATACGATCATCGAATCTCTGCCCTATGACCGGGAGCGTACCGTAATGAAAGAGTTCCCCATGTGTCACGACTGCGGGAACGAATATAATGACATCAATAACCGGAGGTATCACGCTCAGCCGGACTGCTGCCCGGAATGCGGTCCTGAAGTTTTTTATATAGAGGCCGCGTCTTGCCCCCAGCATGACAAGTCCGGTCTTACAGGCAGGTTCCCCGGCATCTGTGGGATAGAAAGTTCCCCGGCCCTGACCGGCAATGATGCATGCCGCCGCTCTCAGGAGCTCCTTTCCCGCGGCGGGATACTGGCAGTAAAAGGGATAGGCGGCATCCATCTTGCCTGCGATGCCTTGAACCCTGATGCAGTCCGACGGCTACGGGAACGGAAACACCGGGCCGAAAAACCTCTGGCCGTCATGTGCCGTTCTGTTGCCGCAGCGCGCAGGATCTGTAAGATAACACCTTCTGAAGAGAAACTTCTGACAGCCCCTGCCCGGCCGATCGTTCTGCTTGAAAAAAAGAAGGACATATCAGATCTGCAGGAAGCCCTGTCACTTGAAACTCTCAGCTTCAGTCCAAGACTCGGCGTGATGCTGCCCTACACGCCGCTCCACGCCCTGCTCCTTGACAAAACTTACGGCGGACCGGACATTCTCGTCATGACAAGCGGGAATATCCCCGGCTGCCCTGTCCTTACAGAAAATATTTCTGCTCTAGAGGCTCTCGCGGATGTGGCGGACGGGTTCCTGCTGCATGACCGCAGGATTGCAAACCGCTGTGATGATTCCCTCGTATCCGAGTGGAGAGGGCAGCCGTATTTTCTGCGCAGGAGCAGGGGTTATGCCCCCAGTCCTCTCACATTTAACGCTTCCGACGGCATTTTTGCACTGGGTGCGGAACAGAAAGCGTCCTTTGCACTCGGACGTGATTCCCACGTATTCCTAAGCCCTTACATCGGAGACCTGAAAAATGCCGAGACTTTTGCACACTATACAGAAACGCTGGATACCTATGAGAAACTTTTTAAACTAAAACCTTCTGTATATGTATGCGATCTCCATCCCGATTATCTGTCTACTCACGAAGCAAAACAACGCTCCGGAGCGGATAATGTTCCCCTCCTGCAGGTACAGCACCACTGGGTGCACCTGGCTTCCTGCATGGCGGATAACGATCTGGATACCCCATGCTTTGGGATCATCTGGGATGGCACAGGACTGGGAACAGACGGAAATATATGGGGTGGTGAGTTTCTCACAGGAGATTTCGGATCGTTCACCCGGACCGGCTCTATCCGCCCCGTTCCGCTGCCCGGCGGTGACCGCGCCATCCGGGAGATCAGCAGGATCGCGCTTGCTCTTGCAGAAGATGCAGGCATCAACGACTTTGCTTGCGTTCCTCTCCCCAAAGAGAAACGTGACATGCTCTTGGCACTGTTGAGTACTTCCCACCCGCCCGTTCCCTCCGCCAGCAGCATCGGTCGTCTGTTCGACGGCGTCTGCTCCCTGATCCTGGGGCGTTCTGAAATCGACTATGAAGGAGAAGGCGCCGCCCTTGTAGAAGCCCTCGCTCCGGTGGAAACTCCGGAACAGGCAGAAGCTTCTCTGCAGGAACTGTCTTATCCTGTAACATTTTATGAACAGGACGGCATACGTTTCTTTGACACGCGCCCGATGCTCCGCAGTCTCATTGATGATCTGCGCATGCAGAACGCACCGGAAAATAAGGGGTTCATCGCCCTGCGCTTTATGGCAACGCTGATCTGTATGGCTGCGGACCAATGCCGCGCACTGAATCCCGCACGGCTGCCTGTCGTCCTCTCCGGCGGAGTCTTTCAGAACCGTTTCCTCCTGCACGGCATCACTTCCATGCTGGAAGAAAACGGATTCACCGTATATACGCACCATCGTGTACCTGCAAATGACGAGGGGCTGAGCTTGGGCCAGCTCGCTATCGCCTGTCGTAAGAGGCAGCTGCAGGAAACAGAATATACAGAAAAAGGAGCATAAGTTATGTGTTTGGCAATGCCTATGAAGATCAATAAAATACATGGTTCCCTGGCACAATGCGAAGCCGGGGGGCTTACGCAGGATATCCGCATCGATTTTATTACGGACGCACAGCCGGGCGACTATGTCATGGTCCACGCCGGATTTGCCATAGAGAGGATGTCTGAAAAAGAAGCTCTTGAAAACCTTGAACTCCTGGAGGACATAAAAAATGCTTTATGATACCTGGTTTAAAAATCCAAAAGATGTGCCTGTCCTTCTTGAGAAGATCAAAAAATACAGTGATAAGACCGGCTCCATCCGCCTGATGGAAATCTGCGGTACCCACACTATGGCGATCGCGCGCAGCGGGATCAGGAGCATCCTGCCGGAAAACGTGCATCTCCTCTCAGGGCCGGGCTGTCCGGTATGTGTCACACCGTCGAATGTGATCGATATGATACTCAGTCTCTCTCAGGAACCGAATATACGGATCACAACCTACGGAGATCTCCTGCGGGTTCCCGGCTCCACCCGGGGAGACAGCCTGCTTTCCCGCCGCAGTACCGGTGGAAAAGTAGAATCTGTATATTCTCCTACCGAAACAGTCCGGATCGCAGAGGAACACCCCGAGACAGAGGTGATCTTTCTCGGGGTCGGATTTGAGACTACAGCCCCCGGCACTGCCGCCTGCATCCTCGATGCAGCCTCCCGCGGACTGAAAAACTTTTCCGTACTGTGTCTGTTGAAGCGGACCGAACCGGCGATCCGGTCTCTTATCGAATCCGATGACTTTGCCGTAAACGGCTTTATCTGCCCCGGTCATGTAGCTGCCATCATCGGTGCGAACGGATTTTCATTTTTGCCGGATGATTACCGACTTCCGGGAGTTGTTGCAGGTTTCGAGCCGGCCGATCTGGTCTATTCTATCCTGGAACTGTCAGAGATGATCGCGAACAGAGCACCGGCGCTGAAGAACGAATATATCCGACTCGTCCGGCAGAAAGGCAATCCTGCTGCACTCGCTCTTATGGCAAAGGTATTCTGCCCTGCCGGATCGGACTGGCGCGGGCTTGGTTATATCCCGGACAGCGGTTATGCTATCCGGGAAGAATACGCGCAGTGGGATGCAGTAAGGAAATTCTCCTTGATCCCGCCCAAGGTCAAAGAAATCCCGGGATGCCGGTGCGCCCAGATCATACGGGGCGTCATGCGGCCCCAGGAGTGCCCTCTATTCCGAAGGGGCTGTTCTCCGGATAATCCGGTAGGGCCTTGCATGGTATCCGGTGAAGGTTCCTGTTCTGCCGCGTACCAGTACGGAGAATAACAGAAATATAAATGAAACAGATAGCGGAGGTAACAGACTATGAATGATAGGATCACGCTCGACTACGGAAGTGGAGGATCAAAAACTTCAGAATTAATCGAGTCTATCCTGCTGCCCGCATTTAACAACGACGCGCTCGCCTCACTCGGGGATGGAGCTGTTTTGTCCGGCAGTCAGGAGCTTGTATTCTCAACAGACAGCTTCGTCGTATCCCCCTGGAAATTTCCCGGAGGCGATATCGGAAAACTTTCTGTCTGCGGAACCGTCAACGATCTGTGTATGGCTGGGGGAATACCGAAATATCTGAGCCTTTCTTTCATATTAGAAGAGGGATTTTCCTTCTCCGACTTTAAAAACATCGTCTCCTCGATCGCAGAAGAGGCGAAAGATGCAGGCGTATCTATCGTGACCGGCGATACAAAAGTCGTGGATGCAGGCAAAGGAGACGGGATCTATATCAATACCGCAGGCATTGGTTTCCAGAGGGCAGTCCTGCCCGGAAAGCCCGGTATACATCCCGGGGATGCCGTCCTCATCAGCGGAAGTATCGGCTGCCACGGAGCTGCTGTCATGATGGCCCGCTCCGGACTGCTGCGCGAAGACAGTCCTCTCGTCTCCGACTGTCAGCCCCTGCACCGGATCAGCGCAGCAGCTCTTGACGCTGCCGGCATGACTGCCCAGTCATCCGTCAGCCCTGCGCCTATCCGTATCCTGCGCGACCCTACCAGAGGCGGAGTCGCCACAACACTCAATGAATTTACAGAACAGATGCCTTTCTCTATCGAGCTGGATCAATCAGCTCTTCCCATCGATCCGGCAGTAGAGGCTGCGTGTGACATGCTCGGTCTTGATCCCTTCTACTGCGCCTGCGAAGGACGAATGCTGGCAGTCTGTGAGCCCGGGATCGCAGAAAGCGTGCTGGACGCGATCAGCAAGGTGCCCGGAGGGGAAAATGCAGCCCGAATCGGAACCGTAACAGAAGACATGCCCGGCAAAGTCCTCTTAAAAACCCCTCTCGGCGGCAGGCGGATACTGGCCAAACTAAGCGGCATGCAACTACCGAGGATATGTTAAACCAGAAAGACATGCGATGGGATTATTGGTAGACGTCACGCAAGTTTACTTGCAGTTGATGTCTAACGATAATCCCAGTATATGGCGCACGCCATACAGTGAGAAACGTCCCGCAGGGGCGGTTCGAACTGCCGCATGGCTTAGTTCACCATTCGTTGCAAGCTCGCTTGCAAGTGATAGCTAGCGGTAATTCTGCTATATGGCGGACGCCATACAGCGAGAGGATGCCTGTCAGGGCGGACTCGAGCTGCCGCATGGCAGACGAACGACCGGGAAAAACAATGCGGTAAAAATTGCGATAGACGTCACGCAAGTTTACTTGCAAGTGACGTCTAGCGATAAGACCAGTATATGGCGGACGCCATACAGCGAGAAGCAACTGCGCAGCAGTGGATTCGAGCTGCTGCATGGCAGACGGACGGTTTCAATACCCAATACGGTAAGTGCCTGATTTTTATGCATTCTTTTCAATGTAGTCCTCAACCGCCGTAATTAAATCATTCGCAGTTTGAATTTGCTTTTCGGCCTCTTCCCTGCCTGCAATATAAAACTCATCATAATCACTTGCATGACGTACTTTCGCAGCTTTGGCAATTACTCTTCCTATCTCACGTGAAAATATTCCCGTATGAACATAATTCTTATTGAAATAAGCAATTGAATAGTATGCTCTATTATTGGCTGCTTTAAGCTTTTGATTATCCAATAATAATTGTGCAGTATCTAATTCTTCCCTTGCACGCTCTAACTTATATTGTGCAAGATCTTTTCCATAAAACTTTGGTGTCATACCGTCACACCATCCCTCTCAATATTTATGAAAAACGGATATGCTTTCTTCCACTGATCATATGTTTTAACACTTTGTACACATGGATTTATTTCTATTTCATACTTTTCTTCAAAATCGTAAGTAATATCATAAACCAAATCTGCATAGTGGCTTATTTCTTCCGGCTGTACATCTACCAGAATCATAATATCCATATCGGAATTCTGATTGAAATCTCCTCTTGCATATGAACCAAATAAAACAATCCTAGATAATTTTTCTCCAAATACCCCAGTAATTGCCTCTCGATAATTTCCCAATAAAACTGTCAATACATCCGGCATAAGTCACACCACCTTTCCAACTGTATTATAACTGATTTTAGCAGCAGTGTAC
>DWXI01000118.1 GCA_019119265.1 Candidatus Mediterraneibacter intestinigallinarum | reverse complement strand
TTTATAAAAGTACAGCAGAACCAATTTTGCCAATATATCATGTTGTGATTCAACATTTATTGTCTGCAGACTATATCAGCTCTGCGTGTAATAAGAGGAAACATTATGTCAGATAAGATGCGCACTCATACGGATGGCAGGAATACTATTTTACAGCAGGATCTCACAATAAAAGAAAACCCTCCAGGAAGCGTGTTGGTAATCCATTTATTTATGGAAGAACAGTGTAGTATGCCTGCAAAGAACACGATGTTCTCTGCCATGGAAAGAAAGTATGAAGATGTTGATTGCATCACTTATAGTGAAAGTATGGCAGGCTTTGCTATCAAAAAATATGTATCTCGATTTAAGGATGCCAATGTATCTCCGCAGCTCATGATAACAGATTGTATGTCTGCAGAGGATTTTACGATTGATGATATTGCTATGTCTCAGATGTGGGACTGCCCTGACAGTAAAGAAATCTTCAGTAAATGCAGGTATCGGGTATGTGCTATGGATATGTTGACGGCCGGGATGGAATATAAGGAAAAAGCCAGACTGATCGTGGATTTCGTTGATGTACTGCTGGAATTGTATCCGGAATGCAAGGCTGTATATTTTGAAAATTCCGGGAAAATGCTCAGCCGGAAGTCTATTGTGAATTCCCAGATGCCGCCGGATCGAAGATTTATTTATTATGCAGTAAATGTACGATATTTCAATATTCTGGGTGGTGACAGTATGCTGATCGATTCTCTGGGAATGAGTACACTTTTTTTACCGGACGTTCAGTTCCATTTTCATGGCATGGATCCCAATCCTGTATTCAGTTATGCTTATAACCTGCTTTCTTATATATATGATACTAACTGCCCGATTGAGTCAGGTGACAAGATTGACGGAATAAAAGAAGGAAAAATAAGCCCGGATGTTCAGTGGGAATGCAGATATGAGGATGCGTTGGTCCAGCCGGTAAGACTGGTGTTAGATGTGCATATGGGCGAGTATGCTTCTGGGAAACGGGCGGATTGATAGGATGAAAAGTAGGCAGAAAAGGCGATTCAGAAGCGGATATGTGGAATAGGACTTCAAAATTTCACCGATATTTGGTCCTACGGAAATCAATTAAGAAGTATTGACATAGGCAACAGTTTCAGTATAAAATAAATAACAATGTTATTTACAATGATGCTTGCAGCGGGGTGATCTAATGTCAAGAAAAGCAGGAAACATACCGGAAGAGACAAGAGCGGCTCTCTTAAAAGCAGCCACAGAAGAATTTGCTGAATACGGGTTTGAGAAATCATCCCTCCGGAGGATCTGCACCCGGGCAGGCGTGACTACGGGAGCTCTGTATGCTTCCTTTAAGGATAAGGACGATCTCTTTGAAAATGTCATAAAGCCGGTCACAGATCATATTGATTCTGTCATGGGAGAGCATTATGAGAGAGAGCGGACATCTGACTGCCAGAAACTTCTGGAGCCGGCAGGAGAGGAAGAGGACGTTAATGCAGTTCTGGCTCTCCTGCGGTATTATTTCCGGAACAGGCAGGTATGTTCCATCCTTTTCAGCCACAGGGAGCATCCGGCGGTGGCTGCGTTCTTTGACCGGCTGATCGGGCAGATTGACGCCCAGGGGAAAGCAGTGGCGGCTCTGATCCGGGAAGGAATCGGAGAAGGAAGCGGCGAGGAAATCGGAGACAAAAGCAGCAATGAGGAAGTGCCGGAATTTACGGCAGATACAATTCACTGGTTCTCTCATTTACAGGTTGATATGGTCTTCTATCTGATCGAGCATGAGACAGAAGAAAGGGAGGCAGAGATGCAGGCGAGAAATATGGTACGTTTTATGCGGGGCGGATTCTATGCACTGCTGCGCAAAGGAAGTTTAACAGATATAGCAAAAGAGAGATAAATGATAAGAAAGGACCTTTGGGTCCTTTTTAAATAACAATTAAGTAACAATGTTATTTAAGGAAAGGAGAAGATATGTTTATCTGTTTAAAAGATGCGGTAAAAAAATACGGAGAAGGAGAGGCAGCAGTCTATGCGCTGGATCATGCGGATCTTGTCATAGGGAAAGGAGAGATCTGTGTGATCCTCGGCCCTTCCGGCTCTGGGAAAAGTACGATGCTGAACATGCTGGGAGGGCTGGATACGCTGGATGCCGGAGACTTGACTATAGAGGGAAGAAGTCTGATCGGCCTGACGCCAAAGGAACGGACCTTGTACAGAAAAGAAGAGGCGGGATTTGTCTTTCAGTTCTATAATCTGATCCCGGACCTGACAGTTGAGGAGAATATCGAGGTGGTCTCAGATATCTCAGAATCTCCTCTTGATCTGAGCGAGGTGCTGGGAGCACTTGAACTGGAGCCGTACCGCAGACGTTTCCCACGGGAGCTTTCCGGCGGCCAGCAGCAGAGGGCGGCCATTGCAAGGGCTATGATCAAAAATCCCAAGCTGCTGCTCTGTGATGAGCTGACCGGTGCCCTAGATACCCGTTCCTCGAAAAATGTCCTGCAGTTCGTGGAGAAGATGAACCGGCAGTACGGTACCACAGTCGTGATCATTACCCATAATGAAGCAATCGCGAAAATGGCAGATCAGATTATCTGGATCCGGGACGGCAGAGTTGAGAAGAGCGTATTCAATGAAAAGAAGATTCCGGCGGAAGAGCTGGAGCTGTAAAGGAGGAGCAGAATGAAGCTGAGGAGAAGATACATCCGGAATATCCGGCAGAATTTGTCGTTTTATACAGCCTCCACCGTACTGACCATGGCGGCGCTCTTTCTGTTTTTCCTGTTTCACATCGCGGGAAATGCAATTCTGGATTTTGCAGATGAATTTTTTGAGAAACAGAAGCTGGAGGATGCTCATTTTACGACCTATATCCCGATTTCGGAATCGGATATTGAGGATATGGAAGAAGAGTATGGAGTCACTTTGGAAGCACAGTCTTATATAAATATTGATACCGACGGAACCACTGCACGGATATTCCAAAAGACACGGGAAGTGGATCTTTACGATGTGACAAAAGGAGAGGATGCAGATGAAAAAGGCGAGGTAATTCTGTCCGAAGGCTATGCCGTCAATATGGATATTTCTACAGGAGATCAGATCAGGATTGGAGAAGAAGACTACACGGTGACCGGTTTCTTCCAGCGGCCGGACTATTTGTACATGCTGGAAAATGAGGACGACTCGTATAAGAATATCTCTACCTTTTTCCTTGCATATATGAGTGAGGAAGACTTTGCAGAACTTGGAGAGCCGAACTGCCAGTATCTGGTTCGATACAGCGGAGATAACGACAGATACAGCGGAAATGACGAGAAGGCTTTCCGAAAGGCAGTCAATGAGAAATATCATATGCACAGCTATACTTCAGCGGAAGAAAACCAGCGGATTGTAATGGTACGCTCACAGGCGGAGATGTTTCTGATCATGTCGTGGATGCTCCTGTGCATCCTGCCTCTTGTGGCGGTGGCGCTGATCTGTATCATTATCAGCAGAAAGGTAAAGACAGAGCAGCAGATGATCGGAACGCTTTCTGCTATGGGGTACACCAGAACACAGTTAGCCCGTCATTATGCCGGATTTGCAGCCATTCCCGGCATCATCGGCGGCGTCCTGACTTCAGTGGTCACGGCAGTTGCTGCTCAGCCATACGGGGAACTGGGGCTTACCGACTATGAACCAATGCGTATCTCCTGCAGCCTGAGCTGGTATGCGGCTGTTTTAGGAATCGTAATTCCTACTGTCATGTATGTTCTTGCGGCGCTGCTTTCGGTAAGACGTCTGCTGAGACAGAATACAGTGCTGCTTTTAAACGGAAGTGGGGACGAAGGCAGACGGAAACTGCGCCGGGTCCTTGCCGGGAGAAAGCTGTCTTTTCGCATCAAATTCGCTGTCCGCTCATTGATCGGAAGTCCGGCGAGAAGCTTTGTCGTTTTTCTGGGAGTTTTTCTGGGCAGCTTTATCATGCTGACAGGATTCTCCATTTATGACTCGGCGAGGCATACGGCGGACACGGTACAGACATCGGCCGGAGAATACGAATATCAGTACGTTTTAGGTGAACTTCTGTATGAGAATCCATACGGCGGAGAGCTGCTACTGGCAGCGCCTGTGGAGGATGAGAAGGGAGACACGCTGACCGTGATGGGAACGGACAATGAACAGTCTCTTTTAAACCTGACAGATAAGGAAGGACAGAAGATCAGTACAAAGGACGGATATTATATTACAAGCCTTGCTGCATATCTGTGCAGGTGGGAAAACGGTGACCGGGTGACATTATATAATCCGCAGTCTCTGGAACAGATCCATATCAGGATCAGCGGAATTGTGGAGAATGATACTGCGCAGATCATTTATACCTCCCGGGCAAATGCTGCTGAGATGACTGGGGTGGACAAAAATGCTGGGAATATGATCATAAGCGAAGAAAAACTGGATATTCCGGAAAATATAGTAGAGAGCGAAAGCAGAAAATCTGATCTTGAAGAGCAGGTGGATACGATCATTGACCAGACCAGCTATATGATCGATACTATGGTGGGACTGGGAATCGTGATCTGTATCGCATCTGTCTATGTAGCAGTCAATATGCTGGTATCAGAGAACCGCAGAAATATCTCCATGCTGAAAGTGCTGGGGTATCAGGACCGTAAGATCGGACGCATCGTACTTGGCAGTAATCACGTCTTCCTTCCCCTTGGAATCCTCCTGAGCATTCCCGTGGCGTATGCATTCTGCGGGCTGTTCTTCCGGATGTTTGCCGATATGATGGGGATGCTGGTCAGCCCGTATCTTGAGCTTGAGAGCTGTATTCTGGCTGCAGTACTGACAGCAGGTAGCTATCTGGCGTCAATGTATTTCGTGCAGCGAAAGACACGGAAGGTGGATGCGGCGGAGTGCCTGAAGGAACAGCGGGAATAGCTGTGGAAATCTATCTATATACAGCTTATTATTATGGTAAGATCAGAATAAAAAAGAAAGAAGTGATTATAATGATTCCAAACAGACATATTTCGAACTTGAAAAATAGATTTCCGGAGACCGGAAAGTCTGTTGATGATGTGGAGATAAAATTGGATGAAGCAGATAGAATAGCAGAAACCACAGAAGAAAGATTAAGCCATGATGATGTATTTCGAAGTGTAAGGAGTATGATTCGTGACAAATAGAGACGGCAATACTGGAAAGGCTGGATATCCGTAAAATGTAGCGAAAAATGTGCTATGTATGGAGTTCGGAGTGTGAATCGCAAAACGATTTGATATAAAATGCTGCCAGCAGGCCCATTAGTGGCCTGCTGCTTAAAATATCTGGAATTTCGGTTTCAGATCCTCCCTCGTAATTAATGATAGTATAGGCTCATTATACTACAGCATAAGTTCTGAGAATATGAAATTTTGAGTATGAAAAGACTTTTTTTAGTAGACAGATAATCTACCGTAAAAGTGAAAGACTGCCGGTAAGTTTATTTACCTTCTTTTTCGGCTCGCAGATTCCAATCCCGTAGTATAACAGTGTTTCCTGAGAGGTAACGGACATTTTTTCAATAAATTCATCATATGTTTTACAGCCCTGCGCCAGGTCAGAGAAGTCCACAACGTATAAGTCCTGGAATTCAGCTTCGTAAAGTTTTTCGCGGATATCTTTAATGGCAGCAGGATCTGCCTTTAAAATGGGAACTGGGAATTCTATGATTCCAGGATGGAGATATCCGTCCTGATCCATTACGTTTCTACCTACAACTTCCGGCATTTCTTTTCCAAGAGTAATTCCCATGATAGCGGCAGTATTAGCAATAAGGCCAAGGGGAAGGTTTTCATCGATTACCATAACGCATTTTTCTTTTTGTAAATTCATTGTATTAACCTCATTTCTTGAATTGATTTTTTTGAGAGAGCAGCAAGCCGCCCAGTGTTAAAATTGTTCCTGCGCAGGTTGCCCATTGGTTTTATTATGTCCCTGACTTTATGCTATTTCTCACTTTCATCATCCATTCTGATTTCCATTTTCATGTTTCAAATATTTTTTATAGTATTTTTCTTTCAAATTGGATAATTCCTGCTTTAGTAATTCTTCATCTGATGGGTCTTTTTCTCCACGAATTTCGTACTTGACACGTTCCCATTCTAATTTCAAATAAACTTGAGAATGCTTTGTCAATAGCATCATATCATTTTGAAAGTTTAAGGCGCAAAAATTATCATTTTCAGAAATATTATTTTTTATCTTATCTAATAGGTCTAATATTTTTTTATCTT
>DWXI01000117.1 GCA_019119265.1 Candidatus Mediterraneibacter intestinigallinarum | reverse complement strand
TTTAAACGGAAGATACAACTCCATATCTTTCAGGAAGGGGATCAAGGTCCTCGTATCCGTAGGCCGTGAACTGATATCCAGCCATGTAATGTATTCTGAATCCACTCCATGCTGAAGATTATAAGCCGGTTTCAGCTGCCCATTGAGCATAGCATCTTCTTTCATTCGCATAAAAGTCGCATCCGGATCTGTTTTAGAATAACTGTTACGGTCTCCACAGACATAAAGTTTTTTATTGTACTCCTTCAGTTTTGCTATGTAAGTTTCCAGAGTTTCCAGCGATTTCTGAAGGCGTGTTTTTCGTCGTCCGGTTCCATGGACAAAGGCAATCCCTTCCTCCTGCCGGATCCTGCACAGCTTTTTTCGCAGCCTTTTTAATGTGTGAAGAGAGACTTTCCCATTATAAGTAATCTTGAAACCGTAAAGATTTTCACACTCTTCCACAAGGGCAAGGATCTTATCGAAAAGTTTTGCCTGATTTTTCGTAACAGCCTTTTTCCAGACAAAAGTATATTTGTTCGCAACGGATTCTATTTTGGTCCCATCAATAAAGATGCTTTTCCCGGAAATCTCTCCAAGAGAATATAAGAGTTTCGACACCTCAGCCAATGTCTTTTTCGAGCATTGGGCGAAATGAAGGGAAATAAAACGGGCAAAGGTTGCATGGTCAGGCGCTGGTTTTCCTTCCAGAAGGTACATGAAGTTAATGTCTCTGCGGCATGCAGTTTCGATATCCCGGCTGGAGTAGATCCGATTCATGCTGGCGTAGACCATGATCTTAAACAGCTGTCTTGGTGTCGCCTGATTTTTCTTTATCTTTCCATAAGTCTGATAAAGATCGCTGAGTTCCATTCCCTCCACAAATGCACTCAGAAGACGGACCGGATCATCTGCCGGGATCAAAATTTCCACATCCAGCGGAAGTTTGATTTGATAGTACAGAGAAGATAGAGTATAATCTTTCTGTAAGAGTTTATTTAGTAGCATAAATAAATTTTACACCAAGCGCCAGGCCTTGCACAGACCTGGCTCTTATTCTCTGCAAAAAAGTGCTGCCGCACTAATTATTTAGTGCGACAGCCCCTTTTTATTAAGAAAGGGGGAGAATCAAAAGAAAATGTCTATGAATAATCTGACCAGCCATTGTTATTGTAGATCTTTCCCGTACCGTTAATGGTAAGATCCCCGGTCTGCTGTCCGGAACCATTGGTGAAGATGATATATTCTGCCTCTTCCGGAACATCTATCTTCCATACCCCGCTGCTGACATTCGTCATTTTGACGCCAGGCCATGTGGCCATCTGTGTATTGCTGCTGCTCCAGTAATATGCATATACTGTATTCCAGTTATTTGTATTCTGATAGTAAATTCCGTCAGCTGTCGCATCTCCCGGATCGGAGGAATAACTTGACCAGGTTCCGTTGTCATAGATCTTCCCGTATCCATCCAGAGTCAGATCGGACGTCTGAGAGTTCCCTTTGTTGCTGAAAATCACATACTGCGCATCCGTCGGGATTTCAGCCTTGTACACATTGTTATCCGTATTTGTCATCGGAACGCCGGGCCATGTGGTCATCTGTGTATTTTCATCGCTCCAGTAATAGATATAGACATCATTCCAGTTGTTGGTATTTCTATAGAAGATACTGCCGTTTTCCGGGTTCTCCGGATCTTCGGGATCTTCAGGTTCTTCGGGAATGATCTCGGATGATCCGCCGCTGTATGCACTCCAGTTTCCATTGTTATAGATCATATTTTCTCCTGCAATTGTCAGATCCTCTGTCTGGGAACTTCCTTTATTGCTGAAGATAATGTATTTTGCGTCGGATGGGATATCGACACTGTAGGCGTTATCCTGCACATTTGTCATCGGAACGCCGGGCCATGTGGTCATCTGTGTGTTTTTATCGCTCCAGTAGTAAGCATAAACATCATTCCAGTTGTTTGTATTCTCATAATAAACGGTTGACGTCTCTGTCGGATCCACGGGATCGTCAGGACCATCCGGATCATCCGGAAGAGTTCCTTCTTTGTAGAGGACTGCGATACCGGTAGATCCGATCTTGCCGGACATAGATTCGGAGCTGACTGTCCATTTTTCTCCGGTAATAGCGTCTACATATGTGCCGGCCTGCGTTGTTTTTCCGCCGTTTGGTACGGTTACATTGAAGTTTCCGCCGCTTCCTGCAACGACTACAGCGCCTGTTTCACGAGATACTACGGCACAGTTATTTCCTGTAGTATAGTAATCCGCCTGGCCGTCCATTGCGTTGTGGAACTGATTGACTGCGGATACTTCATCGCTTGTAAAATGCGTGCTTCCTTTTACTCCTGCTTTGATATCTTCTTTGTTTGCAGAAGACGGACGGGAGAAATACAGCGCCGAGATATCGTTGCGGCTTGCAGCAACGGCGTACGCGCGGTCGATCACATTCTGGCTCATTCCATTAGAGTATCCCCAGTCCTGGTTGTTTGACCATGTGTCATGGCTTTCCGACCAATAGATAAGTTTGTCGTTTGAAATTCCGCGTGCGGACCAGTTGCCGTAAGCGGTCGGTACTGTGCCGGCTGCGAATGCGTCGCGGAGCGTTTTGCCGTAGTTGCTGTCAGTTACCGTCATGTAATTGGTATATTCCTTCATCAGACCTTCATTCCCGGAAGTACGGTCATCCGGACCGACGAGGATCTCGCCGTAATGGTACAATCCCTGATCCGTTACCTCCGGCCAGAAATTACAGCCTTCGCTGGGCAGGCCGATATGCTTGGCAGCATCCCAGCGGATGCCATCCACGCCCAGATCCTGCAGTTCGTCAATGTAGTTGCTCACTGTCTGATAAACATAGGGATGTTCGCTGTTAAGATCCGGCATGCCAATCTCTCCGTGAGTCACCTGATAGCGGTCCGCCCAACTGCTTACACCTCCGTATGTATGCCAGTACTGGCTGTCTTTTAAGTCGCTCTGGATATTAGAGTGGTCACCGGCGAGATGATTTGCCACAACGTCCACGATCACGTTGATGTTGTATTTTTCAGCCTCATCGCATAGATCTTCAAGGTCGTCCTTTGATCCGAGATCATTTGTGCCGACATAGAATCCGAGCGGCTGATAGAGCCAGTACCATGTGCCGGATTTGACAGAGGGCTGTGCCGGAGAGGTCTGGACAGAGGTAAATCCGGCTTCAGCGATGGCGGGCAGCTCGGCCTCGATATCACTGTATTTCCAGTTGAAGCAGTGAAGGATCACGCCATCCTGAATATTGTCCGCGAGATTATAACTGTTCCCGGAAGTCCGGGCCGCGGCTTCCGCTGTCACAGCGGGCGTCGTGACGACAATACCCGGCAATACCATTGTGAATGAAAGCGCGGTTCCGAGTATCGTGTTCCTTATGCGCTTTTTTGTTTTGTTGTACATAGTTCCCTCCTTTTTTTGCTCTAAACAGCATTTATAGAATCGTCAAATATCTGAATATAATTTACAATTTATAAAGTAGACGTACAATATAAAATAATCCAGAAATATGTAACAAAATAAAGAACTTTTCTTGAAGAAGTAAATTAAAATTGTAATCTCCAAAAAAGCCCGTAAAATCAATCTTTTTTCAGGCTTTCTAAAAAAACTTAAAAAAATTAGCACTCACCTCTTGGCTCGTTTTGGGTGGTTTTGTCCTGTGGCGTCAGAGCCCGTAAAGCCTTATTTTACAAGGTTTTTGCGGGTTCTTACTTTTTGTCTGGGAGCGTCAAAAATTGTCATTTTTTATGAAAATGGTGTAGTAAATGGTGTAGTGAAACGCGGGAAAAATACAATAAGAAAATTATAGAATAATGGTTTGCGGATTGATTTAAGAACAAAATTTGAAACCAACTTGGAACTTGATTGCAATGAATTGCAACTTAGAAGCAATTCATTGCAATTAATATTCCCATTCTGATTTTGAAAAACGAATTTTTATCACGGATGAGTGAAAATACGAATATAATAAATGGTATAATTAGGTGATAAAAGAAAAAGGAAAGTGTCTATAATGCCGAAGATTATTCCAATAAAGGATCTGAAAATACTTCTGATATATCAGAAATGTATCATCGTACGGATGAACCTATCTATGTTACGAAAAACGGCTATGTTGATATGGTCACCATGAGCATGGAAAATTACGAATCTCAGATGAAACAGGTTAAGATGTATGAAGATATCAAGGATTCGGAGGCGCAGATCCAAGAAGGAAAGGTAAAGGATGCAAGGAAGTCTCTTTTATCTATGAGGGAACGCTATGTCTTATAAACTGATTATTACTGGAAAGGCAGAAGAACTTTTGGATAACCTTATATATCATTTGATATACAGACTGGAAAACATTTGGGCAGTTGCACATCTGTTTGACAGTATCGACGTTTTAGGCGTTGACGACATAACCTGCAAAGTGGTCGGCATCCTGAAAGATATTTCTTTCGGAGATTGATGCCATCACAACGGCAATTTCTGATAGCTGTGAGACGGTTGTCATTCAAAAGTCGATTCGCAGACCATTGAAATCTGAAGCATAGAAAGAAACGGTCAAGGATGTGACCAGGAATGTACTGATCAGCTGAGGATTGCTGGCTGAAGCGGAGAACGGCAGTATTCACCCCGCCAATGGGTATGTCTTTTTGCCAGAAAAAGATAATTTCCTTTCATAATATTCAATGTGGAATGTTCAAATGTAAAACCAGAAGGTATCTATCTGTAAGGATATTTATGAGTTGCCGCCGGACAGTATCAGGGAGCTTATCATCAATGCCGTTATGAATTGCAGTTATTGTTCCGATATGAAGTGCCGCTGCAGGATCTGAACGGCCGGCATGTTCAGCAGAAAGAGAAATTTCTGCAAACTCAGAGGCTGAATTTGGTAAAAGCGTAGTCCGTCCTGCTGCTGGATGAACTGCGTAACTCCTGCGAGGCGAATTCTCTGGGGCGAGCCTTCGGATTTTTGCAATCTAGTAATAACTCTTTAAAGAAATGTTATGCTCTTTACACCATGCTTGGTTCGTCAGTCCGGAGGCTCTGCATTGCCGTATCACGCCCAGCCAGTATTAAAGTTTTACCTGCTTATTAGGGATTAAAGAAGAAATGTCCATGAATTCTCTCCCTTTTTCTGGATTTAAAGTTTTTGGCGTAAAGTCTAAAAACTCTAATCCTAAGTTTACAGGAAAATTCTAAAGATTTCATTACACGTTTTTATTTGACGCTTGTTTATGACAATTTTGT
>DWXI01000116.1 GCA_019119265.1 Candidatus Mediterraneibacter intestinigallinarum | reverse complement strand
CGGCAGTATCAGTGCTGTCCTTTTACTGGCAGGCTTTACAAACTATTTTAATGTGATGGTCACAGGCATTCTCGCAAGAAAAAAAGAACTGAAGATCATGGAAAGCGTTGGCATGACAGAAAAGCAAAAGCGGACAATGATACAGGCAGAAGGAGGGTATTATTGTCTCTTCACTGTGGGACTTTTGCTGACTGTGGGGATGGGTATTCTTCTGATGATCCGATACTATATGGAACAGAAATTGTCGTATTTTAAATTTACATGGCCCATATCATGGATTCTCTTTTTGATTGCGGGACTTACTATGATCAATGTGACAACAGCATGGATTATGTGTAAAGATGACAATAGGGGCCAGTGATACTGAATTTGCAGACGAGTATGACGGGAAAAGAAATACGGAGGTTTTGATGCCATTTTGATGCCGAAATGAGGTATAATATCCCTGCTTTTGTTTTGAGAAAGCAGGGATTATTTTACGAGAGGAAAAAGGTATGATAAAAATATTGATCGTTGAAGACGAGATCTCCATATCGAAATTGATGGAGATGAGTCTGAAAAGATCGGGATTTCAATGTGACTGCGCATATGACGGTGAAGAAGCCGTGGAGAAAATCGGCAGGAATATATATGATTTGATCCTGCTTGATGTTATGCTTCCGAAAATAGACGGGTTTGAATTAATGGAATATATCCGGCCAATGAAGATACCGGTGATTTTTATAACGGCAAAGGATTCTGTAAATGACCGGGTAAAAGGGCTGCGTATGGGAGCCGAGGACTACATCGTGAAGCCCTTTGAGATCATAGAACTTCTGGCACGGGTGGATGTGGTGCTGCGCCGTTTCAGACTGACAGATGAAACAATGGATATATGCGGGCTCCACATTGATCTGAAATCCATGCAGGTGACGAGGAACGGGAGAGAGATTTCTTTGACGAAAAAGGAATATGATCTGCTTCTTTTATTTACAAGAAACCCAAACACTGCTCTTTACAGAGAAACAATCTATGAAAGAGTGTGGGGCGGAGAATTTGAGTATGGAAGTAAAGCGGTGGATCTGCTGGTCCAGTGTCTGCGGAAGAAGGTGGAATGGAGCAGAGAACTGAAAGCGGTGAATAAGGTCGGATACAGGCTGGAGGTGGACGGATGAAGTTCAGGATCAAGATCATGGTCTGCATGCTGTGCCTTGTAAGTCTCTTGTTTGGAGTGGGAAGCAGTGCTTTGATTCTTATTTCATTTCAAAATGGTCTGGAACAGGAAAGAGATACTGCGGAGAATTCATACAGGCTGCTTATATATACACTGCAGATGTCAGGAGAAACAGAGATGTTTCCTGAATCAGAGAACATACAGGATACCCTCCGGCAGATAGCCGGGCAGAGAGGAAGCTACTGGGATTCTGTTGTCCTTTCCGGCGGCGACGGGGTGGTGTACAGTCAGGGGAAGGCAGCAGAATATATGACCCGCACAGAAGAAAGAGGAAATGAAGAATCGTGTGTGGTGACATCTTTCCGAACAGATAATGGCAGCGCATACATCAGGGTTTCAGGCGGATTCTCATCCGGAGATCAGACAATGTATTTAGAAGCAGGACACGATATTTCATCCCTGTACGAAAAGCGGGAATATCAGCAGAAAATTTACAGAATTATTTTTGTCACTGCTATGATCATATGTGCGGTCTTTTCCTATGGAATGGCATATTTGCTGACTCGTCCGCTGTCTGTGCTGGCAAAGGGAGCCAGAGAAATTTCGGGAGGCAACTTCTCATTCCGGACAAATATTTGTTCCGGAGATGAAATCGGAAGCCTGTCAAAGGATTTTGACCGGATGTCAGAGCAGATCGAGAACAATGTCCGGGAACTTGAACGCGCCGTAGAGAGGCAGGAGCGGTTTGTGGGGAGTTTTACCCATGAGATGAAAACGCCCATGACAGCGGTAATCGGATATGCAGATCTGCTCCGAAGTCAACGGCTTACAGAAGAGGAGAGAAGAGATGCGGCCGATTACATTTTTTCCGAAGGCAGGCGGCTGGAGCGTCTGTCTATGAAACTTCTGGATATCTATGTGGCAGAGAAAACAGACGTCCGGCTGTCCATCCACAGCCCAGGCCGTATCGCAGAAAACGTGGCAGATCATTTAAGACCGGTCTTCGAAAAGAAAAAGATCACTCTGAAAGGAAAATATGAAAAAGGGAAATGCCTGCTTGAGCCAGACCTGTTCCGTTCCCTGACTGTCAATCTGATAGACAACGCGTCTAAGGCGGCCGGGGAAGGCGGACATATCTGGATGGCGGTCAGAATGACCGATGAGGGCTGCGTACTCTGTGTGGAAGACGACGGACCGGGAATCCCGGAAGAAGCAAGAGAACATCTGACCGAAGCGTTTTACCGGGTCGATAAGTCGAGATCGAGAAAACAGGGGGGAGCCGGACTGGGGCTGACTCTGTGCGCAGAGATCGTAAACCTGCATGGCGGAAATCTTGTTTTTAAAAAGCGCAGAGGCGGAGGAACAAGAGTGATTGCCGAACTGAGAGGAGGCCGTTATGAAAAATAGAAGGGGAATGGCCGTTGCAGCAGCCTTTTTAGCCGCGGCTGCACTGGCCGCCGGCTTTTTCCTGCCGGACCTTGCGGGGAGAGTCGCAGATCAAAAGCTGAGTGTACAGGCAGAGACGTTTGCCATAGGAAAAGTGCCGTCAGCGGCAGACGCGAGACTGGTGGATATGCTGAAACTTGCAGACACCTATGAGAATGAACTGTATCTGGACCATGGCGCCGTAAGTGATGAGAGCGATATAAGGATAAGTGCCGTAGACATAATAAACCGTCTGTCAGAGTACGGAGTGCTGGACAAAATCGAATGCGAAGATTTTTCGCTGTCTCCGTTTATAGCTGTTAAAGGGAAAATGCTTTCGGATGACGCTTACGGATATGATGATGTAGATAATATTGCATCAACAGGCAATATAGAAGAAAACACGGCGGATACTTCAGACCAAAGCGATCACGGAGCTGGTGCTCAGATGGGAATTATATGGAAATGCTATGCATCTGATCCGCAGACAGGCATTGATCTTGAACTTTTGATTGACGACCGGAGCGGGAAAATGCTTTCTTTCGTATTTACCCGGTACGGGGGAAATCCGGGGGCGGAAGAGGGATATCAAAATGAGGAAGAAATAAACAAAGAGATACAGGAGGATCTTCAGGAAAAAAGCGCCGGATTGCAGGCTTTCTGTGAAGAATATTATGGATTCCGGCATACTGACACAGAGTACCATACAGAGAGCCCCTCCTGTTTTGCCCGTATCTTATTTGAAGATGAGAGCGGGGAAAATATTACGCTCGATCTGAAGAGGGATCAGTACGGAGACGTGTATACGTGGAATAGGACTTTATAGAAAGATCAGAGAAATGAAGCCATTTTGATGCCGGCAACATGCTTCTTTGAAGGAATGGTACTTTAAGATTATGACATAATAAAACCAATGAGGTGAGTATTTATGTCATACAGAAATCAGCAAAGATACAGAAAGCGCGGAGGAGAATGCGGGAAAAGGAGGAGAAGATCCCGGAAGACCGATGTCAGACTGCCGGCAGTTATCATGGGAACTGTACTGATCCTGATTTTGTGCGGAAGGGTGATCTTCACCAGCGGAATCGGAGAAATAACAGGACAGGTAGCCGAAAGTCAGGCAGTCGGAGCTGCCGCAGCAGTAGATGCGGCACCCGGACAGAAAGACAACCGGGCGGAACAGGCACATCAGGTGAAAAATGCACAGGAACAGGAGTGGAATCTGCTTCTTGTAAATCCGTGGAATCCGATACCGGAGAATTACGAACCGGAACTGACCTATCTGAAAAACGGACAGGCAGTAGACTCCAGATGTTATCCGGAGCTCCAGCAGATGATGGACGACTGCCGGGCAGCAGGATTTGATCCCCTGATCTGTGCGTCCTACCGGACAATGGAAAAGCAGGAAGCTCTGTTTGAAGATAAAGAAGCGCGTCTGATCCGCGAAGGATACCCGGAGAATGAAGTCGAGGATGAGGCTGCAAAGGTGGTTGCATATCCGGGGACAAGCGAACATCAGCTGGGACTGGCTCTGGACATTGTAGATGTCAGCTATCAGCAGCTGGACACAGAGCAGGAAAATACACCAGTCCAGCAATGGCTGATGAAGAACAGCTGGAAGTACGGATTTGTCCTTCGCTATCCTGCTGATAAAAGCGATATCACCGGTATTATCTATGAACCGTGGCACTATCGTTATGTAGGAAAAGAAGCGGCAGCAGAGATATATGAGAATAAACTCTGTCTGGAGGAGTATCTTGGGATCAATTAATCTCTATAATGCTCCGGAATACAGTGAGCGCATCCGTTCCTTGTGATTCCCAGTACGGATGCAAACAGAACAGCTTCTGCATAGGTGTCACAGGCAAAAATATTATCGGTATCTATTTTGTCAATACAGCACAGTGGTGATTCGCGGTCCAGATCGTGGATTTCCCCTGTGTTTTTATTTAATATGAATTGTTTTCCGTTAAACGGCGCATCATTGCGGCGCATAAGATCAACTCCTTTTAAATTGTTTTAAAGGGGCGGCAGCGGGATGATCCGCTGCCATATCCCGGCATTCTTCATTATACAGTGGCGCTGGTGCGCGGTCAATGTTTCAATCAGGTCATTCCTTGCAAAATGATATGCTGACCTGCTTTAAAAAACATGAAAATAGTGTTAAAATAGCTACATTCGGGGATTGCGGTCCTCTGAATCTGAAAAAGATTGCGCTAGAAAAATAAGTACAAGATTAAGGAGGATAAGTATGGCTGATTATGTGATCACAACAGATTCCAATTCCGACGTTCTTCCGGAATTTATCAAAGAGAATGATCTTACGATCATCCCGCAGTATTATTCATTTGGGGACACGGTATATGGAGATGAGCTGAATATGCCGCCGCATGAATTTTATGAGACAATGAGAAAAGGCGAACTGCCAAAGTCCCAGGCGAATAATCCGGCGGTGATCAGGGACAAGTTTGAAAAAATCTTAAAAGAAGGAAAAAATATACTCCATATTGCATTTTCCAGTGCATTGAGCGGCAGCTGCAACAATGTTGTCATGACGGCAAACGAGCTGCTGGAGGATTATCCGGACCGGAAGATCATGGTGTTTGATTCGTTGAATGCATCCCTGGGTGAGGGAGTGTCCGTTTACCGCGCGGTAGAGCTCTGGAAAGAAGGAAAGAGCATGGAAGAAGTCTATGATATCCTGATGGAGGAGCGGGATCATGTAAATGTATCTTTCACGGTAAATGATCTGTACCATCTGCAGAGAGGCGGACGTGTGTCCAAAACCACGGCAGTTGTGGGAAGCCTTGTGAATATCAAGCCAATCCTGGTCGTGACGTCCACCGGCGAGCTGAAGTCAGACGGAACGGTGAGAGGACGCAAGAAATCTCTTAAGACACTGGTGGCCAGGCTGGAAGAGTCGCTGGATCTGGATTCCTACGGAAAGGACAGGATGGTTGCGGTTCTTCACGGAGACTGTATAGACGATGCAAAAGCTGTGGCTGATATGGTAAAAGAACTCGGATTTACAAATGTAATAATCAATGATGTGAGCCCGAGCATCGGAACCCATGCGGGTCCGGGAGTAGTGGGGCTGATCAATTACGGAAAGAAAAGAAAATAGTAGCATTGGGGACGTAGTAAAATTCAATTTTACTACGTCCCCAATTAAAGTTTACGGTGTTCCTTTTTACAGCAGTCCGAATTCTGCCATTGCTTTTCTTAATACTTCTTTGTGTGCGTCTTCCATCTCTGTCAGCGGTGCTCTCAGCGGACCGACTTCTTTGCCCATCATGTTCATTGCAGCTTTTACAGGGATCGGGTTGACCTCGCAGAAAAGTGCGTTGATCAGCGGGATCGCGTCTAACTGCATCTTTGCGCTCCCTGCAATATCGCCCGACAGGAATTTGTAAACCATGTCATGCACATAGGAAGGAGCTACGTTTGAGAGTACGGAGATCACACCGATCCCTCCAAGAGAGAGGAGCGGTACGACCTGATCGTCGTTTCCTGAATATAGGTCGATATTTCCGTCGCACAGATGCATGATTTCAGCTACAGTGCCGATATTTCCGGAAGCTTCTTTTACGCCTACGATGTTGTCTACATTCTTTACAAGCGTCGCCAGAGTCTGCGGCTGGATGGAACATCCGGTACGGCTCGGTACATTGTATAGAATTGCAGGGATTTTTACCTCGTCACAAATCTGCGTATAGTGTGCGATCAGTCCATTTTGTGTCGCTTTATTATAGTACGGTGTTACGAGAAGCAGCCCGTCAGCACCGTCTTTCTCCGCTTCCCTGGAGAGTTCGACCGCTGTCTTTGTGCAGTTTGAACCGGTTCCGGCAATGACCGGGATTCTGTGATTTACTCTTTCAATCGTAAAACGGATCGCTTCGCTGTGCTCGGATTCTGTCATGGTTGCAGATTCGCCTGTGGTGCCGCAGATGATAATGGCGTCCGTGCCGCCGGCAATCTGCTCCTCAATGATCTCATCCAGTTTGTCGTAGTTGATCTCCAGATTATCTTTCATCGGAGTAACGATTGCTACACCTGCACCTTTAAAAATTGCCATTCTTTTTTCCTCCTTTTAATGATATGGAATGTTTGTATGCACAAATTGTGCCGTACAGTAAAAGAAACGGCAAGATGCGCCGTCTCAAAATATACATTTTCGTATATCAGATAGCTCTCCATCCTGCGATGACAGTCATGCCGTTCTTCACGTCATGCCCAAGAATAAGAACTCAGGCTTCTTATCCTTTCGGCATCTTTCCCTTTCTGATGAGTTCTTCTGTTCCTGAAACATCCATCATCATACTTATGAAATATGCAACCTCTATCTTGCCTTTCTGTATTTAAAGCAATCATAACACCCGCATGGTAATGTGTCAACTGTTTTGACTCGCATATCCTTTGACAAGTGCTGATATTCATGATAGACTATATAAGCTTCTAGTGTAAATGACAAAAATTTCATTTGCACTTTTTTTACGTAACAGTTCCATGGGATGAGCGCCCGTTAATGAGCGCCCGTTAATGAGTAAAACAGCGGCGGCAGCCGCAATAAGCACGAAGTGCAGTTTTACGAATGGCGCGGCTGAACTGTTATTTTTTCGCGTTTACACGCAGAGGGATTTATTCGCAGATGTCAGTAAAGAAAGGAGAGCCGTTGTGATTACGATCGGTAATTATGTGAAACCCAAGTCGTTGGAAGAGGCGTATGAGCTGAACCAGGCGCGCAGCAGCCGGGTGATGGGAGGCATGATGTGGATGCGTCTCGGAAATGCCCGGGTCAAGACGGTAATTGACCTGTCAGGTCTGGGGCTTGACCAGATCGAAGATGAAGGAAATGTGATCAGGATTGGTGCTATGTGTACATTAAGGCAGATTGAACAGTGTGAGGCACTGAAAGATCTGTGCGGAGACGGAATTGCCGAGTGTGTCCGTCACATTGTCGGAGTACAGTTTCGTAATCAGGCGACCATCGGCGGAAGTATTTACGGCAGATTCGGTTTCTCTGATGTACTGACAGCATTTCTTGCACTGGATACTTTTGTGGAGCTCTATGACGGAGGTACGATTCGTCTGTCAGAGTTTGTGAACCGGAAACCGGACAAGGATATCCTCTTATCGGTCATTGTGAGAAAAAGTAAGAGAAAGTTCCGCTATGCATCCATCCGTCAGACGAAGACAGACTTTCCGGTGATCGCCTGTTCTGTTGTGACCGGAATGGTGCACGGCAAGGAGACGTGGTATTTTTCAGTGGGGGCCAGACCGATGAAAGCGGCACTTCTTGAAAAGCAGTGGGAGATTCCTGCGGATGCTTCTGAAGCGATGATCTCTGATTATGCCGGACAGGCTGCATCGGAATTTACATATGGATCAAATATGCGTGGCAGCGCCGAATACAGGCGGCATCTGGCAGAGGTGCTGATCCGGCGTGAGATGACTTCGATTCTGGCGGAGGAACGATAGGATGGAAATACAGTTTACATTAAATAAGAAACAGGTAACTGCTGAAGTGGGAGCGGACACAGTACTCCTTGGCGTGTTGAGAGACCTCGGGTGCAAGAGCGTGAAATGCGGGTGTGAGACGACAAACTGCGGCCTTTGCACAGTATGGATCGACGGAAAATCGAGACTGTCCTGTTCTGTACTTGCAGCGGGCATAGACGGTCACGAAGTCACTACACTGGAAGGCGTGGAGGAAGAAGCTGCTGAGTTTGGAAGGTTCCTTGCGGCTGAAGGCGGCGAGCAGTGCGGATTCTGCTCTCCCGGATTTATTATGAATGTACTGGCGATGAAAAGAGAGCTCGAAGATCCGGATCTGGAGGAGATCAAAGAGTATCTTGCGGGAAATCTCTGCCGCTGCACCGGATATATGAGCCAGCTCCGGGCGATCCGGAAATATATGGCCGTACAGAAGGAGAATTCCGGAAAGGAGGCGCAGGTATGGGCGTGACAGAAGAAAGGAAAAATATGCGTGTGGTAAACCACGCTGTTCCGAAAGTAGACGCAGAAGCGCTTGTGACCGGAAAGGCGGTTTATACTAATGATCTTGCGCCGACGGACTGTCTGATCGTGAAGATCATAAGAAGTCCCCATGCCCATGCCCTGATCAAAGAGATCAATACGGCAAGAGCCGAAGCAGTGCCGGGGATTGAATGCATCCTTACATATAAGGACTGTCCGGACAAACGTTTTACAATGGCGGGACAGACCTATCCGGAGCCCAGCCCGTATGACCGTCTGATCCTCGACCAGCGGATGCGGTTTGTCGGAGATGCGGCGGCGATCGTTGCAGGAACATCAGAAGAAGCGGTGAAAAAGGCAATGAAACTGGTCAAGATCAAGTATGAGGTGCTGGAACCTGTGCTTGATTTCAGGAAGGCAAAGGACAATCCGGTCCTTGTTCATCCGGAAGATAACTGGAAGAGCCTCTGTCCGGTAGGGGCCGATAATAAGAGAAATCTATGCGCGCACGATGTGAGCGAGAGCGGAGATATTGAGGCAGTCCTTAAAGAATGCGACTATGTGGTCGACAGAGTCTATCATACGAAGGCGAACCAGCAGGCTATGATGGAGACGTTCCGTACATATTCCTATCTGGATACATACGGAAGGCTGAATGTAGTATCATCTACACAGGTTCCGTTCCATGTACGGCGTATCCTTGCCAATGCACTGGATATCCCGAAGAGCAGGGTGCGCGTTATCAAACCGCGTATCGGCGGGGGTTTTGGGGCGAAACAGACATCCGTATCGGAAGTCTATCCGGCACTTGTCACATGGAAGACAGGAAAACCGGCCAAAATTATCTATACGAGAGAAGAGTCACTGATCGCTTCTTCGCCACGGCATGAGATGGAGATGCATGTCCGTCTTGGAGCAGATAAAGAGGGCCATATCAGAGGAATCGATCTCTATACATTGTCCAATACAGGTGCGTTTGGTGAGCATGGCCCGACGACAGTAGGGCTTTCCGGACACAAGTCGATCCCGCTTTACGGGAAAGCAGAGGCATTCCGCTTCACTTATGATGTAGTATATACAAATGTCATGTCTGCCGGCGCATATCGGGGATATGGTGCAACACAGGGAATATTTGCGGTAGAATCTGCAGTCAATGAGCTGGCTCAGGTACTCGGCATGGATCCGACTGTATTAAGAGAAATGAACATGGTCCGCGAGGGGGATGTCATGCCTGCATACTACGGAGAACAGACACAGAGCTGTGCTCTTGACCGGTGCCTTGCCCGTGCGAAAGAAATGATCGGCTGGGATGACAAGTATCCGTGCCGTGATATGGGCAACGGGAAAGTTCGCGGAGTCGGAGTAGCCATGGCAATGCAGGGTTCAGGAATCTCAAGTGTGGATACAGGGTCTGTCGCGATCAAAGTAAATGACGACGGTTTCTACAGTCTGATGATCGGGGCGACTGACATGGGAACAGGCTGCGATACGATTCTTTCCCAGATGGCAGCAGAGTGCCTGGACTGTGATATAAAGGATATTATTGTTCATGGCGTTGACACGGATACTTCGCCTTATGATTGCGGCTCCTATGCGTCGAGTACAACTTACGTGACCGGTATGGCGGTCGTAAGGACATGTGAGGCTTTGATCGGGAAGATCTGTGAGAGAGGCGCGGAATATCTCGGATGTCCGGTTGAGGATGTTGAATTCAACGGGGCAGAAGTGGTCAATTTAAAGACCGGAGAATCGATCACGAGAAAAGAAATCGGAAATCGCGTGATGTGTTTTAACAATGACGCACTTTCTGCGAGCGAAGCATTTTCGTCTCCGGTATCTCCGCCGCCGTTTATGGCAGGTATTGCCGAGGTGGAGATTGATAAGGAGACCGGTGTGGTTGAGATGGTTGATTATGCGGCAGTAGTGGACTGCGGGACTGTAGTGAACCCGAGCCTTGCGCGTGTGCAGACAGAGGGAGGTATTGCCCAGGGGATCGGTATGGCGCTCTTTGAGGACATAGTCTACAGCCCGAAAGGAAAGAATTACAGTAATTCCTTTATGCAGTATAAAATTCCCAGCCGGCTGGACGTGGGAATCATCCGGGTGGAATTCGAGAGCAGCTATGAGCCGACAGGTCCGTTCGGTGCGAAATCTATCGGTGAGATCGTTATCAATACACCATCACCGGCTATTGCGAATGCGATTCAGAATGCGGTGGGAGTGACCATCAGAGAGCTTCCGATGACTGCGGAAAAAGTATATAGGGGAATGCAGAAGAGGGAGTAATCCCTCTTCTGATATTTTGCGAAAGATATCGGAATGGATGCACAATTTTGCCTCTTTTGTT
>DWXI01000115.1 GCA_019119265.1 Candidatus Mediterraneibacter intestinigallinarum | reverse complement strand
GAGGAAGTTATCAGTGAAATTGACAAAGGGATTAGAAGTGGAGATATTAGCAAGGCAATACATTGTATTTGGTATTGCATCGGCACGCCATCACATCGAATTGAACAGGCTGAGATTGATTTCCTTAAAGAGTTCCTTGGTAAAACAAGTGAATATGATGTGCCTGTAATTATTGTGTTGACACAATCCTATTCCAAGAATGATGCGAAATCCCTGATGAAAGAAATAGAAAAGGAAAATTTGCCCATCGTTAATATTGTTCCTGTACTAGCAGAGAATTATGATCTTGATGAAGAATACACTGCTAAGGCATATGGCTTGGACAGACTGTCTGAGATTATGAACAGTGTTATCCCCGATGCAGTGCAGAAAACATTTGTGGCGGTACAAAAAGCGAATTTGGAATTAAAAAAAGGAAGGGCGCAGGCGGTGGTTGCAACGTCAGCAGTGGCGGCAGCGGCAACAGGCGCCGTACCAATTCCATTTTCAGACGCCGCCGTTCTTGTTCCTGAGCAAATTGCAATGTTGGGCGGAATCACGGCTATCTTTGGTATTCCGATTGAAAAAGGTACTATTACAGCAATTATTTCTGCAACAATTGGAACAGCTGGAACTACTGTTCTGGGCAAAACCATTGTAGCTAATTTGATTAAATTTATTCCTGGAGTAGGAAGTGTTGCTGGTGGTGTCATTTCAGGTTCAACTGCTGCAATACTGACATCAGCGCTTGGCGAGGCTTACATAATCGTTATGTCTATGATTTGTAGGGGTGAAGTAAGTATTGCAGAGTTGTCTACAGACAAGGGAAAGAAGGAAATTGCAAAGATTTTTACAGAGCGATTGAAAGTAAAAAGAAATAAAAATGGGACAGTAGCAGAATGATTTATGTCCAAGTGATGAAAGTGCAAAAAAGCATTTACCTGATTTCGCAAATAAAATTTCTCAAGCAAATGTTTGATAATTTAATATAGTGAAGAGAAGCAAGTACAGTCATTGGGAGAAATCCTGATGGCTGTATTTTTTTGCTCTTTAAAAAAATTAATTCTAAACGTTGTAAATTACACTGTCCTCAATACGTAAAGTGAAGGAAAAATTATTTTTTCCTTCTAGAAACTGTGGATTCGAGAAAGGAAGGAATATGAAATGAATGTATTTGAAGCAGTCAAAAATACTGTAACTGCAAGGCAGGCAGCTGAATACTACGGATTCAAGGTGACGAGAAAAGGAATGGCGTGCTGTCCGTTCCACAGAGACGAGCATCCCAGCATGAAACTGGACCAGAGATTTCATTGTTTCGGGTGTCAGGCGGACGGAGATGTGATTGATTTTACAGCTGCATATTTTGGATTATCTGCTCGGCGAGCTGCAGAGAAGCTGGCAGAAGATTTCTCAGTCCGGTATGAGGTACAGCGTCCGCCGGACAGAGGAAAATGCAAAAAGAAGGTGACAACAGCATCGCTGGAGCGGAATTACGAGAAACTGGAGCAGATCTGTTTTTCTATTCTCGGGCAGTATCGGGAACTGCTTCAGTTTTGGAAAGAACATTATGCACCAAAAAGAACGGATGAAGAATGCGATTCCAGATTCTGTGAAGCTTTGGACAGGCTGACCAGAGTTGAGTATCTGATGGATATTCTGCTGTATTCACCGCTGGAAGAACGGGTGGAACTGCTGCTGTCCGCCGGAAAGGAGATTGCGGGGTATGCAGGAAGACTTCAAAAGCCTGAAACCGGAACAGCTGGAAGCCCTGAAAACACTTCTGAGTAAGGCAGACACTGCGGAGCCTGCTGAATTTGCGGACTGGTTCGATGGAAAAAAGATTGATGAGATTGCTCTCTGTGAATATCTGCTTCGGAAGAAAGAACGGAAATGTATTCACGGCAGGCTTTATGACCTGAATGGTGAGATTGAGGATGAAACCGTCCGAAAAGAAATTTTAGATGAGATCCGATTTTATCAGAAAACCAATGTTGCCAAAACTGTAGAGCGTATCTTGAACACGCTGAAATTAATGTGTCAGTGTGAAATGCCGCCAATCAGGGAAGATCGGATTCATTTCCGCAACGAGACGTATCATCTGGCCGGATATTTTTCAGAAGAAAAAGAATGGACAATGAACCGGCTTCCGGTCAGGTATAATCCGGACGCTCCGGCGCCGGAGAAATGGCTGGCTTTTCTGGATGATCTGTTGGAAAAAGAGGATATTCCGGTACTTCAGGAATTCATGGGTTATGTGATGATCCCCAGCAACCGCGGTCAGAAAATGCTCCTGATGATCGGAAAAGGCGGCGAAGGGAAAAGCCGGATCGGACGTGTGCTGCGGGCCATCCTTGGAGACAACATGAATACAGGCAGCATTCAGAAACTGGAAAATGATCGGTTCAACCGTGCCGATCAGGAAGGAAAACTGCTGTTCATGGATGATGATATGAGGACAGAAGCCCTGCCTTCCACAAACAATATTAAAAGCATCGTCACGATGGAAGATAAGATCGATCTGGAACGGAAGGGCAAACAGAGTGTACAGGGGCTTCTGTATGTACGCATTATCTGCTTTGGGAATGGCTCACTGAAATCACTTCATGACCAGTCTTATGGATTCTACCGCAGACAAATTCTCCTGACGACAAAAGAGCGTCCCGCTGACCGGAAGGACGACCGGTATCTGGGAGACAAACTGATCCGGGAGGCGGAAGGAATCGTGCTGTGGTGTCTGGAAGGTCTTCAAAGGCTGATCCGGAACGGATTTGAATTCAGCATCAGCGACCGGGCAAAGAAGAACCTGAAGGATCTGATGGAAAATGAGAATAACATCATTTCATTTTTGAATTCCGACGGATATGTGAAAATGGAGACAGGAACCTATACCAGTTCCAGACAGCTCTATTTTGCCTATCGTAAATGGTGCGAGGATAATCTGGAAAAGCCCAGGGCGGAGAATACTTTCAAGAAGTATTTGAATGAGAATGCGGAAACACTGGGACTGATCTATGATAAGAACCTTCCCGGCAGCAACGGGAAGACAGTACGCGGATTCCGCGGGATCCACGTGGCAATCCGTACAGAGTAGCGGGAAATAATCCAGGCGTTTCAGGCACTCCAGACGGGTAAAAATGAATTCCTTTTTTATTTTATGATTTATTTTTTCTCTAAAGAGTGAAAATAAACCGCCTAAACTGCCTAAACCCTGAAAAATAAAGCAAAATTGAAGTTTGTAAATTGCCTGAAGACTGTCTGGGAAGTGCCTGAAAGTATAATGTATTAAGACGGCTTCTTCCTGTCAGGTATTTTTCAGGAGGAAAGGAGATATATTTATGACCAATATCCCAGTAAGGGAAAGAAAAATAGAAAAGCAATTATTGAATATTAAGGAAATCTGTCTTTATCTTGGGATCGGGCAGACGAAAGCCAGGGAACTGGTAAGAGGGAATAATGGCTTTGGCGTTCAGATCGGGAACAGATGGTATGCCAATAAAAAAGAACTGGACAGATGGCTTGAAAAAAATACTGCATAAATATTGCGGATTCAGACAAATAAGCAGGAACCTGTGGTATAGTAATGTATGGGTAAACAGGTTCCTGTTCAATGTGAAGAAAGGAAATATTTATGGGAAAATCATTGAACGGGAAAGAACTTGGAAAAGGAATCA
>DWXI01000114.1 GCA_019119265.1 Candidatus Mediterraneibacter intestinigallinarum | reverse complement strand
AAGAAAGAGGTAAAAAGAATGATAGAAATATCAGTATGAAAGTGGATGTTGATCAAAACAGATTGGTTGGCATCCACTTTCGCTGTGTAAATAATCCTGTTGTATCTTGTCAACAAATGGAATCGTTGATAGAATAGGCAGGGAGGGAGAATGAAAATCCATGGCGAAGAGCAGTAATCAGAAGGCGAAAATCTTATATCTGATGGAACTGTTTCTGGAAGAGACAGATGAAGAGCATCCGATTTCCCGGAAAGGGATTGAAGAAAGACTGGAGAAACTTGGAATCCGCGCAGAGAGAAAAAGTATTTACAATGATATCGAGACTCTTAAGAATTTCGGCCTGGATATTGAATACCGGAAGGAACATCCGGAGGGATACTATCTTGCGGAGCGTGAGTTCGAGCTTCCGGAATTGAAGCTCCTTGTAGACGCAGTGCAGTCTTCAAGATTTATCACTCAGAAGAAGTCGGATGCGCTGATCCGGAAGATCGAGAAGCTGACAAGCAGATATGAAGCGCGGAAACTACAGCGCCAGGTGGTGGTTGCAGATCGTATCAAGGCAATGAATGAGAGCATTTACTATAATGTAGATAAGCTTCATTCAGCAATAGCGCTTAATCAGCAGATTATATTCCGATATTTTGAGTGGACTGTCTCAAAAGAGATACGTATGAAAAAGAATGGCGAGAATTACCATGTAAGTCCGTGGGCTCTGACATGGGATAACGAGAATTATTACCTCATCGGATACGATATGGATGCAGAGATCATCAAGCATTTCCGTGTGGACAAGATGCTGCACATAGAGCTTACCGGACAGGACAGAGCCGGGCGTGAGGAATTCTCCCGGTTTGATCTTGCGCGTTATACGAAGAGGACATTCGGAATGTTCGGGGGCAATGAAGAGACAGTACGTATTCGGTTTCATAACAGATTTGTAGGAGTTGTGATCGACCGGTTTGGCAAAAACGTGGCGCTCAGGCCAGATGGGGAAAACTACTTTATAGCCAGAGTAGAGGTGGCAGTCAGCGAACAGTTCTTCGGATGGATAACCGGACTGGGGAGAGAAGTGCAGATTGTATCGCCGCAGTCTGTAGTAGAAGAGTACAGAGATCTCCTTGAGGATCTGGGGGAAATGTATAAACAAAATGATTAAGGGGTAGTGCTATGAATGTAAATGAGTTATTTGACATAATGTGGAATTCCGGATTGACCGGTTTAATGCAGGAAACAGGTATACAGGGGGATGCACTGGCTCAGATAGAAGTCATTGTTTTAGGAACGGCAGCAGTAACAGGCATACTTCTCTGCCTCCTGGGATTGAAAATAGTCCGGGTATGGGCTGCTCTGACGGGCCTTGCCAGTGGATTTACAGCGGGAGTTACAGCAGGCACGATGCTGGGATTAAATGAAATGGGGATACTGATCGCAGGAGCAGTATCTGGAATCATACTTGCGGTACTGGGAGCCGTATTGTATCGTGTTGGCGTATTCCTTCTTGTTTTTATTTCTGTCAGCTGTTTCTGCATTTATGTGATCAATCCTCAGGATTGGATATTAGCTGCTGTCTGTCTGGCAATCGGTCTGCTGGCCGGAATTTTGGCAATCTGGTTTACGGTTATACTTACGATCCTGTCCACATCCATTTCCGGGGCGGCACTCGCTGGAAGCGCAGTTTATTATCTGCTTCCGATGACGGGAGAATTGATTCTTATTGCACTGTGCGCGATATTCTGTATCATTGGAATTGTTGTACAGCTTTTACTTGAATCGAGAAAGCAAAAGAAAAAAAATCTGCGGAAAGCGGCAGAGATCAGGGAAGAGAGATCCACTGCAAATGAAGTAGAGAAAGCTCGCGCAATGATGGAAAATCTGAATCAAATAAGTGACGAAGATGATTTGACGATCATAGAGTCGACCGATGATGAATCTGAGGAAAATGAGTAATAAAACAGAACATTAATGGACGGCAGAGTCCGTTTTATAGCACACCCTATCTGATAGGATAGACTTGTCAAAAGGAAATCTTATCAGAGGAAGGTGTGTTTTTATGTATTTGAGAAAAGCTGTTTTAAAGAAACTTACAATAGTTATTGCTATTATTGTCTTGCTGATTGTAGGAATTCTGTACTGTTTTACGGAGCTGGCGGTTCCGACTTTGCTATATGGGGGCGTATGGTTTGGATGTCTGGCCGTAATGCTGTTGGAAACATCAGAGGTGTACAGATAGCTGTGTGTGTAAATTGGATATTATTATCAATAAAATGAAAAGTCAGTGTTCATATATTGTCACCGGTCTGCTATTTGATGTATAATTAGTTTATGATAACTGCATCATATAGATTACAGAACAAAGGGGGCTTGCGTATGAAGATTGATATGCACTGCCACGTGAAAGAGGGTTCTATCGACAGTAAGGTAGGATTGGAAGAATATATTACAATATTGAAGAGTCACGGATTTCAGGGAATGGTCATTACAGATCATGACACATATAACGGATACCGTTACTGGAAAGAGCATATCAAAGGGAAAAAACACACAGATTTTGTAGTGCTTAAAGGGATTGAATATGATACTCGCGATGCGGGGCATATTCTGGTGATTATGCCTGAGGGAGTTAAGATGAGGCTTCTTGAGATGCGGGGGATGCCTCTTGCGCTTCTGATAGACCTGGTACACAGAAATGGAGGCGTGCTCGGACCGGCGCACCCATGCGGGGAAAAGTATATGAGCTTCACCCATGCAAGAAGGTATTATCTCTCTCCGGAGATTGCCAAGAGATTTGACTTTGTGGAGGCGTTTAACAGTTGTGAGTCGACGGAGTCCAACGCCGGTGCAGAGAAGCTGGCCAGGAAATACGGAAAAGTAACTACGGGTGGAAGCGATTCCCATAAGCCTGATTGCGTGGGAAGAGGGTATACAATTCTTCCGGAGCCGGTGACATGCGAGACAGAGCTGATCTCTCTTATCCATAAGAAAACGCCTCTCAAAGCCGGAGGTACTCTTTACGAAAAGACTACAAAAGAGAAGATTGGTAAGATAAACAAACTTCTTGTGTATTCTTTCTGGGTATACAATAAGAGCGGGGAACTGCTTAAACGACGCGGACGGAACAAAAAGATGGAAGAAGAGCATCCGTTTGATCCGATCGATCCGATCGAGTTATACTATCATTCGTGAATATGACAGATATTAAAGTATAGATTAAAAAAAATGAAAAGCTGCCTGCCAGTTACTTGCGTAACTGATAGACAGCTTTTCCGTTTTTCTGTGTTTCCGAGATCAGTTTCTGGTTTATCATGTACGGCAGGATGGATCCGAGAAACTTACCGGGATCGGTTACTGCGATCTTCTCCCGGGTGAACGGCTGTTTTGCGCTCAGACCCTTTACGACAGGCTCCAGCTCTTTGGCTGACATGGCACCGTTTTTCTTCAGTGCTTTTTTGACCTTGGATATGCCTTTCGCGCTCAACAGATTGGAGAGATCCTGCTGCTGACGCATAGAGCGCCACAGGCCCCATGCGTATATGATCATAGTAACTAAGGCAAAAAGGAGAATGTATGGAATATATTTAAGCATTATTTTGACTTCTCCCCTTTCCATTGGATCAGATGATTATCGTGCAGGATTTCCAGAAACTTTATAAGCCTTGCCAGTGATTTTTCCATGTCAGGAAACATGGCGTCAAGTTCTGCGGAAAGCCGATGCACATCTTTATGGTTATCGATGGCCAACCATATGAAACTGCCGTAGTTATCCAGTTTTATATCACTCACACGAGGACGATGGAAAAATTTCTGTGCAATCCTGTGGTAGAATCCTTTCCATTCAATAAAAACAGTGACTTGTCCGTTTTCGTCTGTCTTATATTCGATTTCAGGATTCCTGACAGGTATTTGATCAAGATAGTTCTTATCATTCTTTTTTTTCATAATTTTATTTGTCTTTCTTCATACAGACTCTGTAGAGGTAACACAGAAGGACGATGAAGATAACCAGGCTTCCGATCTGGGGAAGCGAGAACCGCAGTACTTTGGAAAGATCCAGGCCGACGACGGCGAATACTGCGAGGATAATACCCATGATACCTTCTCCTGCGATAAGTCCGGAGGTAAACAGAACGCCGCGGTCTCCTCGCTCTTTTTTCTCCTGATCAGTTCCCTTAATCTTTTCTACGATAAAGCGGACAACTCCGCCTGCCATGATTCCCGCGCTTAAGCTGAACGGCAGGTACATGCCGACTGCGAATGGCATTACCGGTACCTGAAGGATTTCAACTACGACTGCGACAAATACGCCGATCAGGATCAGCGCCCATGGAAGATTGGCGTCCATGATACCTTCTACGAGAAGTTTCATCATGGTGGCCTGCGCGGCAGGAATCTTATCATTTCCGTAACCCCATGCCTCGTTCAGCAGGTAGAGAACGAAACCGATCGCTGCTGCGGATACGACGACACCCAGCATTTCGCCAAGCTGCTGTTTCCGCGGCGTGGCGCCTACAATAAATCCTGTCTTCAGATCCTGTGAAGTATCCCCGGCGATGGCTGCGACGATACAGATAATACCGCCGATAGCAATAGCGCCAACCATTCCTGTTGTACCTGTTGTTCCAGTCACTTTCAGGAGCAGTGTGGCAATGATGAGAGTAGCGATGGCCATACCGGACACCGGATTGTTAGAGGATCCGATCAGACCGACCATACGGGAGGATACGGATGCGAAAAAGAATCCGAATATTACCACGATCAGCGCACCAATGGGATTGACCGGGAAAGTAGGTACGAGCCAGATGGCGATTACGATCACTACGATCATGCCGATCAGCAGAGGCATCGGGAGATCCTGCTGAGTACGCAGAGTATTTGCGTTTGTATGGTTTTTGGTCAGACTCTTCATGGCCTGTTTAAATGTGCGGACGATCAGAGGAAATGTTTTGATAAGGCTGATCAGACCGCCAGCAGCCACGGCTCCCGCCCCGATGTATCTTACATAAGTATCCCATATCACATCGGGAGCCATAGAGGAGATCGGAGCTTCTCCAGGGAAGATTGTGGCGTCGCCTCCGAAGAGAGCAATAGCGGGCATGAGCACAAACCAGCTCAGAGTACCGCCGGCCAGCATGTAGCTTGAAATCTTCGGCCCGCAGATAAATCCGACTCCCGCCAGTGAAGGCAGAACCTGGATACCGACCTGTGCACCTGCAAATCCTTTGAATGCATATCCGATTTCGCTCGGGAAGATGGCCAGTCCGTCAGCGACAAACTTATATACGGCCGCAATACCGAGTCCTTTGAAAACAGAACCTGCCTTGCTGCCTCCCTCTTCGCCTGCGAGAAGAACCTCGGCACAAGCAGTTCCTTCCGGGAACGGAAGTGTTCCGTGTTCCTCGACGATCAGCGCCTGACGCAGCGGAACCATAAAGCATACTCCGAGGATACCGCCGAACAGTGCGATGAGGAAAATTGTCAGAATGCTTGGAAAGTCAATCTTTCCTTCTTCAGCCCAGAGGAATAATGCGGGCAGAGTAAAGATGGCGCCTGCCGCCAGAGATTCGCCGGCAGAGCCGATTGTCTGTACCATATTATTCTCAAGAATTGAATCTCTGCGGAGAATGATACGGATAATCCCCATAGATATGACTGCCGCAGGAATGGATGCGGAGACTGTCATACCAACGAGAAGGCCGAGATACGCATTCGCAGCACCGAATACGATCGCGAGCAGACATCCGATCAGTACAGATGTGATTGTAAACTCCGGCACGATCCTGTCCGCCGGAATATACGGTTTGAATTCTTTGTTATTGTCCATTTTCTCTTTCCTTTCTTTAACAACTTCTTAACGCAGTCCAGAACATTATATCACTTGACCATGCTAAAGGGAAGAAGAAATTCCTATAATTAAGTGGACAAAAGCGTACCTCAAGTTTATACTTGTCCATAGGGCTGATGAAATGTACAGACTGACGCGGAAGGAAAAACATTATATGAAGGATAAAGACAGGGAAGAGTATGGTGCATACAGCAGCTTTGCACGTGTGTACGATACGTTTATGGACAATGTTCCCTATAAAGAATGGGGCAGGTATATATACGGCATTCTATGTGAATATGGCGTGAAAGAAGGTATTGTACTGGATCTCGGCTGTGGTACAGGAACGATGACGGAGATATTGGCAGGGTACGGATATGATATGATCGGGGTAGACAATTCCGAAGAAATGCTGGAACTGGCTGTGGAAAAAAAGACGGAGTCCGGTCATGATATCCTGTATCTTCTTCAGGATATGCGGGAGTTTGAACTGTACGGAACAGTGAGAGCGGTGGTAAGTGTGTGCGATTCTGTGAATTACTTGACAGAACCGGAAGAACTTGAAGAAGTATTCAGGCTTGTGAATAATTATCTCGATCCGGGCGGTATTTTTCTGTTTGATTTTAATACGGATTATAAATATCGGGAAATTATGGGAGACTGTACTATAGCGGAGGATCGTGGAGAATGCAGTTTTATATGGGATAACTATTATTATGAAGAAGAGAGAATCAATGAATATGACCTGACACTTTTTATCAGGGAAGATCTGTTTGAAGCACAGGATGATCCGGTTCCGGCCACAGACAGGATTCATCTGTACCGGAAATATAAGGAGACCCATTATCAGAGAGGGTATACGCTGGAAGAAATGAAGGAACTGCTTAAGAAAGCGGGCCTTGTGTTTGAGGCGGCGTATGATATGGATACAAAGGACAGACCGGCGTATACGACAGAGAGAATCTGTGTGATCGCGCGGGAATCAGGTAAACAGGAGGAACAGAAATGAAAGACTATATTGTAAGAGCTTCGGCGGCAAATACCCAGATCCGTGCATTTGCCGCAGTGACGACAGAGATGGTGGAAGAAGCGAGACAACGCCACGGTACCAGCCCGGTGGCGACGGCAGCTCTCGGAAGGCTGTTGACCGGCGGTGTGATGATGGGAAGTATGATGAAAAATGCGACAGATATGTTGACGATACAGATTAAATGTTCAGGACCGATCCAGGGGCTGACTGTGACGGCGGACAGCCAGGGAAATGTAAAAGGTTATGTATTTGATCCGGACGTGATGCTCCCTCCGAAAAACGGAAAACTGGATGTAGGCGGGGCGCTCGGACAGGGCGTGATGAACGTGATCAAAGATATGGGGCTTAAAGAGCCTTACTCCGGACAGACTATCCTGCAGACCGGAGAGATTGCGGAAGACCTGACGTATTATTTCGCTACATCCGAACAGGTGCCATCCTCTGTAGGGCTGGGGGTACTCATGGAGCATGACAATACCGTCCGCTGTGCAGGCGGCTTTATTGTGCAGGTGATGCCTTTCATCGAGGATGAAGTCCTGAATAAACTGGAGCAGAATATCCAGAATATCCAGTCTGTTACTTCCATGTTGGACAACGGCCACACACCGGAAGAGATGCTTGCTCAGGTGCTGGACGGCCTGGATCTGGAGATCACGGATACGATGCCGGCAAAGTTTTATTGCAACTGTTCCAAAGAGCGGATTGAGAAAGCAATCATCAGCGTGGGAAAGAAAGAGATTCAGTCCATGATCGATGACGGAAAAGATATCGAGGTAAAATGCCATTTCTGTAATACAGCATATAACTATACGGTGGATGAACTGAAAGAACTGTTGAAAAAGGCGAAAGCCAGATAAGAGTAAAATGTGAAAAAAGTGTGAATGGGGACGTAGTGAAACTTAAGTTTACTACGTCCCCGACAAGAAAGGGAGAAGGATATGAAACACGGATTCTTGAAAGTTGCTGCAGCTACACCGGATATCCGGGTGGCAGACGTAGAGTTTAACACAGCGAAAATATGTGAGGCGATCAGTGAAGCCTGCGAACAGAAGGCAAAGATCATTGTATTTCCGGAGTTATGTGTGACCGGATATACCTGCGGTGATCTGTTTACTCAGGATGTACTGCTGAAAGCTGCGAAAAATGCACTGATCAGGATAGCAGAGTATACGGCGGACAGGGATATCCTTGTATTTGCAGGCGCGCCTCTGTCAGTCGGAGGGAAGCTGTACAACGTGGCGGCCGCCATGAATCAGGGGGAGGTAATCGGGTTTACGACCAAGACATTCCTCCCTAATTATGCGGAATTCTACGAGATGCGCCAGTTTACTCCCGGTCCGGATACAGCGGGATACATCTGCTTTAACGGCCAGAGAGTGCCTTTTGGGCCGCAGCTTCTATTTAAAGAGGAAGAGATGGAGGATCTGATCGTGTCTGCAGAAATCTGTGAAGACGTCTGGTCGCCCATCCCGCCGAGCATCGGGGCAGCGCTGGAGGGCGCGACTGTGATCGTCAACTGTTCCGCCAGCGACGAGACGATCGGAAAAGACACGTACCGCAGGGAGCTCATCTCGGGACAGTCTGCTCGTCTGATCGCAGGTTATATCTATGCAAATGCCGGCGAGGGCGAATCCACGACGGACGTAGTCTTTGGCGGACACAACATTATTGCGGAAAACGGCGCGATCTTAAAGCAGGCAAAGCGGTATCACAATGAAATTATCTATTCAGAGCTGGATATCCAGAGGATCGTCAGCGAGAGGAGAAAAAATACGACATTTAAGGCTGCCGCGGGTCAGACATTGATCCAGATTCCGTTTCATATCAATAATGAGGAAACTGTGTTGACCAGATCATTTCCGAAGAAACCGTTCGTTCCTGCAGATGAAAAGGCAAGGGCGCAGCGGTGCGAAGAGATACTGACAATCCAGGCGATGGGCCTGAAGAAACGTCTTGCACACACAAATGCCAGAACTGCTGTCGTGGGAATTTCAGGGGGGCTTGACTCCACACTTGCTCTTCTGGTGACAGCAAAAGCTTTTGACATGCTTGGACGCGACAAGAAAGATATAATTGCAGTGACGATGCCCTGTTTTGGAACGACTGACCGGACGTATAACAACGCCTGTGAGATGACTAGAAAGACAGGCGCTACATTGAAGGAAGTACCTATTGCGGAAGCAGTAAATATCCACTTTAGAGACATCGGACAGGATCCTGACAACCATGATGTGACTTATGAGAATTCACAGGCAAGGGAACGCACCCAGGTGCTCATGGACATTGCAAACCGGACAGGAGGTATGGTCATCGGTACCGGGGATATGTCCGAGCTGGCACTGGGATGGGCTACCTATAATGGCGATCATATGTCTATGTATGGTGTCAATGCATCTGTGCCGAAGACATTAGTGCGCCATCTGGTCAAATATGTGGCTGACGAGACTCCGGATAAGGAACTGCGCAGAGTTCTTTATGATGTACTCGATACGCCTGTAAGCCCGGAACTGCTCCCGCCGAAAGACGGAGACATCGCGCAGAAAACAGAAGATCTGGTGGGGCCGTATGAACTTCATGATTTCTTCCTGTATTATATGCTCCGCTTCGGATATGAACCGGCGAAGATTTTCCGACTGGCGGAGATCACGTTTGACGGAGACTATGACAGAGAGACGATTCTGAAATGGCTGAAGACATTCTGCCGGAGATTTTTTGCCCAGCAGTTCAAGCGCTCCTGTCTGCCGGACGGACCGAAGATCGGTACGGTGGCACTTTCCCCGAGAGGTGACTGGAGAATGCCCAGCGATGCATGTGCGGCAGTATGGATGAAGGAACTTGATGAATTGTAAACAGTAATGTAAGAATAAAACAGGAGGCGGAAGATTATGAAATTGATCAGGACAGAAGATGCAGTCGGCAGTGTACTCTGCCATGATATTACGCAGATCATTCCGGGCGTGGTGAAGGATGCAGTATTTCGGAAAGGACATGTAGTCACTGAAGAAGACATCCCGGTACTGCTTTCTGTTGGAAAAGAGCATCTGTACGTGTGGGAAAAGCAGGAAGGAATGCTTCATGAGAATGACGCGGCCGAAGTGCTGCGTCAGGTATGCCAGGGTGAGCATATGAAAGCGTCCGCGGCGAAGGAAGGCAAGATCGAGCTGACTGCAGAAGAGGACGGACTATTAAAGATTGACAGGGAAAAGTTAAATGCAGTGAATGCTATGGGGCAGATGGTACTTGCTTCCAGACACAGTGACTTCCCGGTGAAAAAGGGCGATAAGATCGTGGGAATGCGCGTGGTTCCTCTTGTGATCGAAGAGGAAAAGATGAATCGGGTAAAAGAAATCTGCGGTACTGAACCTGTTTTCCGGATTCTTCCGTTCCGCAAGATGAAGGCCGGGATCATCGCGACAGGAAGCGAAGTCTACCATGGACGTATTAGAGATCAGTTCACTCCCGTAGTAAAAGAAAAACTGGAAGAATGCGGTGTGGAAGTGCTGGGCCATGTTGTGTGCGATGACGATGCAGAGATGACGACAGCCGCCATCAATGAATGGATCGATACAGGAGCTGACATGGTCGTCTGTACCGGAGGTATGAGTGTGGACCCGGATGACAGGACGCCTCTTGCTATCCGCAATGCGGCGGATGAGGTGGTCACTTATGGAGCGCCTGTCCTGCCCGGAGCCATGTTCATGCTGGCGTATAAAAAGCGGGAGGACGCCGGTGCAGATGCCCGGAATCCGGGAGCCGGCAGCAGGCAGGATATCCCGGTCATGGGACTGCCCGGATGCGTTATGTACTCAAAACGTACGATCTTCGATCTCGTGCTGCCGCGTATCGTGGCAGGAGAGCATCTGCGTGCGGAGGATTTCAGTGTCCTGGGTGAGGGCGGACTGTGTCTGAATTGCGAGGTGTGTACATATCCGAACTGCGGATTTGGGAAATAAAAGCTGATTATGTAATACTATACAAAAATCGACAAATCGGAAGCGAAAAATTGCAATTTTATTTTGGGTATGATATGCTTCTGCCAGAACAATGTTACAGGGTGGCTGTTCTTTTCACGTCTTTAATATATATCTGACCGGGGCGCGCAAGGCACTGCTCAGATTTTTCCCTGCTGTTTACGCCTGTGCCTGAACTGTGAGGTATGCATCTAAGCTGACTGTAAGTTTGGAAAATAGGGTTTAGAATTCTTTTCGTTTCGCCAATGTAGCAAAAAATTCCCTTTCCATAGCATCAAAAGGTGTATTTTTTTCTCCGGTAATGTTACGGTACCACAGGATCAGGAAGCGCAGCCGGCGGTAATTTTCCTGCGCATCCTTATCACACCAGTCCTTAAAGTCCTGAATACGCCATCTTACATAGTTTCCGAATCCATCGATAAAATAGTGTATGATGGAGATCAGGGACAGGATCAGGGCGATGCCTGCAAGGACGAGCCTGTATTTGACAGGGTACGCCTCTTCCATATCCCACAGCAGGAACATGCCGGAAAAAAATACGTGGAGAAAGCCGAGAGGCATCCATTCGTTGCTGGTTCTTTCATGACATATCCATGCGATCACCAACGCAAGGAAACTGCCGGCTATGACCACCCAGTTCCATCCGCGGCCGAACAGCCTGTACTGTTCCATGCCGGGAAGCAGGGCCAGGGCGCAGAAGGCGATTATCGCCATGTGTATCAGCAGGAACAGAATGCCAAAGGCGGAAGCGTGCCTGTCCTTTCTGGCGGCCACCGCATCGTCATAGAGTTTCTGCATGTCTTTGATATTAATGCGGGCGGGCTGGTAGAGCTTTAATTGATTCTCCATGGAAAATCCGAGATGGACATCTTCGCTCTCCCCCCTTTGTCTATATTTAGCAATAGTATGTATTCCCATAGGAAACATACCGATGCAGCCACATTTCGTGTACTCGTAGGCAGCTTCGGCTCCCTTCTCGAAAATTTCGGCGTTATACCTGTGCTTGATCTCCTCTGTATCTAAGCCTTTTACAGACTTCGGAGCGCCTTCTCTTGCCGCCCGGTAAAACGCATTGTATGAGTTGTCTTTGACAAGATTCTCCATCAGGCCGTCTGTGTATTCTAATGTACCGTCTGGTTTAATATCTTTGAACAATTCATGGTCTTTTGGAAATTCCATCATATTCCCCTCCTTTGTTTAGAATTCGCTGCGCTTTTCACATAGAGCCAGAAATTCCTTCTGCATGGTGTCAAACGGTGTCGTCTCTTCGCCGATGACATTTTTGTACCATAAGATGGAATACCGCAGCCTGCGGTAATCTTCCAGAGCTTCATGATCGCACCAGTTTTTGAACTCTGCGATACGTGACCTTACATATTTTCCGAGACCGTCGCTGAGATAATGTATGATGGAGACCAGCGATACGATTAAAGTGAGTCCCGCTGCAAAGAGCCTGTCGTTGGGAGAGGAAAATTCCTGCATCTGCATTAACAGGAATACGAGCGTACAGACCAGATGGATAAATCCGAGCACACTCCACTGATTGGCGGTTGCGTTATGGGATATCCAGGCAAGTACCAGCAACAGGCAGCCTGTGGCTACGATCGCCCAGTCCCATCCGTGGCCGAACCAGTTGAACTGTTCCATACCGGACAGAAGAGGCAGGGCAGACACAACAATCACGGCCATATGCAGAAGCAGGAATAGGACGCCGATAAGACAGCAATGCCTTTCTTTTTTGGCAGTTACGGCGTTCTTATAAAGTTCTCGTATTTTTTCGATGCCGGTATTGAGCGGCCGGATGAGATCCATATGCGTAGAGATATGGAATGATACGTGTACAGGCACAGCATTTTCATCATCAGAACAGTATGTTCCGCAATGTACGGTTCCATCCGGAAACTCGCCGATGTAACCGCTCTTGGCCTGTTCAAACCCGGCATTTTCTCCGTAGTAAAACAGCAAATTCCCATGAGAGTCTGCGGCGTTCCTGATATCGTAATAGTCCGGTTCGGGCTCCTCCTTTTTCTCCTCTTCATCACCGGATCGGGAGTCTTTGTACCAGACCGACAGCGGGTCATTCCTGTGGCGCAGCACTTCGTCATAAAACGCCTGTTTTGCGGTCTTCCTGCCCTTGGGAAATTTGCTGGGATCCAGTGTTCCGTCAGAACGAATGTCTTTAAATAATTCCTGATCTTTTGGGAAATTCATAAAATATCCCACCCCCTCTTATTATTTTTTGACAATTCCAGTATAGCAAAGTGAGATTGCCGTGACAATCATCAAAAGTGTCAAAAGACACATAACAGTGCTTATTCGCCTGCTTTTCTGGCTTTTCCCGGAGATATCCCGTATTTTCTTTTAAAGATCCGGTTAAAATATGACAGGTTGTCGAATCCGCTCTGTTCCGCAATCTCCAGAACGGAACTGTCGGAAGATTTCAGTAGTCGTTCCGCCATAGTTAACCGGTAATCATTGAGGTACTCAATAAATCCCGTACCCATATGCTGTTTGAAGAATTTCATGAAATGGGATTTGCTGTAATAGGTGAGAGCCGCCATATCATCGATGGTGATGTGCTCGACATAGTGTTCTTCCACATACTTTAATATAGTTTTCATTTTTTCAAGAGACTTCGTCTGGGATACGGACGTGGTCTCTTTTTTCTGCCGGTTGGAAATAAGCAGATAGAAAAATTGAAAGAGAAGCCCTTTTACTGCAAGCTGGTATCCCTCCGTTTTGGTGTCGCACAGCAGGTCGATCTGGCGGATGCATTCGGAGACATCCTTATAATAGGAAAACGCAGGAGTCAGGTATGTGTCTGACGGGATTTCACCATTAATAAAGGGGAAAATAAAGCGGACTGCACACAGGTCGTTTTGTCCGGATATGAGCAGATCCGGCTTCATTATGATATTTTCATACTCCATAAAATATCCCTGATCCTGCTCGATGGAATGGAGCTGTCCGGGGCGGATGAGAATGATATCCCCTGAGGTGACAGAACGTTTTTCGAGATCAACGGAAACGATACCCCGCCCTTTTTTAATAACGATCAGTTCAAGCTCCGCATGCCAGTGCAGAGGAACTTGAGGAAAATCCTTTGGGATTGAACAGAGATATGTATTGTACGGAAATTCTGCTGTGGTGTGTGATTTAGTTTCACGGTAATTCTGATATTCATTCAGATTCATGGCATGCCTCTTTCAAAAAAATGTATAACAGTTCAGCCCGCTCCATTCGCAAAGTCGCGTTGGCAGGCCACAGTTCAGTTCGCGCCATTCGCAAAGCCGCACGATTGTGCTAACTGCGGCTTCCGCCGCT
>DWXI01000113.1 GCA_019119265.1 Candidatus Mediterraneibacter intestinigallinarum | reverse complement strand
CCGCAGGCAGGACATTGAGATTTATTACAGCTTTGTCGGCAAGATTGACTTGCCCGAAGCCTAACGCCCGACCTATCCGACACAATGGCCAAGTGCCGGATAGGAACGGCAAAATTTTTTACACTTCTATTACTTCTTTATCACACATAAGCAGAAAAGCAGGGATTCATCCCCGGATTTGTGCAGGCTCCGTGGATGCTGCATGGGATTGGACTGATCTACGGGGAAAAAATTCCCTGCAGTCAGTACATTCTCTGAAAAAGCCCAGAAGCCGTCTCCGCTCTTCTCTGCTCTTCAGTGAATAGCTTTCCTTTACCTCTCCATTCTCCATGTGTAGGACATAATCACAGCATCGGAGGATAAATTCCGGGTCATGGGTCACCACAATTACGGTCTTCCCGTTCTCTGTGATCCGGTTTACCACGTCCGCCATCTGTCTCATATGGAATAGATCAAGTCCGCTGGTAGGCTCATCGAACAGGATGAGCGGACGTTCTGATGCGATGGCGGAAGCCACGGCTACGCGCTGTTTCTGCCCGCCGGAGAGCCCCAGCGGATGGCAGTCCTTAAATGACAGTAGGTCCGTCTCTTTTAAGATTTCTTCTGCTTTCCCCATATCTTCTTTCTCCATACTCAAAAGAATTTCATCCAACACACTCTCCGTAAAAAGCTGGTGATTGACATCCTGCATCACCATGTAGCAGAGTTTCAGCCGCATTCTCTGTGAATATTCCTTTCCCTCATGATCCACAATCCCAGGGCAGCGCCGTTCCAGCCCGCACAGGCACCGTGAAAGGGTAGACTTTCCCGCCCCGTTCTGCCCGATCACTGCCGTCGCACTGCCGGATGGGAAAGAAGCCCTCTCTATGTTCAATATAACCGGCTGATGTTTATATGCAAAAGTAAAATTTTTGAGCTGCCATACGGATTCGCCCGTCCGTATCTGGCGATCTCCGGCAGCCATAAGACTATTCAGATCCAAAGGACGCAGCCCCATGCGGGCACGCTCTTCCTCCGGTATACTTCGGAATTCTTCTGCAGTATAGTCTCCCTGTATCTCTCCGCCTTTCAGGTAGAGGACCCGGTCGATCAGTTCCCTGAGATAATACAGTCGATGTTCGGATATTATGATTGTTTTTCCCTGTGCTTTCAAAATGGCAAGAAGGTTCCTGAGATCCTCGATCGCGAAGGCGTCAAGATTCGACGACGGCTCATCCAGGACGAAAAGATCCGGTTCAATGGCAGACGCCGATCCACATGCAATCTTCTGTTTTTCTCCTCCGGAAAGCGAAAAGATACTCCGGTCAAGCAACTCACTGAGCCGCAGTCTCCTGGACACCTCCTTTACTCTCTTTCGCACAGCGTCTTCCGGCAGGCCGTGATTTTCCGGGCCGAAAGCAAGCTCACTGGTGGTATCCACATTGAAAAACTGGGAACGTGGATTCTGGAACACGGAACCCACTTTTTCAGAAATATCATACAAAGACAGTTTCCGCGTATCCTTCCCTTCCAGACAGACAGTCCCCGTAAAATTCCCTTCATAATAGTGGGGGATCAATCCGTTAAAGAGACGGGTCAGAGTTGTCTTTCCGCATCCTGATTCTCCGCATAAGAGAACAAATGAACCATCCTCTATCCGGCAGGAAATATGCCGCAGCGCTCCGTCTCTCTTTTTTTCGTTATATTCACCTCCGACAGAGCTGTCCGCCGGATAAGAAAACGATACATCATTACACTCGACCATCCGATTACCTCCATCATCCGATATCATTTCAACATTACATAGATCTGCGCGGCATAAGCGCCTGCGCAGATCAAAAGAAGGCAGACGTCCTGAAAACCGAATCCAATCCTGCAAATATTCGTCCGCTTTACAGGTCCGCCTAGTCCCCGGGTCAGGGCGGCGGCAGACAATTCTTCCCCGATCTTAACAGAACAAATCATCATGGGAACCAGCCTGTACTCCAGGATCGCCCCCGCCTTCCCTCCTCCCGGCCGGATCCCACGCATCTTCATCGCATCTCCGATCGCATTCCATTCTTCCGCAACTGTGGGGAAGAACCGGAACATAACTGACATGGGGATTGTAATATGCCGGGGCAGATGCAGTTTCTCCATCGATGCGATAAATTCACTCACTGTTGTAGTAGTGACTACAAAATATCCCATCACAATCCCCGGAGCAAAGCGGAGCAGCAGTCCCACCACTGCAACGGCAATAAAATTCACTGCTCCTGACAGTCGGGAAAGTCCGAACATTTCAAGGCACAGGCTTCCCCCAAAGATAAGTATGTAGAGAATACTTCCCTTCCACTTCCGCGAGACCAGAAGCAGAAGAAGCGGAATCGCTGCAAGCAGGATCATATAATACTGCATTACGGATTCAAACGAACCTCCTAATATAAAGACAGCAATCGTAATGAGCACCGCCAGTTTTGTCCTGGGATCCAGCAAAATCCCGAACTCCTCTTTTCGGCTAGCAAGCAGTTCCCGCTTCATTACACGATTCCTGCCCGTTCAAAGTGTTTTCTGAAAATCTTTCTGCCGATCACACCGCCTGCCAGACCGCTTACAAAAGCTGCAAGCAAAAGAACCGGCAGGATCCAGTCCGGCATATAAGCCATAAGAGTATCCGCATATTCCTGTCCGTATCCCGGGATCAGACTCTGATAATATTCTTCTCTGGTCACAACAATTGGAATAAATGCTCCGATCACCCACATGGAGAATACTCCATGTATCAGAATTTCCCATTTTGCCTTCTTGTACCCACAGGATTTCATCATAAAATCCGAGATTAGCCCGAAGATAAGTCCTGTCGGAATACACCAATATCCCATGCCTGCGATCAGCATAATGATTCCCAGCAGGAACCCGCAGATCGTCAGCATTCCAAACTTTTTGATCTTTGAGAAAAAGAGCATCATTGGGATCCCGCCCACCAAAGGTACGATCACACTGATCAGCGGGATGAAAATCGGGATAAACCCGATCGATGCCGCCGCAAAGATCACAATAAAGTAAATTGCCGTAAAGATACCGATGTTGATAAAGTCTTTTCCCTGTAATCTGTTCATGTCATTTCCTCCTCAGATAATCCTTTCGATTAGTCTTTGCTAACCATAGACAGAATAGCACAACAGGTTGAGGACTTCTATGCCGGTTTCGGCAATTTAAGCCCGTATAGCATCGGATTTTCCGATCGGACAAACTTCTGGTTGACCACCTCTCCTACACTACTTATAATAATTCCCACAGAAGCATTTTCTCCTGTCTTATTGATTTCAGCTTCAATATACACAGGACAAGACGAATGGAAGGAGCAATTCACTGTGGAGGATCTGATCAGAAAAACCGTGATAAATAACAGTCTGCTCCCCGGAGTGTCGATTAAAAAAGATCCAGATAGCACAAGGCTCATTCTTAATCAGCCGCACGGCGGCGGACAGATGACCTTCCACACACTTTTCCCAGGCATGACACTTGCCTATATCCATATCGATGCATACCGCTGGCCAGAGGCAGACTCCAACTTGCAGATCCGCCCTATGCTGATCAATTACTGTATATCCGGAAGAAGCGAGCTGCTTCTGGAAGACGGTTCCTATATCTATCTGACGGAAAATGACATCTGCATCAGCAGACAGACCGCCCAAAACGAATACATTTTCCCTGCCGGACACTATGAAGGGGTCAAGATCTATTGCGATACAGAGCATTTATCTGCTTCCTGTCCGGAGGTACTGGATGCGTTCGGCATCGACCTGACCAGACTGGAGGCGGATTACTGCCGGAGTTCTGAAACAGATAGCCCGGCTACATATCTCTGCAAGACAGATGATACCTCCCGTCGGATATTGAAAAAAATGTGGGATACGGCAGATGCTCCCTCTGATTTCACTCTGAAACTTTACACCTTTGAACTCCTTCATCATCTTCTTCAGCAGAAACCGCATCCTGCCAGACTCAAAGGCTTTTTCACAGAAACTCAGGTCGCAATCGCAAAGAAGGCACGGGAAATCCTCGTCTCTGACCTTCGCTCTCATTATCCGATCTGCCTTCTTGCGGAGCAGTTTTCTGTCAGTGAAACCAGCCTCAAAAATTATTTCCGAGGTGTATACGGACAGAATATCTCTTCCTATCTGCGGGAAACCCGTATGAACGCTGCGGCAAAACTTCTCGCAGATACGCAATATCCTGTCGCCGAGATTTCCGTCCGGGTAGGTTACTCCAATCAGGGAAAATTTGCCGCCGCATTCCGGGAACAGTTTCATATGAAGCCGTTGGAATACCGCCGCCAGAAACGTCTGGAGGATCTGTGATACTATGCAGTCATCTGAAGCTCTGCCAGAAGAAAGCTGCAAAGCACCCGGCACAGAGCAACAGCGCCAAAATATCCTGCCTGTGAAATCCGATCCTGCATATATTTGTCCGTTTTACCGGTCCGCCCAGTCCTCTGGTCAGTGCTGCGGCAGACAGCTCATCTCCGATTTTTACCACAGATACCATAAGCGGGATCAAACGATATTCGACCATAAGGAATGGCTTTTCCCCTCCAAAGCGTATCCCTCGCATCTTCATGGCATCCCGGATCGCCCCATACTCCTCTCCCACGGTCGGGAAAAACCGAAAGATGACAGACAGTGGTATTACGATCTTATCCGAAATATGCATCCGCTCCATAGCCGCCACAAATTCTCTGACTGTCGTAGAAGATACCAGATAAGCCCCCGTCATGATCCCGGGTGCAAAGCGGGTCATGACCGATGTCATTGCCAGAAGGAGAAAAGAGAGAAGTCCTTCTGTCCATGCGAACGCAATCCGTTCCAGCAGGAAACACCCTGCATAGAAAAGCAGATATTTCCCCGCCGTCCGCAGTCGTCGCTGCGACAGGATAAGCCCAAATGGCATCAGGCTCAAAACAGGCTTGACTATATTCATCAGCCCCTCATTACTCGTACTGAACATCAGCGTCGTAACCGTAAACAGCAGGATCAGCTTCGTCCGGGGATCGAGTGCAATCCCGGTTCTCTCCCCTGCCGCAGTCCGCAGCATCATCCCATCCATTACACAATGCCTGCCTTGGCAAAATGTTTCCGCAGCAGGCGTCTTCCCAACATGCCTCCCAATATGGCAAAGAGGAAGATTCCCGCTACCACCAGAATAAAGCTCCACATTGGCATAACCGCCATCACCCGGTCCGCATACTCCTCACCAAAGCTGTCTGCAAAGCTCTGCCAGGAAGCTTCTGCAGTAAAATACATCGGAATATATGTACCTGTCATCCAAAGACTGAATACGGCATAACCGAGCAAGCTCTTTTTGGCACTGCTATAACCTCCTGACTTCAGGATCATATCTCCCAGCAGTCCAAATATAACTCCCATAGGAACACCCCAAAATCCCATGCCCGTCAGCCCCATCAGCAGTCCGCTTAAAATTCCCATAAGCGTGACCATCCCGAACTTCTTTACTCTTGTCAAAAACAGCATGAACGGGATTCCCGTGATCAACGACCACAATGCACCGAGGATCGGGAGAAAAACGGGAACGAATCCAATCGGTATAGCAACACAACAGCCTAAAACAAAATAAAGGACTGTAAAGAGTCCCAGATTGATCAGGTCCTTTGCCTGAAGTTTCTTATCCATGATAGCTTCCTCCATTTATTTTATTAGTTAGCGTTCGCTAACCTCTATATAAACTAGCATACCTGTGTTCTAAGTTCTACATCCAAACATCATTTTCGCTCCATTTGACATCGAGTTTTGCATTGACTGCGCCCACTTCCGAACATATAATAATTTCAGAATAAATGTTCATGGTACTCTCCTGGATTTTCAGTCAGGGAGGTATCCAGGAGGAAGATAACAGATATGAAAACAGATAATTTGATCAAAAAAAGTGCCAAGATGCCCGGCGTGTCATTGAGCCGGACGGATAACAGTATTACACTGCTCCTGAAAACCAGAGAGGGGAACGGCAGCATCACTTTCTTTCCTCTGTTCTCCTCTCTTATGCTTGCCTATATTTCTGTCAGCTCCCCTGTATGGCCTGCACCATGTCTGTATCCTTCTGATCTACATGGCACAGAAACAGAAAAGTCGGGAAAAGAGAACATATCCGACAGCATTTCCGGAAGAAAAGGCCCCCTCCTTCTCAACTACTGCGTCTCAGGCAGATGCGAAATCCCCCTCAACACCGGAAGCTATGTCTATGTGAAAGACGGAGACCTGTCCCTAACGGAACGTTTCGCCCAGGGCCACTATGTCTATCCCGGCAGAAACTATCAGGGGCTTGAATTTTTCATTGATACAGACTCATCGGAACTTTCCCGCTGTTCATGGATAGAAGAAGAATTCGGCATTGATTTTCGCCGCTTTGTCGGTCTTTACTGTTCTGACGGCGGCACTTATATTTCTGGAACTTCGCCGGAAGCAGAGGCAGTTCTGCATAAACTGTGGGAGCTGCGCAACGCGCCGCTCCCACATGCCCTCTATCAGATGAAACTATATTCCCTCAGCCTTTTCTCCCTTCTCCTGAATCCGCAGGCGCCTCCCGTGTCACGTGTATGTACATTTTTCACAGAGGCACAGGTGGCTATTGCCAAATGCACCGAAAAGATCATCACTGCCGATCTGAGCAAGCATCATCCTACCAGGGAACTGGCGGATAGATTCGGTATCAGCGCTACCAGCCTGAAAAACTACTTCCGAGGTGTATACGGCCAGAACCTCTCCGTTTACCTGAAGGACCTTCGAATGGAAAAAGCTGCCGATCTTCTTGTATCCACTACTCAGTCTGTATCTGAGGTTGCAGAACAGGTGGGCTATCTGAACCAGAGTAAATTTGCTGCTGTATTCAAAAAGCATTTTGGGATGTCCCCATTAGAATACCGCAAGGCAGGACGTCTTCATCTGCTATGACGTCCCATCGTTTCTGAAACGAAGTTACAGACTGTTTATCAACTCCACTACCTGCCCCACATTCTTCTTTCCAAACACAACTTTTTCCCCGTCATTGATCACAAGGCAGGGGACGCTCATCACTTGATACCGGTCTTTTAACGCCGGAAAATGATTCAGATCATAGACTTCCGCCGTTACAAAAGGATTCTCCGCCGCAATGCGCTGGGCGGCCGTTACCAGTTCCGGACACATCGTGCAGGACAGGGAGACCAGAATCTTCATATTCACTGTTCTCGATATTTTTCCCAGGTCTTCCAGCGTTTTCTCATCCAGCGGCTGGCCAGGTCCCGCCGTATTGTAAAGTCCAAGAACAAACGACGTAAATTCATGTCCTCCGGGCACGCCGTGAAAGGCGAGGCCGCTCCACTCTCCATTTGTCCTGCACACCCGCACGCAGGGCAGTTCCTCTGTTTTCACCGGATCAGATAACCAGATGTTTTTCAACTGTATCTTTTCTGTCAGCCTGGCAAGTTCTTCCGCATAGCTCTTCAGTTCCATTGAAAGGGGCGTATCTTCCAGATACAGCTCCAGTATCAACGGAGAAGACATTTTATCGAACACGGACCTTAACTGTGCGGTCATCTCCGGGGTGAAGATACCGGCTGCCCCCGGGCCACGGCTGTCTGCGTTTCCTTCGGAAACGTCCGGTGACTTTCCAGAAGAAACTGCCGATGGCTGCTCTGGATGAAGCCCGGTCTTTTTCTGCATGGCGGCAGCGTAGCGCTCCAGTTCTGTCGCAGCAAGAGCTCCGTCTCCCACTGCCGTGACCACCTGCCGCAAAGGTTTGATACACACGTCCCCGGCAGCATACAATCCGTCACAGCTTGTCTTCATCAGGCGGTCTGTCACGATATAACCGCGCTCGTCGCACTCTGCGATCCCTCTCACCAGATCCGTTGCGGGCTCATACCCGGCAAAGACGAAGACTCCGAAATTCTCCCCTGCCGGCGGTCGGTATTCCGTGATCTCTCCCGTAACATTATTCCGATAGCGCAGACCCTTAAGCGTACTTTCCCCCGACGCCTCGATCACTTCCGTATTCGTAAGCACAGTGATCTTTTCATGGTTCAGCGCCGGCTCCGCAGCAGACGGCGCGCATTTGAATCCATCTCCCCGGATCAGCACCGTCACATGGCGCGCATATTTCGTCAGGAACACGCTCTCCTCGGCAGCCGCGAATCCGCCGCCGATCACAAAGACGTCTCTTCCGGTAAAAAATTCTCCGTCACAGGTGGCGCAGTAGGCGATCCCTCTTCCGCGGAATTCCTCTTCCCCCTGAAATCCCACCTTGCGGGGATGGGCTCCAGCCGCCAGCAGCACGCCGAAACAGGACAGCTCACCGCGGCTGGTCTTTACTTTTTTTATATCGGCTGACATATCAAGCTCCGTCACTTCCGCAAGCAGAAATTCCGCACCGAAATTCTGAGCCTGTCTGCGCATACTCTCAGTCAGCGCTCTTCCTGAAGTGCGCTCCACTCCCGGATAGTTCACTACCTCTTCTGTGATCACGATCTGTCCTCCAAACTGTTCTTTTTCCACAACAACCACGCGATAGCGTGCCCGCGCCAGATAGAGAGCGGCAGTCAGACCGGCAGGTCCTCCTCCGATCACAACTACATCATATAATTCCTTCATCATTTTCTCCCTCGTATAATAAGCCTTTCATTATTTCAGGGGCAGCACGCAGCCGCCCCTTCTTTCAAGCCTCTTCTTGTTTATAACTGGCCTACCAGATCCAGGCTCGGCTTCAGCGTCTCCGCCCCAGGCTGCCATTTCGCCGGGCACACCTCATCGCCATGTTCATACACGAACTGGCACGCCTGCAGTTTGCGCAGCAGCTCATCCGCGTTGCGCCCCACATTTCCCGCATTGACCTCATAGGCCGCGATCTTTCCTTCGGGGTTGACGATAAATGTCCCTCTCTCTGCCACGCCGTCCGCCTCAATGTAAACGTCAAAATCTCTTGAGATCACATGTGTCGGATCCGCCAGCATGGGATATCCGATCTTTTTGATCCGTTCAGAAGCGTCATGCCACGCCTTGTGGACATAGTGGGTATCGCAGGATACAGAGTAGACTTCGCATCCTGCCGCCTGGAATTCCGGGTATTTGCCCGCGAGATCCTCCAGTTCCGTCGGGCACACAAAAGTAAAGTCCGCCGGATAAAAGAAGAAAATGCTCCATCTTCCCAGCACATCCTCTTTTTTCACTTCTTTGAAAGCTTCGTTATGATAAGCCTGAACACAAAACTCACCGATTTCTTTGTTGATCAATGACATAGGTAATACCTCCTTAAATGACTTCATTTTTAGTTAGTTGCAACTAATCTAATTGTAACTTCAGGCAGGGTATATGTCAACAAAAATATCAATAATAATAACTTTTATCATTTTAGTGTTTTGCAGCGACTAACTGATCGCCTCTGGTTCTATACAGAAGTTCCTGTTTCCCTATTGACAGATCTTCTCCAGTTGAATATAATTATAACATCGTTATGAAACACTGTTATGAATTCAAATGATCTTTTGTGCCGCCGGATGAATAGGCGGAATGGAGGCTGTTATGGCAAAACAAATTGAAGGCGTCTACGAATCTGTGCTCGCCTGTGCGAAAAATGAATTTCTGGAGAAGGGATATAAAGACGCCTCCCTTCGCGTTATCGCGCAGGCAGCCGGTACAAGCACGGGCTCAATCTACACCCGGTTCAAAGATAAAGCAGGGCTGTTCAATGCTATCGTAGGTCCCGCTGCAGACCAGTTGAAAGATATGTTTGTGGAGATCCAGGAGAATTTCCATTCACTGGACGACAGCACACAAGAGAAGGAGATGGGTGAATATACATCCCGTCATCAGATGGAAATGCTGGAATATATCTATGACCATTTTGATGAGTTCCGCCTGCTTCTGGACTGCTCAGACGGAACCCGGTTTTCCAGTTTTGTTGATGAGTTGGTGGATATTGAAGTTGAATATACATACAAATATATGGAAGTGATCAATTGCGAAAGTGTAAAATCCGGTGTTGTTACCGAAGATTTTATTCACATCATCGTCACTGCATATTTCAATGGAATGTTTGAGGTGGTACGCCACAATATGAGCCGCGATGATGCACGGAAGTATATCCGGCTGCTCAACCGATACCATATGCAGGGATTCTCCACTGTTTTCAATCCGGAGATCTCGGAATAACCGTTACACTGATAATCAGGCTGTTTCCTGTCCGGTACCACAGGCGATGGCCTTATTATAAACCGCTTGGTTAGTTTTGTCTAATTCAAGTAATATATTTCTAATTATAAGGAGGAATTACAATGCAGCAAAAAAGCCCTATGCTCCGTCTCTGGGAACTGAGCAGCCAGTACCACGGTGGCCTGATCCGTGCGGTCATTTCCGCTTCTGTCGGCGTCCTGTGCGGAATGCTGCCTTATTTTGCAGCCGCCAGAATCATCATCGGTCTTATGAACGGCAACAGAGAGTCTGGTTTTTATGTATTCTGGTGCATTATGGCATTCGCAGGTTATCTCCTGCGCTCCTGTCTGTATGCCCTTGCACTTTCCATGTCACACAAAGCGACATTTTCCACATTGAAGAGTATCCGGGAACAGATCCTGGCAAAGCTCCCCAAGATGCCGCTGGGAACCGTCATGGACACTTCAAGCGGTGAGCTGAAACAGATCATCGTAGATCAGGTCGAAAGCATGGAACGCCCTCTGGCACACCTTCTGCCGGAAATGACGTCCAATATCTTCGGACCTGTATGCATCTTTATCTACCTGTTCATCCTGGACTGGCGGATGGCTCTCTTATCCCTCGTTTCCCTTCCCGTAGGCATGGCATTTATGATGGCTGTCATGAAAAACTATGGAAAACAGTATGAAGGGTCTGTCAAGGTAACGCAGGCTATGAATTCAACTATTGTTGAGTATATCAATGGGATTGAAGTAATCAAGGCATTCAACCAGGGGAAAAATTCTTATGCCAGATTTTCTGATCGGGTGCTGGCTAATGCAGCATATTTTTATAACTGGATGAAGAGCTGTCAGCTCCCTGTATCTGTTTCCAAAACCGTCGCTCCGACTACCATGATCACCATCCTTCCTGTAGGATGGATCATGTATCAGACCGGAACGCTTGAAATGGACACCTTTCTCACCACGATCATCCTTTCCCTCGGGATCGCAGGCCCTCTTCTGGCCGCCATGGATTTTGTTGACAGCCTGGCAAAAGTAGGAACGACCGTAAGCCAGATCGATTCCATACTGGACGGGAAAGAACAGCATCACGGAATGACTCCGGTACATATGGATTCCACAGAAATCCGGGTAGAGCACGTCTCTTTCGGCTACCACCGGGACAAGGAGATCCTCCACGACATATCCCTGACCATCCCGGAGGGGACCATGACTGCCTTCGTCGGGCCTTCCGGCAGCGGGAAATCTACCATTGCAAAGCTCATAGCCGGCTTCTGGGATGTGGAACAGGGACGAATCCTGCTTGGCGGACACGATCTGAAAGAAATCCCTCTCCGGCAGCTCTATGAGCAGACGGCTTTCGTCTCACAGGATAACTATCTCTTTGATGAGACCGTACGGGAAAACATCCGCATGGGCCGGCCCGGAACAACAGACAGGGAAGTGGAAGCCGTCGCAAAAGCGGCCGGCTGCGACGAATTTATCCGCCGTCTGGAAAATGGATACGATACAGTGGTCGGCGGAGGCGGCGCCCATCTCTCCGGAGGGGAACGGCAGAGGATCGCCATCGCACGAGCCATGTTAAAGAATGCCCCTGTGGTCATCCTTGACGAAGCCACAGCATACATCGACCCAGAGAATGAGGCGGTAATCCAGCGCGCCGTCGCCCGTCTGGTAAAAGGCAAAACTGTGATCGTAATCGCCCACCGGCTGTCAACCATTACGGACGCAGATCAGATCTTTGTCATAGAGGACGGCCGTATAGCGGCAAATGGTAATCACAGGGAACTTCTTGAGAGCAGTAAACTTTATCAGGAAATGTGGCAGGCACACATTGGCGCAAAGGACGGTGACGCAGCATGATCGAAGTATTAAAAAAGATCTGGCATTTTGCCGGAAAAGAACAGAAAAACATCAGCAAATCCATTTTCTGGGGATTTTTCTACGCAGTATTCCATATGTTTCAGGTGGGGGCTATCTATTATGTAGTGCTTGCTCTTACCGGAGGAGACCATTCTTATCAGGCCGCATGGACCGCTCTGGCGCTCCTTCTGGTCAGTATCGCAGGCCGTGCCGCCATCAACCGTTTCACTCAGCTGCAGCAGACCCACGCCGGATATTTCATGGTGGCGGACCGGCGGATCCAGATCGGTGACAAACTGAAGCGTATCCCTATGGGGTACTTTAATGATAAAAGCCTGGGCGAGATAACCGGCGTTACAACAACAGTACTGGATGTAGTGGAGACTATGGGACCGGTGGTACTGGTCAGTATGCTGAGCGGGTTCATTAACGCGCTGGTCTTCATCCTGTGTGTATTTTTCTTTGACTGGCGGATCGGGCTCCTTGCTCTGGCGGGAACGATCCTGTATCTGTGTGTCACCTCCGCTATGGAACGCAGATCTGCACAGGTAACTCCCCACCGGCAGGAATCCGAAGCAAGACTGGTAGACGCGGTACTGGAACAGATCCAGGGAATGAGTGTGATCAAATCCTTCAACCTGACCGGGAAAGGGGATAAGCGGGTGCGTGATGCCCTGGAATACAACCGGGAAAGCAACCTGAACATCGAGCGTCTGTTCACGCCCTACAACATTGCCCAGGAAATGAGCCTGCATCTGTTCTCCGTGCTGATCATGGGAGCTGCAGTGCTGTTCTGCCTGAACGGTTCCATGCCACTGGCCGACGCACTGATGACTGTCATCATCTCCTTCCTCGTCTTCTCCCAGATCCAGTCTGCAGGAAGTGCAGCCGCAGGTCTGCGCGTTGTCGGCAGTTCCATTGACCATGCAGATCAGATCAACGGGATCCGGGAAATGGATGACAAAGGAAGGGAAATACATCCCCAAAAGCATGATATTTCTATGGAACACGTAGATTTTTCCTACGACAGCAAGCCGATCCTGAAAAATGTCTCCTTGGCCATTCCCGATAAGACAACGACTGCGATCGTAGGACCCAGTGGATCCGGGAAGACCACTCTTTGCAACCTGATCGCACGCTTCTGGGATGTGGATCACGGTTCTATACGAATCGGAGATGCAGATGTCAGGGAATACACTTTGGAATCTTTGATGAATCAGATCAGCATGGTATTCCAGAAAGTATATCTCTTCGCAGATACCATTGAAAACAATATTAAATTCGGCCGTCCCGACGCAACCCATGAACAGGTAGTCGAAGCGGCCAGAAAAGCCTGCTGCCATGATTTTATTGAAGCGCTTCCCGACGGATACAACACGGTGATCGGCGAAGGCGGGGCTACCCTCTCCGGCGGCGAAAAACAGAGGATCTCCATCGCCCGGGCCATACTGAAAGACTCTCCCTTCATCATCTTCGATGAGGCAACCGCAAATGTGGATCCGGAAAATGAAGATAAGCTTCAGAAAGCAATGGAGGAACTGATGCGGGATAAGACGATCATCATGATCGCCCATCGCTTAAAAACCGTGCAGAAAGCAGATCAAATCCTCGTGCTTGATGACGGTGCCATCGTACAACGGGGAACTCATGCCCAACTCTCGGAAAAGCCCGGACTGTACCGGGATTTCCTGAATGCGAGAAAAGAAGCTGCCGGATGGAAACTGGCATAACTTATAATCGGAATAAGACCGGACAGATTTAGAAACTTCCGGTCTTACTCTCTTTCTTCTGCAATTTCTATTCCTATGTAGTTTTTCCACAAAGTTTGTTCTTCCGAAAAGACACATATGCTATAATAACAGAAAATGATTATACTGTGAGGTGATAATAGTGCATGGAAACGAATCTTCTGAAAATTATCTGGAGACAATCCTTATCTTAAGTGAACGGCTTCCGGTTGTACGCTCTATAGACATAGCAACTGAGCTCAACTTTAAAAAGTCAAGTGTCAGCGTTGCTATGAAGAAATTACGCGGAAGCGGACATATTGTTGTATCCCCAGAAGGTTATATCAAACTTACCGAAAAGGGGAAAGCAATCGCAGACTGTATATATGAAAGACACACACTGTTGTCCTCGTGGCTGGAACAGCTTGGAGTCGATACCAAGACAGCAGCAGATGATGCCTGCCGGATTGAACATGTGATTAGTACGGAAAGCTTTGCAGCTATCAAACGACATATAAATAAGGCATTGCCAACATGAAAATTGGTGACAGGAAGAGGCTGGCTGTCATACGATATAGGCACTGGATTTTAACAACGCAGCCAGCTTCATTTCCAAGTCGAGTAATATATTTCCAGCGCATTATTTACCTCATTCATAATCGCCCGTTCCAGCAATAGCTTATCTTATCATTTCTCCCAGCAATCTATCCCACTATGCCTATCACCCCTACTACTGCTGACAATAGAAAAGACACCCTTTCGGATGTCTTAAATTTGCCGGTTCTTCGGCTCAACTGCCTCTGATCGAGCATTGTGTTTCTGATTTTGATTCTCGGGTTTCATCTTTTGCGTTATACTGTTGAATCTATTCAGGTCCTTTTGCCGGTTTTGTTGTTCCTGCTGTTTTTTGTCCATGTTTGCCACCTCAAGAATAGTATGTGCTAACTTCGTAAATATATGTAATATAGAATAGCAAAATGATCTGGCACAAATAGTCCCTGCTGGTTAAACTCTCAGACGAAATGTTTTCGGCGCAAAACGGTATACCAGAACACAGGCTACAGCTGAATATACGATGCAAAATGCAATACAGGCGATACCGAACACTAGGATCGGCAACCGGACCTGCATCAGCCCAAAACATACCAGATAAGTAGCAGACATGATAATCTGATACATCCCGCTCTTTATCTCCGTACCTGCATTATAGGGCTGTAACAGATAGTAAATCGTCAGGTAATGAATTGAGAAAAACATACTCATGCATAGAATCGAGATAAACAATACTGCATAATTAAGCGGATTCTCTGTACCACCCGAAACATACAGGATTGCGGACAGACCCGCACCGATCACAATTGCCGGCAGAGCATTCACCTTCATAATCTCACGCAAACGGATCCGGAACAGTTTCAGGATATATGCCGGCTGCTTATAAAAGGAATATGTCAGCAGACTGTGGTCGCAGTTCATAAACAAGGCTTTTGTAAATCCGGTTCCCCGGTTGATAGCATACATGATAAAGGTAAAATACGGGAGCCATATCAGCATCATTTCATTGATATCTTTTCTCGCTTCCGGTACCATATATAAGGCTATAATAGCTGCACAACTCAAAAAGAAACAGATAGCAGCAATACGTTTCGTTGATTTCCAAAGAATCTTCCGGTGCCGTTTGATAAAAAGCTCATTCAGATATTCAAACCCTCTGCGCTTGCTGGTGATGGATGCATCTGTAGAAATAGACTTATCACTCGCTGTCCGCGCCGCCTGCTTTACTGCATCCATCTGGTTTGTAACCTGTGACAGCAGCTCCTGGTTGACCTCCCTGTAGTATCCAAAAGATACAATCTTCCGAATACTGAGGATCCCTAACGGGATAAACAGCAGCATCACGGCCATCGATACCGAAGCCGGCAGGACAATTCCTGCAGCTGGGAGCACATAGGCAAACGCCAGCAGGACTGCTGCAAAAATCCATAGATGCTTTCTAATCTTATTCTCATTGTAGACGAAACCGCTTCTTTCGTAGTCCCATAAGGAATATGCCGCCACTGCCAGCTTAAGCCCCGCCACTGAAAAAGGAATCAGGATGCAGAACCAGAGCGGTACATCCCTCATCATTCCGAAAAGGATTGAAAACGGCAGAAACCCGATAATGACCTTCAGTATCGAATATCCGTAATTCACAAGGGTATATTCCCTCGCATTCATGCGGAGCAGGATCATGGCATAATACTTATCTCTGGTCGGATCAAACATACTGGTATTCATATATGCCCCGATGATCGTCAGGAAAAGAAGAATGTGAAGGAACGCCTGATCCGCAGGGGCATTCTTGTACAGGAGTCCGATCCCGCAGACCATTGTAATAAAGTATAATAATTTCCCGATAAAAAACGTAACGATCTCCCATATCACAGAAATGATATTTGCAAAAATCTTCAGCCCTCTGACGCCGTACAGTGCATCCGGGAGTATCTTTTTGATCAGAGGAATCTGTTTGATCGCATACAGGATGCTGTTAACCCGGTATGTATTCTTCAAAGAAAAGGAAATGCGTAATGTCTTATACATGTTCTTCCTCCTTCAGCGCCGCAATGATCTTCTCCTTAAACTCACGGCTGTCCAGGTTAGATTTCTCCACGATTTCCAGCTCTCCATGGCTCAGCAGCACGATCACATCGCACAGATCCAGGGCCAAATCCATGATGTGGGTAGAAAAGATCGTGATCCGCCCGTCTTTCAGAGACCGGAGTAACTGTTTCATCTCTTCTGCCACCACCACGTCAAGAGAGGTCAGCGGCTCGTCAAGGAGCAGGATCTTCGGATCCGCAATGATATTAACGAGCATCTGCATCTTGTTTTTCATTCCGTGGGAATAGTCTTTCATCAGCTTATCCCGATCCTCCGGCTCAATACTCATATAGTCAAAATATTCATCAATGCTCTTAATGCTTCTAACAGAATCAGAATTAATATCCAGAAAGAACTTCAAGAATTCGCGTCCTGTAAGGAACTCCGGAACGGTAGGCGTTGACAACACATAGCCGATATTCTCTGGCTTTACTTCATGACGGATTCCATCTTCTTCCAGATAAAAGGTTCCTCCGTCCGCTTTGATATCCCGGTTGATACAGTTAAACAGCGTCGTCTTTCCGGCACCGTTTCGTCCCAGAAGGCCGTAGATTTTACCTTCCTCAAAAGTAAAATTGATGTCTCTCAGTACTACTTTCTTATCAAAATGTTTCTCAAGGTGTTCAATCACAAATTTCATACTTTTTCCCTCATCTCTGTATTCTGACTATTATCTTAGCATGCAGCGCTCCAGCCGTAAAGGAAATGCAGTCGCATATATGATGAAATTCTGGGCATTTGTTACAGAAATGTCTCAGTTATAATTTATCGCAACTTATTTTTATTTATCCCTATTTTCTGCTGAGTTCTCAATTCATAAATCCCGATTAGACCAGCCGCAACTGCCGCAACTACATGGCTAACAAGTACCGCCGACCAGATTCCGTTCAGTCCAAGACCAAGGATGGATAGCAGCCATGCCAACGGCATACGGATGATCAGATAATAAAGCACCATACAGAGCAGGCTTTTCCCTGGTCTCCCCAGCCCATTTACAGCGCCTAAGAAACAATTTGTTACTGTATTGAGTACGTATCCAACTCCAATTATCATAAAATATGTCCTCACAATATCAGCTGCTGCTTCGCTGTTAACAAAAACACCAGAAAGCTGACGAGCAAATATTACAATAACCCCCGACAGAACTGCCAGCAGAATACATCCATAAATCAAGGCTAATCTAATATACTCTTTAGCCCTGTCATACCTTTTTCCGCCTGCACACTGTCCGACAATGGTAGTCAACACCATATTCAGTGCCATTGCAGGATAAAACAGAATTGTCTCAAGCTTTCCGGTAATACCATATGCCGCGATTGCACTTATCCCATATCCACTTACCAAAGAAGTCAGAAAGCTCGTACTGATTGCCGGAATACTCTGTTGAAATGCTGAAGGGATACCCTTCGCAAACAATGGAACAATCCATTTTTTCTGAAAAGCAGAAAAATGAAATTCAAACAGCTTTTTTCTCCAAAGATAAATCAGGCTGAATACAAGACAAAGAGTCTGTGACAAGAGGGTCGCGATGGCAGCGCCTTTCAGTCCTGTCCAACGAATGAACAACGGATCCAGAACAGCATTCAGCACGGTACAGATTAGCATAGCAATAACCTGAAATGTAGTGTTCCCAAAACTGCGAAGAACTGCCGTAAAGTAACAATACAGATAAACAGCAAGATATCCAAGAAGATAAACTGACAGATAATCATATGCCATTTGGTATGTTTCCTGTGGAGTCTGCAGTAATAAAAGGATCGGTCTCAGCAACAACTCAAGAAGAACTGTAATGCTTACCGCAAGTATCACAGAGGAAAGAAAAGATGTCATGACAATGCTCTCTACATTTTTCTTATCTTTGGCACCGACTGCTTGCGACAAAAGGATTGAAATTCCATTGGTAGCTCCCATCGCTATGGAATTTAGGATCAGGATCAATGGCGTAGAGTTGGTAAGCGCAGCATAAGCGGTTTCCCCCATCAGATTGCCGATCCACAGGCTATCCACCAGATTGTAGGCCATATTGAGAAACATGGCTACCATCATAGGCAGACTTACAGCCAGCAGACATTTTTTCGTGTCTCCGGAAATAAAATCCATTTCATAGTTCATAATAAAACCTCCTTCAGTGAATGAACTTCATTCA
>DWXI01000112.1 GCA_019119265.1 Candidatus Mediterraneibacter intestinigallinarum | reverse complement strand
CAACCCAAACCACCACTTGAAGTGGTGGTTGTGACTTAGATATTGGATAAGCAGAAGACTATTAAGAGGAAGGCTGTATGGAAGAAAGCAGGGTGATCAGATACCTTACGGATTTTGGTCTGTCGAGACAGGAGGCGCTGGTTTATGAGCAGCTTCTTGCCGGCGGCAAGCAGACTGGATATGAGATAGCCAGAGATACGGGGATTTCAAGGTCCAACGCTTATACTTCGCTGGCTGGCCTTGTGGAGAAAGGGGCGGCTTACCTTGTGGAGGAGACTGCAAAGAAGTATATCCCGGTATGCCCGGAAGAATTCTGTGGGAACAGGATCAGGCGCATGGAAGAAGAAAAGCGGTGGCTTTCAGTCAATCTTGCCTGTGAAAAAACGGAAGAAGAAGGTTATATTACAATAGAGGGAGAAGAACATATCCGTGACAAGATACAGAATCTTATGGAAAAGGCGGAGGAGAGAGTTTATCTTTCCTGTTCCCGGGCATGTCTGGACGGTCTCGGCAATGAACTGGGTATGCTGGTGAAAGAGGGAAGAAAGCTTGTGCTTATCACAGACGCGCCCTATCACTTGCAGGGAGCGCTTGTGTATGTGACAGAAGAAAAAGGGTTCCAGATCGGACTGATCACAGATTCCAAATACGTGCTGTCGGGCGAATTCGGACAGGGAAGTATGAATACATGTCTTTACTCTGGACAGAGAAACTTTGTCATGTTGTTTAAGACAGCACTGGCAAATGAGATTGAACTGATAAAAATACGAAAAGGAGAATAAGAAAAATGAACAAAAGACCATTTGTCACAAAAGAACAGGTGGAAGAGATTACAAAGAAATATCCGACTCCATTTCATCTCTACGATGAGAAAGGAATACGGGAGAACGCAAAAGCCCTGAAAGAGGCATTCGCTTGGAATCCCGGATATAAAGAGTATTTTGCTGTAAAAGCAACGCCGAATCCGTTTCTGATCAATATTCTCAAAGAATATGGTTGTGGCTGCGACTGCTCGTCCTATACAGAGTTGATGCTGTCGGATGCGCTTGAGATCAGGGGAGAAGACATTATGTTTTCTTCTAACGACACTCCGGAGGAGGATTTTGTTTTGGCCGATAAGCTTGGCGCAATCATCAATCTGGACGATATTACGCATATCGAATTCCTTGAGAAAGCGATCGGGCATATTCCGGAGACGATAAGCTGCCGTTTTAACCCTGGCGGACTGTTCAGAATCAGCAATGATATTATGGATAATCCGGGGGATGCAAAATACGGCATGACGGCTGACCAGATTCTTGAAGCGTACAGAACGTTGAAAGCAAAAGGAGCAAAAGAGTTCGGTCTCCACGCATTCCTGGCAAGCAATACAGTGACAAATGATTATTATCCGATGCTTGCAAAGATTCTTTTTGAACAGGCTGTAAGACTCTCAAAAGAGGCAGGGGTGCATATCAAATTTATCAATCTGTCCGGTGGTATTGGAATCCCTTACAGACCGGATCAGGAACCAAACGACATTCGTGCCATAGGAGAGGGCGTCCGCAAGGTTTATGAAGAAGTGCTTGTTCCTGCCGGTATGGGGGATGTTGCAATCTATACAGAACTTGGACGTTACATGATGGGCCCGTATGGCTGTCTTGTGACAAAAGCAATCCACGAGAAACACACGTACAAAGAGTATATTGGAGTAGATGCCTGCGCGGTTAATCTTATGCGTCCGGCAATGTACGGAGCATATCATCACATTACAGTGCTCGGGAAGGAAGACGCTCCCTGTGATCATAAATATGACGTGACAGGATCTCTCTGTGAGAACAATGATAAATTTGCTATTGACAGAATGCTTCCTGAAATCGATATGGGTGATTACCTAGTAATCCATGACGCGGGTGCACATGGATTCGCCATGGGATATAATTATAATGGCAAGTTGAAATCGGCCGAGCTCCTTCTTAAAGAAGATGGAAGCGTGCAGATGATTCGCAGAGCAGAGACGCCGGCCGACTATTTTGCTACGTTTGATTGCTTTGAAATCGGGAAAAAGTTGTTGCAATAAAGAATTTTAAATGATATAATCTTAAATGGTCTCACCGCGAGACCATATCATGCCGCTGTGGCGGAATTGGCAGACGCACTTGACTCAAAATCAAGCGGTTCACCCCGTGCCGGTTCGAGTCCGGCCAGCGGCAGTAAAAATATGAGTACTTCGAATTTATTCCATTGGGAGAAATCCGAGGTACTTTTTTTATGCGATAAGCTGGGAGAGCGACTATTGTGCTTGATGGAAGAGATTTGCCGTATCAGGCAGAAAATGTATGAATTTGCACCATATTCCAATATTGTATACTTGTATGCAATATTGGAAAAGTTTAACTTGCATCTTGTGGAAGATAATGTTAAGCTAAATGTGTATCAGTATCTATATCCATAAATAATTAATAAGGTTAAGGAGGGAAGTATACATAAGATGAGAAAAAACAAATTACTGATATGTGCGCTTTTCATGTCGATGATTCTGACTGTTATGCCTGGCATGAAAAGCTATGCGGCAGAAGAGACGGGGGAGAGCGCCGCTGCATCAGAATTACAGGATGAGAACAGTCAGCGCCTTGATTCGGTTACTGCGATGGATGAAGACGGAAGTATCTATGAGGTAGGTGAGTCAGACGGTACGGTAGATGAGGGAACAGCAGAGGAAAGCATTGAAGAAGACGGCGGGATTGCATTATTTTCCGCGCGGTCTGCACGATCTGTCAGCACAAAGGTTGTAAACTTCAATACCAAGGCAAATGCTACGACAGAATTTACTTACAGCGGCGGCGATGGATACACGAACGGTAATTACGGCGCCGATGCGGCTTATCTGGGAACGGATGGCAGCGGAAATATCAAGTTTATGCTGGCCGGGGTGACCGGAACGGTTAATGCTTCGGAAGTAGAACTGGTAGATTACACCGACGTTGCGGATAACGTCAGTTATTATATGGTGTCAGGTGGAAAACTTATACATTATATCTCGTATAATCTGAACAGCAGTCCGACGTCTTCGGTCAATAACGGGCCCGCTCCGTCTTATCTGAGTGACGGAACAAAGTATTACAGTTATGACGGTCACTACTTCTATACAGATTATGAGACGATGATAGCCGATTATCAGAGCGGATCAAACGGTTCATCGGCAGTAAATTCAGGGGATGCATTTTATAATTATTTCCAGTTTCTGGATATGAACAGTTCGACAAACTATACCGGCTCTGAGCTGGACGACATTCTGGAATCGAAGATTTCTTCTTCTAGTTCCAAACTTTTGGGAACTGGAGAACTCTTCGTGAAATATCAGAATGAATATAGCGTTAATGCGCTTCTTTCCCTGGGTATCGCTGTCAACGAGAGCGCATGGGGAACAAGTTCTATCTGTATGAACAAGAATAATCTGTTCGGACTGAATGCGGTTGATACATCTCCGGGGCAGAGTGCAAATTATTTTGCCAGTGTAGAAGATTGTATACGTGAATTCATGTCTGAATGGATGGCGGATGGATACTTGAGTTCAAGTGACTGGAGAAATCACGGAGAGTATCTGGGAAATAAAGCTGCGGGAATCAATGTCAGCTATGCGTCAGATCCGTATTGGGGCGAGAAAGCGGCTGCGATTGCCTGGGAGCTGGATGAAGCAGGCGGCAGCCATGATTATCTTGGCATAAGTTCAGGAAACACGGACGACAGTTCAAGTGATAATACGGAGGTGCCGGAAACGGATAATACACCGTCGACCGATACAGGCTCATCAGATACACAGGAGCCGTCTGATACAGAGGATACATCAGACAGCACAACTGATACGCAGGAGCCGTCTGATACAGAGGATACATCAGACAGCACAACTGATACACAGGAGCCGTCCGATACGGAAGACACATCGGACAGCACAACTGATACACAGAAGCCGTCTGATACAGAGGATACATCAGACAGCACAACTGATACACAGGAGCCGTCTGATACAGAAGATACATCAGACAGCACAACTGATACGCAGGAGCCGTCCGATACAGAAGACAAGAACGACTCTTCCAGTACGGATGAAAAGCCTGAAACAGAACAGCCGTCTGTGGACGATGAGACATCCGGCACAGCCGATACGACAGAAGAACAGAAACCATCTGAAACAACAGATACTATAGCAGATCAGACATCTGATAAAGACGAGGAGCAGACGGTGCAAAATACCGCAAATACGCAGAATGCTGAAAACAACAGTTCTGCGGACAAAGAGACGGTAAACGCATTTGTTAATGCAGATTATGGTATCAAAGTCAGCGGAGTTAAGGATGGATCAATGAGTGTTCGTGCGATTGAGCCGAATACAGATGAGTACGACTCTTATGTATCCGCTGATCCGGTAAAGGGAAAAGAAATCCTTGGTGTATACGACATTACAGTATCAGGAACTATGGACGGAAAGGCACAGCTTACTTTCCAGGTCGGCTCCGAATATGACGGAAGAAACGTCATTATTCTTCATTTCAATGAAGACGGAAGTTATGACAAATATACAGGAACAGTAGAAAATGGGCAGGTAACGATCAGTGTGGATGAATTCTCCCCATATGTCATCGCACTGGATGATGCGGAGGCAAACAATGTGGCGCCTCAGACCGGAGATACATCTTCGCCGGTTCTGTGGATGGCATTGATGGGAGTCTCGGTATCGTTGGGAGTTATTGTTCTTCTCAGGAGAAGAGCCCTAAGCAGATAGAAACCGCGTCATGTGGAACGACATACAATGTGAATAGATAAGTGGTACATAGAAAGGCCGGAACTGTAAGTTGTGATACAGTTCCGGCCTTTCAGACTGCCTGATTTTGTCTTATCATGATTTCTTGAGCTATAATTTTTCCAGGTCTGAAAATGTATGGATCCGCATCCTGGCATCCGGTACATCTCCAAATCCGTACTCTGCAAAAATGAAAGGAATACCTGCCATTTTGCAGGCGTCGGCGTCCCCCTGTGTATCGCCGACGTAGACGGGAGATTTCAAATTGTTTTTCTCCATCAGCATACGGATTGTCTCTCCTTTTGGCGCCTGTGTTTCACCGAAGCACAGATGATCCTTAATATATGGGCCCAGTCCGGTAGTACTGAGCAGGACTTCAATATAACCGCACTGACAGTTGCTTACGATATAGAGAGGATATCTGGCGGAAAGCCGTCTGATCGTATCAGCCACACCGTCATAGAGGATCCCCGGATGTTCCTGAAGATATCGGTTTTCTTCCACAAAACAAAGTTCAAGAAGCTGCATGCGTCTGTCGGAGCTTAGAGCAGGAAAGAGGGTATCTGCAATCTCTGTCATAGTCTTTCCAAATACCTTGCTCAGACCGTCCGGATCAACTGTGAATTCAGGATACGCATTATCCGTAATCGCTTTATTCCATGAAGCTGCTACAGATTCTGTGGAATCCCACAGCGTGCCGTCTACATCAAATATGATACTGTCCATTTTATAATCTCCTTTTTGTTGAGTGAGCGTTGTCGCTTTCGGTGTCTGCACCGGACAACTGTGTTTCTCATGATACCATAAAAACAGCCTTTAAAAAAGAAGATTTTTAGTGTATACTTGATTAATGGCTAAAGGCGGCTGCGGTCTGTAGTACGCCTGAACACAGACGGAGGCGGATCTGATGAGTGAAAAAATCGTACTGATAGACGGACACAGTATATTGAACCGGGCATTTTACGGCGTGCCGGATCTGACAAATTCCGATGGACTGCACACAAATGCGGTCTATGGTTTTTTAAATATCATGTTTAAGATACTGGATGAGGAACAGCCGGAGTATCTGACTGTGACTTTTGATGTGCATGCGCCGACTTTCCGGCATAGGATGTACGCAGATTATAAAGGAACCCGTAAGCCGATGGCGGAGGAACTGAGACAGCAGGTTCCTGTGATCAAAGAAGTGCTTCAGGCAATGGATATTGAAATCGTTGAAAAAGAAGGACTTGAGGCTGATGATCTGCTGGGCACGATTTCACATCTGTGCGAAGAAAAGGGAATGGATGTATCCATCATATCCGGAGACCGGGATACGCTTCAGCTGGCAACGGAACATGTGAAGATACGTATTCCAAAGACGAAACAGGGCAGGACGGAGGTTGAGGATTACAATGCTTCAGATGTCGAGGAACATTACGGCGTCACGCCGAAAGAATTTATCGATGTGAAGGCACTGATGGGAGATGCTTCCGACAATATACCCGGGGTTCCGGGAATTGGGGAGAAGACTGCTACAAAGATCATACAGCAGTACAAGTCTATTGAGAATGCATATGAGCATGCAGATGAATTAAAGCCCCCCAGAGCAAGCAAAAATCTGAAAGAGTACTGGGAACAGGCGAAGATGAGCAAGGTACTGGCGACCATTGATATACAAGCTGATATTGATTTTGACCTGGAGAAAGCCCGCCATGGGAATCCGTATACAAGCGCGGCCCACGAGTGGTTCCAGAGACTGCAGTTTAAGAATATGCTAGGCAGGTTTGATGTGGAAACAGTGTCTAACGATATAGAGGCATCTTTCCGGGAAGTGACGGACAGGCAGGAAATTGAATCTGTATTTGCAGAGGCAGAGAAAGCGGAGCGCGTGGGAGTTGTATTTTCCAAAGATCAGGGAAATGTACTGCCTCTGTTTGCGCATCCTTCGGGATATGGCAGGATTTCACTTGCGTGGGGAAAAGATAAGATTGTTTCTATTCCCTGCGATATGGATATGAACTTTGAGATGCTGGCAGAACGCTTGTCAGGGCTTTCCGGAAAAGTGAAGTGCTTTTCCATGTGCGGGCTCAAAGAGTTCCTTCCTTTTCTCCCAGACGTAAAGAGCGGCAGCAGTTTTGATGTGATCGTAGCGGCTTATCTTCTCAATCCGTTGAAGAGCGATTACGATTATGAGGATGTGGCAAGAGAACATCTGGGGCTTATAATCGACGAAAAGCTGGATGATACTGCGAAATCCTGTTATGAGGCATATACTGCGTACGCATCTGTGCCTGTCCTTGAGAAAAAACTGGCGGATGCGGGAATGGAATGCCTCTTCCGGGATATCGAGATGCCTCTTGTATTTACCTTATATAATATGGAACAGGCAGGTGTGCAGATAGAAGCGGAGGCTTTGAAAGCATATGGTGATCAATTGGGAACGAGGATAGTGGAGCTGGAAAAAGAGATATATGATCTTGCAGGTGAGGAATTCAATATTAATTCCCCTAAACAGCTCGGCGTTATTCTGTTTGAAAAGCTGGGGATGCCACATGCAAAGAAAACAAAGACAGGTTACTCCACAGCGGCGGATGTACTGGATAAACTTGCGCCGGATTATCCGATCGTGGCGAAAATACTGGAGTACAGGCAGCTTGCCAAACTGAAATCCACTTATGCGGACGGGCTGGCGGTTTTCATCGGGCCGGATGGGCGGATACACGGAAAATTCAATCAGACAGTGACCGCGACAGGGAGACTGAGCAGTACAGAACCTAACCTTCAGAATATACCTGTGAGGATGGAGCTTGGACGGCTTATCCGCAAGGTTTTTGTTCCGAAGGATGGATGTGTATTTGTAGATGCGGATTATTCTCAGATTGAGCTGAGGATTCTGGCGCACTGCTCCGGAGACGAACAGCTTATTCAGGCATACAGGGAGGCAAGGGATATCCACAGGATGACGGCATCTCAGGTGTTCCACACGCCTTTTGACGAGGTAACGGATCTTCAGAGACGTAATGCAAAGGCGGTAAACTTCGGAATCGTATATGGGATCAGCTCTTTTGGACTGAGTCAGGATTTAAGCATCACGAGGAAAGAAGCGGCCCGGTATATCGAACATTATTTTGAAACTTATCCGGGAATCAAGAAATTCCTGGATGATTCGGTAGCGCATGCAAAAGAAAAAGGGTATGCAGTAACCTTGTTCGGCAGAAGAAGGCCGGTTCCGGAGCTGAAATCCAGTAATTTCATGCAGCGCAGCTTCGGAGAACGGGTGGCAATGAACGCACCGATCCAGGGAACGGCAGCTGATATCATTAAAATCGCCATGATCGGTGTGGACGAGGAGCTGAGAAAAAGAAACCTCAAGTCCAGACTTATCCTGCAGGTGCACGATGAACTTCTGATCGAGGCTGATGAGAATGAAGTGGAAGAAGTAAAAGAGATCCTAAAGGATAAGATGGAGCATGCGGCGGACCTTTCTGTTCCGCTGATCGCGGACATGCATACCGGAACAAACTGGTATGAGGCAAAATAGTGAATTTATGCAGACAGAGGCAGAAGAAAGGCTGATGGAAATGAAAGTCATCGGAATCACGGGAGGAGTCGGATCAGGCAAGAGCAGAGTGCTTGCGTATCTGGAAGATGTTTACGGCGCAGTTATCTGTCAGATGGATGAGACTGCACGTGCTCTGCAGGAAAAAGGAACCCGGTGTTTTGATCGGATCGTGGAGTCTTTTGGAACAGGAATTCTCGACAGGCAGGGGGAATTGGACCGGGCAGCTCTGGGAAGCATCGTATTTGCCAATGAAGAGAAAATGAGGCAGTTAAACGGCATCGTGCATCCGGAAGTAATCCGGGAGGTGGAGCGGGATATAAGGAGCAATGCGGAGAAAGGAAAAAGGCTCTACGTGGTGGAGGCCGCCCTTCTCCCTGACGTGGGAAAAGAGCTGTGCGATGAGCTGTGGTATATTTATGCTGATGAAAATGTGCGCAGAGAGCGTCTGAAGGCATCTCGCGGGTATACAGACGACAGGATATCTCAGATGATCAAATCCCAGCCGGGTGAGGAACGTTTCCGCTCTGCCTGCAGCGTGGTGATTGATAACAGCGGAGATTTTGAAAATACAAAGAAACAGATAGGAGATAATTTGCAGTTATGAGAATGTGCAGCATTGCCAGCGGAAGCAGCGGCAACTGTATCTATGTAGGAAGCGATGACACGCATCTTCTCGTCGATACAGGTATCAGCAAGAAAAGAATTGAGGAAGGCTTAAAAAAACTGGAGATCAAGGGAGATGAGCTTGACGGGATCCTGATCACCCATGAACATTCCGACCACATCCAGGGCCTGGGTGTATTCAGCAGAAAATATGAGATTCCTGTCTATGCGACACCGGGAACAATTGAAGGAATTTTAAGCTGTTCCGGACTGGGGCGTTTGCCTGAAGGACTGCTCCATCCGATCCACACAGATGTACCGTTTGTGCTGGGAGATGTGACGGTCAATCCTTTCGCCATCTCCCATGATGCGAACGAGCCGTCCGGATACCGACTGGAATGCGACGGAAAATCAGTGGCAGTAGCGACAGATCTGGGAAAATACGATGAGTACATAGTAGAACGTCTCCAGAATCTGGATGCAGTACTCCTGGAGGCGAATCATGATATACACATGCTGGAAGTCGGAGGTTATCCGTATTATCTGAAACAGCGCATTTTGGGTGACAGAGGACATCTTTCAAATGAATTGTCAGGGCGTTTGCTTTGTGATATACTACATGATAATCTGAAACATATCGTCCTTGGACATCTGAGCAAAGAAAACAATTATGCAAAACTGGCATATGAGACAGTGAAACTGGAAGTCACGCTTGCCGACAACGATTACAGGGGAGAGGATCTGGATATGTTTGTCGCCAGCCGTGATACTGTTTCAGATATTATTACAGTATGATCAAGGAGGAGAATAAAATGAAGAAATGTATTGTGACAGTGCTGGGCAAAGATACAGTGGGAATTGTTGCAAAGGTGTGCACTTATCTTGCGGAGAACAAGATCAACATCCTGGATATTTCACAGACGATCATCCAGGGATATTTTAATATGATGGTGATTGCAGATGTAACGGAACTGGATAAAGATTTCACGCAGCTCTGCGACGAAATGGTAGCATTGGGGCAGGAAATCGGCGTGAGCATCCACTGCCAGAGAGAAGAAATCTTTGAGAAAATGCACAGACTGTAGATTGCGGGGGTAATGCTGTATGATCAATATGTATGAAGTGTCGGAGACAAATAAGATGATCGAGAGTGAGAACCTTGATGTGAGGACAATCACTCTGGGAATCAGCCTTCTGGACTGCATTGATTCTGATTTAAAAGAACTGAACCGTAAGATTTATGAAAAGATCACTACAACCGCAAAGAATCTCGTCTCAGTCGGACAGGACATTGAGAAGGAATTCGGCATCCCGATTGTGAATAAGAGAATTTCCATCACCCCTATTGCTCTGGTTGGAGGGGCGGCCTGCAAGACTCCGGAGGATTTTGTGGAGATCGCGAAGACTCTGGACCGGGCGGCAGAAGAAGTAGGCGTTAATTTCATCGGCGGATATTCCGCACTTGTCTCAAAAGCAATGACGAAGAGTGATGAAAATCTGATACGGTCAATTCCTCAGGCGCTTGCAGTAACAGAACGTATATGCAGTTCTGTCAATGTAGGATCCACAAAGACGGGTATTAATATGGATGCTGTACGCCTGAGCGGTGAGATTGTGAAGGCTACGGCAGAAGCTACGAAAGACAGAGATTCTTTGGGCTGTGCAAAGCTTGTGATATTCTGTAATGCGCCGGATGACAATCCGTTTATGGCAGGAGCTTTTCTTGGTGTTACGGAGGGAGATGCCGTGATCAATGTAGGAGTCAGCGGCCCGGGTGTTGTAAAAAAGGCGCTTGAGAAAGTGCGTGGAAAAGGCTTTGAGGAACTCTGTGAGACCATCAAGAAGACTGCCTTCAAAGTGACCCGTGTAGGACAGCTTGTGGCCGGCGAGGCGTCCCAGCGCATGGGTGTTCCATTTGGGATTGTAGATCTTTCTCTTGCACCAACTCCGGATGTGGGCGACAGCGTTGCGGAGATTCTTGAGGAGATCGGTCTGGAGCGTGTAGGTGCGCCTGGAACAACAGCGGCGCTGGCATTGCTCAATGATCAGGTGAAAAAAGGCGGCGTGATGGCGTCCTCTTATGTGGGCGGCTTAAGCGGTGCATTTATTCCGGTCAGTGAGGATCAGGGAATGATCGACGCGGTTCATGTGGGATCTCTGACGTTAGAGAAGCTGGAGGCTATGACCTGTGTGTGCTCGGTGGGGCTTGACATGATCGCTATTCCGGGAAAGACTTCTGCAAGCACGATTTCCGGAATCATTGCGGACGAGATGGCGATCGGTATGGTAAACCAGAAGACGACAGCCGTGCGTCTCATTCCTGTGATCGGAAAAGATGTCGGAGATACGGCGCAGTTTGGCGGACTTCTCGGATATGCTCCGATCATGCCGGTGAATGAGTTTGGATGCGAGACATTTATCAGCAGGAAAGGACGGATTCCGGCACCGATTCACAGTTTTAAGAATTAGGAGAGAAAAAATGGGTAAAATTGCTATTGTTACTGACAGCAACAGCGGAATTACACAGGCGCGAGGCAAAGAACTGGGGATTTATGTTCTCCCTATGCCCTTCTTTATCGACGGCGAAATATATTATGAAGATATTACTCTGACGCAGGAACAGTTTTATGACAGATTAGGGGCTGACTCCAATATTTCTACATCTCAGCCGTCTCCAGGAAATGTGATGGAACTATGGGAGAAGATTCTCAGGGAATATGATGAAATTGTATGTATTCCCATGTCAAGCGGATTGAGCAGTACCTGTGCTACAGCAACATCCATCGCAGCTGAATATAAGGGAAGAGTGCAGGTAGTCGATAATCAGAGGATCTCTGTCACACAGGAACAATCGGTATATGACGCTATGCACCTGCGCGACCAGGGAAAATCTGCGGCAGAGATCAAAGAGGTGCTGGAGAGAGAAAAACTTCAGTCCAGCATCTACATTACGGTAGATACGTTGAAGTACCTGAAAAAAGGCGGTAGAGTCACACCGGCTGCGGCGGCCATCGGAACTGTGCTGAACTTGAAGCCTGTACTCCAGATCCAGGGGGAAAAACTGGATGCATTTGCCAAAGTACGCGGCTGGAAAGCGGCCAAAAAGACGATGCTCAATGCTATTGAGAAAGATCTGAACGAACGTTTTGCCGATGTGAAGGACAAGATGGTATTGGGAATGGCTTATACCTGTTCCAAAGAAGAAGCACAGGAATGGAAACGGGAGATTACAAACCGATTCCCGGGATATGACATCGTAGAAGGCCCACTGTCATTAAGCGTGGCATGTCATATCGGACCGGGGGCTATGGCAGTGACGTGTATGAAGAGAGTGTGAAATTCGTGTTTGTTCCAGAGATTATACAATATTCTGAGCAGAAATATCAGATCGATAAGAGGTCGCAAAAAAGACGGAGCTGCATCGCCATGCCGGCTCGCTCTACCTCAAAGATTTGAATGGATGTAACGGTGAAAGGAAATGCTCGTTCATTGGAACTTACATTTCCTTTCGCCTAACATCCAGAACAAATGCTTTTCGGAACGCTCCTGCCTTGATGCATGGCTCACGCAGTTCCGCCTTTTTTGCTGGCTCATCCGATCGTCAGATTTCCCATCTGATAATCGCAACAATCTCTGTACAAATACTCATAGAAACGGGAAGAGAGCGGAGCGTTTTCGATAAAGTTCCCCTTTCTTCCCGTTTTTATGAATGTTTGTTTATAGAATGTTCTGCGGATAACCAGAAACTCTGACGTCTGATGCGCCAGCTGAGAGAAGCGGATACTGTATAAGCCATGCATTTAAGGCAGGAGCGTTCCGAATACACCTCATTCTCCATGTTAGCGGCATTAAAATGCGAGTTCCCATGGACAAGTATTTTAATGTCGCGTTACATGGATTCGAGGGGATGAGGAGAAGCGGGCCGGCATGGCTTATACAGTATCCGCTCCTCTCAGCGTCCGCAATTCAGATCAGATCCCTTTTCGGTTTTCTATGATCTATACAACAAACACGAATTTACCCTATGCCTCCGAAGAAGATCCCCAGTATATACACGACCAGTGCGACTCCGCAGAATACATATCTTGTCATGGGTTCAAACCATTGGCCAAGAGTGCGCTTTCGCCCGAGCTGAACGGCATTGCGAGCGAACGTCTTGCCGCAGACCCAGAACATAGTAATTCCTGCGAGCAGGGCGCCCAGCGGGATAACATAGATGGAAATGGTATCCATCCACGGGCTTAAAAGGTCGCCCTCCACGAAGAGCCCGGCGGCTGCGGTGATAGCTCCGACAAGGATCAGAGAGGAGCGCCTTGACCATCCGAACCTGGACTGCAGGGCTTCGACCGGGCTTTCCAGAAGATTGACAAGTGAAGTTGCCCCGGCAAAAAGTACTGCAAGGAAGAATAGGGTGGCAAATATCTGTCCGAAAGGTATGCTCCGGATAACGGCAGGAATCGTAATAAAGAGAAGCCCCGGGCCGGAATTCGGCTCCATGCCGTAGGCAAACACAGCGGGAATGATGACAAGTCCTGCAAGGAGTGCGGCAAGGGTATCGAAAAAAGCCACATATTTCGCGCTGCTGACGATATCTACATCTGATTTCAGATAACTTCCATATACAACGGTTCCGCTGCCTGCGATAGAGAGTGAGAAAAATGCCTGGCCCATGGCATATACCCATGTCTGAGGATCAGTCATTGCCGACCAGTCCGGTTTGAATAAATATGCATAGCCATCTGCAGCGCCGTCTAGGAAGGCAACTCTTAAGGCGAGGAACAGAAACAGGACGAAGAACGCAGGCATCATGATTCGGTTTATTTTTTCAATACCCCGTGCAATACCGAAAGACATGCAGATCAGAGTAAGAACCAGACCCAACAGATGCCACGGTATGCTGCCGAAATTCTGGGAGAGAACGGTAAACACCTGCGCAGGATCTTCATCGTTGACAATTGTTCCGGTGATGGAGTCGGCGAGGAACTTCAGGATCCAGCCGATGATTACACTGTAGCCGATGGCGATTCCGAGAGAACCGATGACGGGGATCAAACCGATAACAGACCCAATCCGGGAATTTTTCTGTGGGCTTTTCATGTCAAAAGCCTTTTTAAATGCGCCCAGAGGTCCTGAGTGCATGGCTCGCCCGAAAGCCATCTCACCGATTACTCCGGTGAAGCCGATAAGCAGGACAAAAATAATATACGGAATCAGAAATGCGGCCCCTCCAAATTCTCCGATGCGATACGGAAACATCCATATGTTTGCCATGCCTACAGAACTTCCGATGCAGGAGATGACAAAGCCCCACTTGTTATTAAACTTATCTTCTGATACTATATTTTTGGAACTCATAGAAAATCTCTCTTTCCTGTTATTTCCGGCAGTACAGTTATAAGGACTGCAACAGCAGTATTATAACATGGAATAAAGTTTTACAGGAAAATATTTTTATAGAGTTGACAAAGCAGGATGAATGTGGTAGATTAGACACTGCGTGAAGCAAAAAACAAAGTAGAGTATCCACTCTCACCATAGCACGAGCGGGTGACTATTGGTCTGATATTGATGCAGCGGTTCCGGGATTCGGGGCGTTTTATTGATTGTCGGGTGGATATGATATTCACTCGTTTTTTCTGCGTAGAGAACCTGAAGGAATTCATGTGACGGAGGTATACGACAATTAGCGATTTAATGATTAACGAGCAGATCAGAGACAGGGAAGTGCGTTTGATCAGCGAGAATGGAGAGCAGTTAGGTATCATGTCAGCCCGGGAGGCTTTTAAAATCGCACAGGAAGCAGAACTCGATCTGGTGAAGATCGCGCCTATGGCGAAACCGCCGGTCTGCAAGATTATTGATTATGGCAAATACAAGTATGAGCAGACGAGAAAAGAAAAAGAGGCGAGAAAGAAACAGAAGACGGTCGAGATTAAAGAGGTTCGTCTGTCACCGAATATCGACACAAATGACCTGAACACGAAGATAAACAATGCAAAGAAGTTTATCTCAAAAGGAAATAAGGTAAAGGTCACACTGCGTTTCCGCGGAAGAGAGATGGCTCATGTTCAGCAGAGCAAGCATATTCTCGATGATTTCGCAGAGACTCTTGCGGACGTTGCGGTCGTGGAGAAACCGGCCAAGATGGAAGGAAGAGCGATGAGCATGGTTTTAACTGAAAAACGTTAAATTTGATATGTCCGGTACAGAGATCCGGCAGGCAGCACAATAAAGGAGGAAATTATCATGCCAAAAATCAAAACAAACAGAGCAGCAGCAAAGCGCTTCAAACTGACAGGTACAGGAAAACTGAAAAGAAATAAAGCTTATAAGAGCCATATCTTAACGAAGAAGTCTACAAAGAGAAAAAGAAATCTCAGACAGTCTACGATTACAGATGCAACAAACGTAAAGAACATGAAGAAAGTTCTTCCGTATCTGTAAATTGCAGTTCGGTTTTGCAGGCGGCAGACCTGAACAAGAAGGACACGATTACAGACACACTGTTTTTATGAAATAGGAGGATTAAGAAATGGCAAGAATCAAAGGCGGAATGAACG
>DWXI01000111.1 GCA_019119265.1 Candidatus Mediterraneibacter intestinigallinarum | reverse complement strand
GCCGCTCTCTTTCGGATTTTTTATATAGTCTTTGATCGAAAGCACCTTAAGATCGCTCTGATTTCCTATCATCTCTGCAAGACGATAAATATCTGACGTAAAAGAACAGATCAGCCTCACTCCCGCTATGTCGTTGATATACTTAACCATATTTTCAATGGAAGTTTCATATCCATAACGTTTTAATTTTTTTACGATACTCTCCGGTGTCTTGATCCTGGTCTTGATATGCTCGATCGGGTTATATTTGTGCACATGCTGGAACTCATCATTTAATATCTCCAGCTTCGTACCCACTTCTTTCAAGGCTGCGTTATAAAGAAATATAACTGTCTTCCAACTGTCGACATCCTCGTAACTCTTAAGTGCAGCCTCAACCTGTTGTTCACCTCTCATCGCGGATATCCCCCATTGGTTATTTTACTGTCTTTAAGTATACCATATTTTGTGGTTTCTGTTAACCGAGTTCACTCTTTTTTTATCATCTTTTTATGATTCAGTCCAGTTTCATGTCTCCAAAACGGATCCATTTTCTTTTCCTCATGAATTCTGAAAAGAGGAGCGTAAGTACAGCCGGCAGTACAAACTGGATCAATATTATTTTCACAAGCACGATCATCTCAGGCTCGGATTTTGTCATCACCTGCCATGTCATCAGAGGCCCTACCAGTCCTGCTGTTCCCATACCCGAACCGGTTGCATTATTCGTCATGTGAAATAGCATTGTGGATACCGGTCCAAGTATTGCACTGGAAAGGACAGGCGGAATCCATATCAGCGGATGGCGCACAATATTAGGCACCTGAAGCATAGATGTTCCGATTCCCTGAGACAACAGACCGCTGATCTTATTCTCTCTGAAACTTGCCACTGCAAATCCGATCATATTACAGCAACAGCCCACAGTGGCTGCGCCTGCTGCCAGTCCTGACAGATTCAGTATCACCCCCAGAGCGGCCGAACTGATCGGCAGAGTCAGGATCATCCCCATAAGGACCGATACCACGATTCCCATGATCAGCGGCTGCTGCTCCGTTCCCCAGTTGATCAGTGAGCCCAGCCAGGCCATAAATCCGGAAATCGGCGGGCCTACAAGAAGGCCGACCGCGGATCCTGTTCCTATACATACCAGAGGTGTCAGTATAATATCCAGCCTTGTCTTTCCGGAGATCAGAATGCCGATTTCAATCGCAATGTACGACGCTACAAATGCACCCAGAGGCTCTCCCGGTCCGGAAAGTATAAGAGTATTTCCGTCCAGTATAGTACCAGACATAACATTTCCCGCAAACGCGCCAATCGTACCGACCACTGCTGCCGATACAATGACCAGATGTCCTGCGTCAAGTTTTCGCGCTACTCCGGCACCAATACCGGCTCCTGTCAGTCCAGCCGCCACTTTTCCCAGCGTAAAGATCAGATTTCCTATACTTCCGCCGCAGTACGTTCCTATCTGCTGTATGATCGTACCGATAATCAGCGTTGCAAACAGGCCCTGCGCCATACCGGTCAGTCCGTCTATAAATATTCTGTCCAGAAGTCTTTTCATAAGTATCCCCTTTCTGTACTCCCTTCCGTTTTTGCTCTTTTATTAATATATCAAAAACCACAAAGGTACACAACCGAATTTTCCGAATGACTTTTCGTCTCTTCTGTGCTAGAATAGCGTAATAGAAAGGAGCCGCATACTATGTTCCGTTTATGGGGAAAAGAATTTAAAGACAACAGGATGGTTAGAGATACCGTAATCTGCGATGAAACAGACGATACACGGACTCATAAAATATTTCACGCTCTGGACGAGATCTGTTATGAATTTGATCTGAGCAAACCGATCTGGCTGGATTCGACTATCGCTGAGTTCAAACGCCATGCAAAAGCAAGATTTTATCAGGATAACTTTGTGGATTCCATTGATTTCGATTATCTGGAAATCCAGGTGATCGAAGAGTGAACCCCAACATATGAAAAGCCGGAGTGCAGTTTGAGGATCAACGAACTGAAGATCCTTATGAACTGTACTCCGGCTTCTTTAATTGCTGTATCTACTCGTTTCTGATTGCCGCCAGAGGGCTTAACTTCATAGCCCGCACCGCCGGGAAATACCCCGCCGCCATACCTACCAATACTGCGAATCCTGCGGAAGCCAGCATAAGCCACGGAGGAATATAAGATATATTCCCCGGTACCCCGAGTAAAGATTCACCAGAGACGAACAAATTGATTACCGCTGACAGTATCAGGCTCAAAACATTTCCTGCAACGCCCCCGATCAAGCCTATAAACGCCGCTTCCAGCAGGAAAAGCTGCCGGATGTTCCCCAGGCTGCACCCGATCACTTTCATAACGCCGATTTCCTTCGTCCTCTCGTAGATAGACATCATCATCGTATTGGCGATTCCGATCGCTGCTACAAGCAGAGCCACAGCACCGATTCCGCCAAGTACGGCCTGTGCCATAAGGAGTGTCTGCTGCATTCCCTCGATCAGTTCCATGTTTGTGTTTACCGTATACCCCATATTCCGTATAGTCTGTGCCAACTCTTTTACATTGTTCATGTCGTCTGCCTTGAGCACCGCTGCAGAGTACACAAATTCGCTATACGGTTTTCCGTTCTCGGTCGTGGGCTGCCCCGGAATGGCCCGTCCTCTGAATTCCTTCTGTAGCATCTCCTTGAGCTTATAGATATCGCAGATCGCTGAATAGGAAAATTCATTATAATCTTCCAGATCACCTGCGATAATACCGCTGGCTCCTACTACATATTTCTTGGGAATCCTCCGGGTACTCCCGCTTCCTTCCGAGCCTTCGCCTCCCGTTTCCATTGAATAAGAAGAACCCTGACTCTCATAGTAACTGTCCTGATCCAGGATAAGAAAGAGCTGGTCATTCTGCAGGTCTATATCCGGCAGTTCTCCTGTCTCCCAGTAGCCGCCCCCGCCGCCTTTCTCGTTGAAATTCATCAGCACCATATTGCCGAACACAAACTGCAGGTCAGCGCTGTCCGGATCCGGCAGTGTTCCGCCGGGATTCAAAGTTATTTTCTGGCTCTCGATATCTTCTTGCGTCATCCCGCAGATATCAAGATATCCTTCATACCTTCCCTTTAGCGCAAGAGCAGATATTGTTATCCTGGGGAATGCACTCTCAACATGTTCCAGAGCTGCAAATGATTCCAGAGCCTCATCGGTAATATATTGGTCAGTCTCCTCCTCTTCTCCGTCCATGCTGTAGCTCATAAACGCATTATCCTTCCCATACACAGTCAGGGTCGTCGTACCGCCGTTCTGTTCCACCTGTTCATACATAGATTCCTGCAGGCCCAATCCGAGAGAAATCATCACTACGATAGAGGTCGTTCCGATCACAACACCCAATATAGTCAGGAATGCCCTTAACTTCCTACGTTTAAGACTCCCCAGACTCATCTTCAGCAGATCGCTCCACCTCATCAAACAATTCCTCCTCTTCAGACAACTGCATTCTCTTTTTTCTCCTTTTTATGATAACTACAGTAGTAATAACCGCAAGTATGATCACTGTAAGTATGATTCCAACGAGCAGACCTCCGGAACTGCCGCCGTCTTCTTCCTCCATAACCGGCATATCTTCCATCATCATGTCATCCTGTGGAGCTGTGACCATCATTGTGAATTCCTGTTCCGCAGTAGTTACATTGCCGGAATCATCCTCGTAACTCAGCACAAGCTTACAGTTGGACTCTTCATATGACTCCGCAACCGCAGTCACGATGCCGTCTATCATGCCTGTGGCGCCTGATTCCAGATTTCCAAGGAACTGTTCTTCTCCTTCTATAGCATCGCCTTCAAATCCCACTTTCACGTTGTACATCTTTATACGCCCGAGATTGTAGATATTGCAGGTTATATTGGCCTCCTCGCCTACCTCGGCCGTATCGGGCATGATCTGTATATCGCTGAATTCAAATCTCGCCTCCTGATTCACTGGAATCGCAAGGCTGGACTCGCTTTCGAACTGTACTGCATCACTGTTTTCATATTTCATGCTCATCGTAATACTGTACGGCTTCTGGATCAGATCCGCCCGGCTGTTAAGCTCGATGGAAATGTCCTTTGTTCCGTTTGCCGGAATCCCGTCCAGATAGATCGAACTGGAGCCGGATGCCGGGAGAAACGCTGGAGCTTCAGCCGCCTCGTCTGTTCCGGCCGCCGGTGCCTGAAGATCAAAAAGCATATTGCTCACTGCTGTTTTCTTTGATGTATTTTTCAGATGGACGATCAGTTTAAAATCGTCCCCTGCCTTTACCTCTGCAGGCTCCGTGTCAAATCCCGTCACAATTACGCGGGGAACCGATGCATCTGCAGTGCTTCCCCCGTCTCCGCCAAGCGCCACGGGATCACTGTTATAAACGCCGCCGTCATAACTGCCGCCGGAGATATCTCCGCCAGACCCGCCGCCACCGGAAACGCTGCCTCCTGTTCCTGCGCCGTTTCCTCCCGTTGCGCCGCCCGTACTTCCGGTCGTGTCCTTATCTCCTGTGTTCTTGTCTCCTGAAGAAGACGCTTTCTTTGCCTCTGTCCTGACAAAAACATATTTGTCTGTCTCATATGCCTGACTGCCGTCATCATAAGTTATCTTAAAAGTCAGTCTGTAGGATTTTCCCGTCACGTCAGTGCGGACAGACAGCTTTCCACTGTCGTCGTTTCCCCATACAGCCGTAACCTGTTTTCCTGCTTCTATCTCACCGAGGCTCTTATCGTAATTGAGCTGATCCATTTCAAAAGGCCACTCTTCCGGTTTCTCTACCACTGGGGTGATCCGCACATTCTGTGCGGCAGTATTTCCATTATTCGCCACATTTATCTTGAGTTCCGCTTTCGCCCCTGCCTTATATGTAGGAGTCTTCTGTCCGTCTCCTACGCTCAGCGTGATCCTGCTGAGTGTTTCCGTATCCTGTCCGCCTTCCTGTCCTGTCGTCTGATCTGTCTGTTCTTTCTCCTGACTGACGGACCTTTCCACCTTTTCCGCGTCCTGCCCCGCTGCTTCTGCCCGGAATCCGCCAGGTGTGCACACTGCAAATGTCAGCGCTGCACACAATATCAGGGCTCCCGCTTTCTTAAACAACTTCATAACCCTTTTCCTCTCTCTCCTTCTGTTTTCTGTTATCTTCGATCTTCACGATCTTTCCGTCTATGATATGGAAGATCCGGTCCGCATATTGGGCCAGGTGATCGTCATGCGTCACCATCACAAGCGTTCGTTTCTGCTCGCGCACCACCTTCTGCATCAGCTCCATCACTTCCTCCGATGTATGGGAATCAAGGTTTCCCGTCGGTTCATCTGCAAAAATGATCTTGGGATCGGATACAAGCGCCCTTGCCACGCCGACCCTCTGTTGCTGACCTCCTGACATCTGACTGGGCAGATGCTTTTTGTGCTTTTTCAGTCCTACCATATCCAACATTTTGTCAGCCTTCCTGATCCGCGCCTTCGGATCCTCACCGCGAAATGTAAGCGGCAGCGCCACATTCTCCAACGCGTTCATGGTTCCGAGCAGATGGAAAGACTGAAAGATAAACCCGACATTCTCCCGCCGAAACCGCACAAGCTCATCTTCTTTCAGCTTCTCGATATGCTGCCCGCCAATAGCGATCTCGCCTCTCGTCGGCCGTTCCAACCCCGCAAGCATATTTAGGAGAGTGGACTTTCCTGATCCGGAAGTGCCGACAATGGCACAAAATTCTCCCTCGCAGACCTCAAAGCTCACACCGTCCAGCGCCCGCACAATGGAATCTCCCACGCGATAGAGCTTATACAGCTCTTTCACACTGATGACTTTCTTCACTTTTTTCCTCCTTTTCCATGATCGGTAAAGATTTTACCTGACACAGGCATTAACCTGTTTTCAGGATATATAAAAATATGGAATTATTATTTACTGAAATTATAAAGATTTTCTTAAGATTGAGAAGAAATGAGAACGTCAGCATCTTAAAACAGAAAACGTCATGGCTCAGCCATGACGTTTCCTGCAAAATGCAATATAATCCACAACATTCAAAGCATCCTCTCAGGATTCCCGATATATACTCTGTTCCACCGGATACCCAAGTTCTCTGATGTACTTCTCGAATCCCCTTTCAACAGACAAAAGCTTCTTATAGATATTCAGCTCCGCGATCCGGTATCCCTGCCTGCTCGTGACCAGGTTGACGTCTTTTCCGTCGTACACGATATATTCGTCAAACGCACTGTCCCACTCCCGGTCTCCCAGATCAAATGTAGGGAGCGATGTGTGGCAGTAAAATACTCTTTCGCCGTAATCGTCCTCGTAGATCGCAGTGTACATATCCCTCTGCCTGATCTTCTCCTTTCTGAAAGCCGAAATATCCTGGTAAGTCCGGTCGTTTAACATATAGGTGTATCCGTACAGATCCCGCTCCACTGCTTTCGAAGCCTCTTCATGTTCTTCAAACTCCATGTGAAATGCTTTACCGTCAATGTGAAATTCGTAGATCATAACGCCCTCCTGTTTTTAACGTCGTTTTCTCGCTACTTCTTTTTAAAAAAATTAAAAACATTTTTTGCCCGAAGCCTTGCTTCCGCCTTTGCGCATTCACTGATTTTCCGTTCCATACCGTAATACAGGATTGCTTTTTCTATATTGGGTTCCAGGCCGAAGCCTCCCCGTTCAAACATTTCCCCTACAAAATAAGGCATCACTCCTTTAATCGGTTCCAGATTTTCATAGTGCCATCCTCGATATCCAAAATAAAAAAATTCCTCTATTTTTTCTTCTCCAGTCATCTGACCCGCAAATCGTTCAACACATTCAGCAGCTTTCTTATAATTCCAGGTGGATCCGGTGCCAATGCCTCTTGCATAACAGCACGCAAGATTAAACAGTGCCGGAACGCTGCCCGCCTCCGCCGCGGTTCAACAGAAAGAGCGTCCTGTGCCCCCATGCGTGCATGGACGCAAGCACGCCCTGCCATCTGGATAAAAGTTCATAGTCCTCCATATGATCCGGATGAACCGGAAGGCGGGTAATCCTAAGCCATGTGATCTTCCCGGTATTGTTCATATCCGTCGAGAACCTTTCCCGTTCAGACAGACGATTCAGATAGCTGCGCTCCATAAAATAGTCCAGCAGATTCTGATAGAACTCATTCGGAACTTTAATGTCATTTTCAATCTTAAGCCGATCCAGCTCTATTCCCTTAAACAGGTCTTTCATCAGGATATCTCTCGAAACACTGCTCATACTCTTCCCCCTTTGCATGGGCAGACTTACAGAATATGAGCCTGCCATATTTTTTTCAGTATATAACAGGACGGATACTGTTCATGTCAACTTTTTTCCGAAGCTCTCATAATTACATCAAAAGAAACGTGAAAAAGCCGTAAACGCTGTATTTCCAACGCTTACGGCTTATTTAAAGCAGATGACGGGAATCGAACCCGCCTCCCCAGCTTGGGAAGCTGGTATTCTACCGATGAACTACATCTGCATCAGCACGTTAAAAATTATAACGCGCTTTGATATGAATTGCAAGTGTTTTCTCCATGAATCAGTCAATCTGCCAGTCAACCGGTTCGATTCCGTGACTCTCCAAAAAGGCGTTCGTCTTACTGAACGGCCTGCTGCCGAAGAATCCCCGGAAAGCAGACAGCGGACTGGGATGAGGCGCCGTCAGGATCAGATGCTTGGGATTGTTCAGCATCGCTTTCTTTCTCTGGGCCGGACTCCCCCACAGGATAAATACGATGGGCCTGTCCTGACTGTTCAGCGCCATGATCGCCGCATCTGTAAACTCTTCCCAGCCGATCCCCCGGTGGGAGTTCGCCTGATGCGCCCGCACAGTAAGCACCGTATTCAGCATAAGTACGCCCTGTTCCGCCCATTTGCTCAGGCAGCCGTGATTCGGAATCGCACATCCCAGATCGTCGTAGAGTTCCTGATAGATATTGACCAGAGACGGCGGAATTTCCACTCCCTTCTTCACAGAGAAGCACAGACCATGAGCCTGCCCGTTATTGTGATACGGATCTTGCCCGAGGATCACAACTTTCACGTCTTTGAGCGGCGTCAGATGAAATGCGTTAAAAATATCTTCCGCCGGCGGAAAAATAAGCCGTGTCCTGTATTCCTGATTTACCGTCTCAAATAATTTCTTATAATAGGGCTTTGAGAACTCCCCTTTCAGCGCTTCATACCAGTCGCCGTTCAGACCTGCCATGACTTTCGTTCCTCTTTTCTTTCCGGATATCCCGGATTAATTTTTCCGCATCATTTTACCATGGTACCGGATACTTTTCAATCACAGTCTCACCGGCACTCCTTCCCCCTGCAGATACTCTTTCACCTGCCTGATCTCCAGCTCTTTATAATGGAAGAGGGAAGCCGCCAACGCCGCATCCGCCTTTCCGACTGTCAGCGCCTCTTTAAAGTGCTCCAGTGTTCCTGCACCTCCGGATGCAATGACCGGAATCGACACATTCTCTGCAATCGTTCTTGTCAGTTCAAGGTCATATCCGGCTTTCGTTCCGTCACAGTCCATACTTGTGAGCAGTATCTCCCCTGCTCCAAGGCGTTCCACCTTCACCGCCCACTCAACCGCATCAATGCCGACATCGATCCGACCGCCATTTTTGTAGATATTCCATCCGGAACCGTCTGCTCTTTTCTTGGCGTCAATTGCCACTACGACACACTGGCTTCCAAACTTATCCGCCGCGTCGCTGACCAGTTCCGGCGTGTTGATCGCAGAGGAATTAATCGAAATCTTGTCCGCGCCCTCTCTGAGAATGGCGCGGAAATCATCCACTGTTCGTATGCCGCCGCCTACGGTAAACGGAATAAATACGCATTCAGCTACTTTACGTACCATATCGATGACCGTGCCTCTGTTGTCGGACGAAGCCGTTATATCGAGAAATACAAGTTCATCTGCCCCCGCCTTATCATATGCTTTCGCGATCTCCACCGGATCTCCGGCATCTTTCAGATCCACGAAATTAACGCCTTTTACTACTCTTCCCCCGTTCACATCGAGACAGGGGATGATCCTCTTTGTAAACATAACGTTTCCTCCTACAGTTCCACGAAATTCTTCAGTATACGCAATCCCACATCACTGCTCTTCTCCGGATGGAACTGGCAGGCGAATACATTTCCCTGCTCCACGGATGCATGGATGTGAGTACAATAATCTGTTGAAGCTTTTACGATCTGTTCATCAACTGCTTTCAGGTAATAGGAGTGTACGAAATAGACATATGCGCCTTCCTGTATTCCCCGGAAAAGTTTTCCGTTGTTTTCGAGATGCAGAGAGTTCCATCCCATATGCGGGATCTTCATTCCTTCCTTCTCCGGAATCTTCAGAATCTCGCCTTTGAGTATTCCGAGGCCCTGCACCCCCGGCGCCTCGTCGCTCCGTTCAAAGAGAAGCTGCAGCCCGAGGCAGATTCCGAGAAATGGCGTTCCCTTATCTGCCACCTCACAGATCACGTCCTCCAGACCTCTTTCCCGTATCGTCGCCATGGCGTCGCCAAATGCGCCTACTCCCGGCAAGATCACTTTGTCCGCCGCAAGTATCGTCTCCTTATCCCCGGTCACTTCAACCTCCTGTCCGAGGAAGAGCAGAGCTTTTTCCACACTCTTTATATTGCCTGCATCATAATCAATGATCGCTATCATCCTTTTCTCCTCCGCTTCTGAGCCCGAAAATACAACGGCCTATTTCTCACTGTTCCCGATACCGGTCTTGATTACCGGAACCGGCGTATCGTCTACAGCATCCAGATTATTGACATACTTCTTCGTTTCTTTCACAATGACCGGCGAAAGCAGCAGCACCGCGATCAGGTTCGGGATCGCCATAAGGGCGTTCAGAATATCTGCAATAAGCCATACCAGGTCAAGCGCGAGAACCGGCGCGATCAGCGCGACAACTATGTAAAGCACTCTATACGGGATCAGACCGAACTTTCCTGCAAAGTATTCCACACATCGCTCTCCATAGTACGCCCAGCCAAGGATTGTTGAATAGGCAAAAGTGATGATGCCCACAACGAGGATAAACGGCCCGAAATACGGAATCTGTGAAAATGCCAGAGTCGTAAGCTCTCCGCCGTCCACGATCTGGTCCGCATTGATCGCCGGATTTTTCATAATAGTTGATACAAGTACCAACCCCGTCATCAGGCATACTACTACTGTATCCCAAAACGTTCCGGTAGATGATACCAGCGCCTGTCGAACAGGATTTTTCGTTTTAGCCGCTGCAGCCGCAATAGGAGCCGACCCCATACCAGACTCGTTGGAGAAAAGTCCTCTTGCCACTCCATACTGAAGAGCAAGTCTGATGCCGCCGCCTACAAGCCCTCCGGCAGCCGCGCCTTTCGTAAAAGCAAGTCTGCAGATTGTCTGAATCGCAGGCATAATATAATCATAGTTGATTCCTAAGATAATAATACAGCCGATCACATAGAATAAGGCCATGAAAGGTACTAACTTCTCACACACATTTGCGATTGATTTGATCCCGCCGAAAATAACAAATGCAGTCAGAACTGCTACGATCACGCCAATAAGCCACGGATCAATCCCCAGATTCGTGCTGCACACTTCCGCAATAGCGTTCACCTGAGTAGCGCATCCGATACCAAACGAAGCGAATCCGGCGAAAACTGCAAAGATCATGCCAAGCCATTTCATATTCAGGCCGCGCTCAAGCGCGTACATGGCGCCTCCCTGCATGCGTCCGTCAGGCGTTTTCACACGGTACTTAACCGCAATCAGCGACTCAGCATATTTCGTCGCGATACCGAACACACCGGTCAGCCAGCACCAGAGCACAGCTCCCGGTCCGCCAAGAGCAATTGCCGTTCCCACACCGATGATATTTCCAGTTCCGATGGTAGATGCCAGAGCTGTCGCCAGTGCCCCGAACTGGCTCACTTCACCGTCGGCCCCCTCTTCTTTTGAAACAGAAAGCGGAATACCTTTTGTAATCGTCTTCCTCTGGATAAATCCTGTCCTCAAGGTCAGGAAAATATGCGTTCCAAGAAGGAGTACGATCATTCCCCAGCCCCATACAAAATCGTCTGCCGACTTTATGACACTGTAGATCTTATCATACATTGTCAATTCCTCCTCTCATTCCTCTCTTTCATAGAATCGCCGTATACCCATCTTAAAACAGATATAAGGCATACACATGCCGCTGCTGACAGTCGGCATGCCGTATGCCTTAAACCACTCTATAACGTTACTATTTTATCGCATTTTCACTTTAATGTAAAGAAGTATTTTCTGTTTTTGCATCTAGTTCAAACCAGAATTCTACTCCGTTATCAAAGTTCTGTACTCCGTATTTTTGATGTAAAGATTCCATGATTGCTTTTACAATGGACAGACCGATGCCATTTCCTCCATATTCTCTTGTATGCGCCTTATCCACTTTATAGAACTTATCCCAAAGCTTAGGTATATCTTCCTCCGGAATCGGTTTTCCGCTGTTAAAGACCGTGATACGCGCCTTATCCTCTATCCGGCGGATCCGCACTTCTATCCGCTTCTCGTTCTCCACATGATGGATCGCATTAGTCAGATAATTACGCACGACCTGCTCAGTCTTGAATTGATCCGCCCATACGTCAAGCTTTTCATCTGCGACAAAATCAATCGTAGCATCCGCCTGCTGGATCAGGATCTCACAACTTGCGATAACTCCCCGCACAAGCCCGACGATATCAAACCGTTCAAACTGAACTTCGTCCGATCCGAACTCCATCTGGTTCAGAGTCAGGAGATTCTTCACCATCTGGTTCATCTTGTCCGCCTCATCCATAATAACTTCGCAATAGAACTCCCTGCTCTCGGGATCGTCATTAATGCCTTCCTTCAGGCCCTCGGCATACCCCTGGATCAATGCGATCGGAGTTTTCAGCTCATGAGAAACATTTCCCAGGAACTCATTTCGCATTTCTTCCAATTTCTCTTTCTGTTCGATATCTTTCTGGAGCTGGTTGTTTGCACTCTTCAATTCTGAAATCGTCTTTTCGAGCTGTTCGGACATTTTATTAAAGTTAGTTCCCAGAACATCAATCTCGTTTTTCCCTCTGCTTTTATACTTTGCGTCAAAATTCAGGTTTGCCATATCCCGGGAAATTCTTGTCAGCTCTGTGATCGGCTGGGTAATTCTCCTGGACAACAGCCATACGAGAAAACTTCCTATAACGATTCCCACCACACCCAGATAAATCAGGAACTGATTGGCAAGAGACGCGCTTTCTCTGATGCTCGCAAGCGGACTCTGCATCACAAACCAGGAGCCGTCCGTGAAAAATCCCCACATTTTCAGATATTCCACATTTCCGGTTCCCGTTCCCGCTGTAGACCGATATATAATATAGTTGTCATTTTGCTCTAATACAGAATTCGCATCAATGTCCTGTCCGAAAGGTTCGCTCAGCATCTGACTCAGCCTGGGGTCGTCATCGCTCAAAGTTATGAGAACAGCATTTCCGCTGCTGTCCGTGACGACCAGATCAATGTTGGCTCTCTCTGTCCGGATCAGGATTCCTCTTCTGACAGAATAATCCGTAAGTTTCCCTTCCTGCAGCGTTGAATCTATCTCGCTGTAAGTCCGAATCAGGTCTTTCGCCTTATGGGAAAGATAATAGGTTCCGAGAAAACCTGTATTGATAATGAAAACACCTCCGACTATGCAGGTGAACAGGCCGATAAATATCAGCGTCATCTGCCGTCTGATCGAAAATTTCATGAATCCACCTCGAATTTATATCCCATGCCCCAGATCGTACGGATATATTCGCCTTTGTCGCCCAGTTTGCTCCTGAGTTTTTTCACATGGGTATCAATCGTCCTTGCATCTCCAAAATAGTCATAGTTCCATACGTTATTGAGAATTTTTTCTCTCGAAAGGGCAATTCCCTGATTCTCTATAAAGTAGGACAAAAGCTCAAATTCCTTGTAACTGAGCTCCACCGGAGCGCCGTCGATCTTTACGATATGGGCAGCCTTGTCCACAACAATCCCGCCGGCCTCGATCACATCGCCGCCTGCATTGCCCAGGCTTCTTCGCAGGATGGCGTTCACCCTGGCTACCAGAATCTTCGGGCTGAACGGTTTGGAAATATATTCGTCAACCCCAAGATCAAATCCCTGCAGTTCATCTCTTTCTTCAGATCTTGCTGTCAGCATGATGATCGGAACTTTCGACGATTCTCTGATTTCACGGCATACCTGCCATCCGTCCATCTTCGGCATCATCACGTCCAGGATGACCAGTGCGATATCCTTGTCTTCATAGAAAATATCCATCGCTTCCATTCCGTCGCCTGCTTCAAGCACCGTATATCCCTCCCGGGCAAGAAAGTCTTTCACCAATTTTCTCATTCTGCTCTCATCATCAACGACAAGAATCTTTATATTCATATTTTCCATCACCGTTTCCTCCTTTTGCGTCTCCGGTCCGACAGATTTCTTTTTCATTATAAACAGTGTAAGTTTATCAAAAAAATATGTCAATCCTGTGAAATCTAAAACTTCTCTCAACCCGGGATTTTTTTCTTGCAAACTCTATGTGCTGATGATAATATATTATCAGTTCGTGAGGGAGTAATTGGCGTATTACTGCGTGGTAAGTCAACATACTGGCCCCGGCCAGGGCCTGGCTTATCTTAAATAATGAGACTCATGTACAGTTTTTTGCTGTACATGTTTTATGACAGGTACAGCATGTGCCTGCTTTTTTTATGCACCGGTCAGTCATCCGGCGTCAGTGCGGCTTTACGAATGACGCGGGCTGAGCGTTGTCTGCAATTAATAACGGGGATGCTCTGCAGGCTCCCCAATCTTACACTGAGGAGAAAAGAAAATGGGATTATTAGAACTGTTTATACTTGCTGTAGGTTTATCAATGGACGCCTTTGCCGTTTCTGTCTGTAAGGGACTTGCAATGCCGAAGATTTCGGTCAAAAAGGCCGGGATCGTAGGTTTATGGTTCGGGGGATTCCAGGCTCTGATGCCGGCTCTGGGATACCTGCTGGGCTATCAGTTCCGGGATAAGATCACCGCCATCGATCACTGGATCGCATTCATCCTTCTTGGGATCATCGGAGCAAACATGATCAAGGAGGCCTGTTCAGGCGACTGCGAGAAAGAAGATGATTCTCTGGATATCAAAACCATGTTCCTGCTTGCTGTCGCCACCAGCATTGACGCGCTGGCAGTGGGCATTACCTTTGCTTTCCTTGACGTGCATATCATTGCCGCAGTTTCCTTTATCGGCGTCACTACATTTGTGATCTCCGCCATCGGCGTGAAGATTGGAAATGTATTCGGCACAAAATATAAATCAAAAGCCGAATTTGCCGGCGGCGCCATCCTGATCCTGCTGGGTGTCAAAATCCTTCTGGAGCATCTCGGAATTTTCTAGCAATCGACGTTTTGAAAGGAGATCTGTTTATGGAAAAGGAAAATTCATTCATGCGGACCCGTCCGGTCTCTTCCCTTCTTGTCTCAATGTCCGTTCCCATGATGCTGTCCATGCTGATCCAATCCCTCTATAATATCGTGGACAGTATCTACGTATCAAGGCTGGGAACCGATGCACTGACTGCGGTTTCCCTTGCATATCCCCTGCAGAACGCCATCGTCTCCGTAGGAGTAGGCATCGGTGTGGGAATAAGTTCGGCCGTCTCTATCCACCTCGGCGCAGGCGACCAGGAGAGGGCTGATCGCGCAGCCACGCTTGGCGTGGTGCTGACATTTTTCCACTGTCTCCTCTTCATTCTGGCCGGAATCTTTATCACCAAACCGTTTCTGTCACTGTTCACCAGTGATCCGGCCATCCTGAAAGACGCCTGCGATTACACTTACATCGTACTCTGCCTGTCGTTCGGCGCGCTGCTGCAGCTCGCATTTGAAAAGATCTTCCAGAGCATTGGAAAGATGAAGATCACCATGTACCTGCTCATTGCAGGATGTATGATCAATATCATACTTGACCCAATCCTGATTTTCGGTCTCCTGGGATTCCCTGAACTGGGAGTCGCCGGCGCCGCTATCGCTACGGTTATCGGACAGATCTGCGCTTTTCTGCTGTATGTTATCGTATATATCAGAAAGCCTTACGCTGTAAGTATCCGTGCAAAATATATGAAACCGGACCGGAAGCTGATATGCCAGATATACGGCGTGGGAATCCCGTCCAGCATCATGATGCTGCTGCCCTCGGTGCTGATCAGCATCCTGAACAGCTTCCTCGCCGCTTTCTCGGATCTGTACGTCGCGGTACTTGGCGTTTATTACAAGCTGCAGACATTTATTTATATGCCGGCAAACGGAATTGTTCAGGGAATGCGTCCGATCATAGGCTACAATTACGGAGCGGGCGAATACAAAAGAGTGCGCAGTACGATCCGTTACAGTCTGATCTCCGCAGCGGCTATCATGCTGATTGGAACACTCCTGGCACTTTTTCTCCCTGAACAGATTTTCGCACTCTTCGAAGCCGATACAGACCTGATGCAGGCCGGTGTATCAGCCCTGAGGGTCGTATGCCTCGGCTTTCTCGTGTCATCTGTCGGGGTAATTTACTCCGGCACATTCGAGGCTCTTGGAAACGGACGTGATTCTCTGATCATCTCCCTGCTCCGACAGTTCGTGATCACCATACCGCTGAGTTTTATCCTTTCCCGCTTCTTGGGCCCGCTCGGTATATGGATTGCTTTTCCCACCGGAGAGCTCTGCGCCGCCGTCATAGCATTTTTCCTTCTGAAATCATACAAAAAAGGAGCATTTACACCGTTCTGAACGGCAAATGCTCCTTTTGTTCTTTCTGTTATTCAAACTCATATTTCGTAAAATATTGATGTGCCAGCTCTTCATCCTCCCCGTCTACGACCAGCCGCATAGGCAGCCCCAGCTTGATCGACATCAGACCGAGTATCGACTTTCCGTCGATACGGAAATTACGATTAGCCATATCTGTCACATCTACATCTGATTTCAATTTACGGCATGTATCGCAAAAGCTCATCAACTGACCTGACGTTATGAATTTGATTTTTTTCTCAACCATTTTCTGACCTCCTGTTAGCACCCTTGGTAGTATATACTAAATGGGATGATTCATCAAGAGGAAAATGAAAACAGTTTTACTGAATCACATCTTTATACAGGGCATGCTTTTTAAGCGCTTCTGTCATCTTTGCCATCTCGCTGAGATCACCTATCATGATCACCCCCGACAACCTGTTGTTAAGGAAGAAATATTTCCGGTACTGGCCTTTTCCCATATCCCGGAACTCCACTGTCTTATACAGCAGATTCGGATTCTTTCCGTTATCTCCCGCTGCAAACAGCGCCGTATTCATGCCATGGAATGTAAGAGCGGCCTCAACCGGCTCATATTCCAGTTCTTCGCCCGCAGCATTTGCGCCTGCAATACGCCCCTGTTCTACTGCCTCCGGCCAGATTGCATAATTTATTCCCTCATACTCGGCGCAATCGCCGCATGCATAGATTCCCGGTACATTCGTCGCCATATGGCTGTCCGTTTTTACGGCGCGTCCGATCTCCAGATCCATCTTACGGGCAAGTTCCGTATTCGCCCTAACGCCTGCTGAAATAATAACCATTTCAGCAGGAACCGTTTCGCCGTCCGCAAGGCGCACTCCACTCACATGTTCATCGCCTTCGATCGCTTCCACAGACACCCCTGTACGGATCGTCACGCCCTGCTTTGCGGCCATCTCCTTTAATATTTCTGCCGAACCGTTGTCAAGCTGACGCCCCATAAGGATTGGCGCAGCCTCCAGCACGGTTACTGACATTCCTGCTTTCTTCAGCTCCCAGGCTGCTTCAAGCCCGAGAACACCGCCTCCGATCACAACTGCGCTGTCCGCGTTCTCCATAAGTTTCTCTACTCTTTCCACATCAGAGAGTCTGCGGATCGCAGCTACCTCAGGAAGATCACTGCCTTTCACCGGCGGGATAAAGCATTCGCTTCCCAACGCATATATCAGGCGGGTAAACTGAATCTTTTCTCCGCTTTCCAGAAGCACTTCCCGCTCTTTCATATCAACAGTCTTTATCTTTTTTCCCAGCATCTGATAAATTTTATTCTCTTCATACCACCTCGGACCTTCAATGGCAATCTGCTCGGCACTCAGCCCTGCCACAATGGATTTTGTAAGCATAGGTCTGTTATAGGAAGGATAAGGCTCGTTGGAGATCATCACGATCGATCCGGTCTTATCCCTCTCACGGATTGCCTTTGCAGCATTGAATCCGGCCGCACCGTTTCCAAGAATCACATAGTACTCGTGGGTGTTGTTCTCATATCCGGTTTCCTCCACATCCACCGGAACAAAATTCTCTTTTCCCACGCCGCACACCGGACAGATTTCCAGGGAAGCATCAAATATCTCTCCGCAGACAAGACATTTTACAAGGCTCCTTGTTCCCTTCTTCTTCGGTTTCACCGGCTCTTTGTTCTGAACTACACACCCAAACTGATATCCGTATTCATAGGCGCTTACCAGATCCGCCTCAGACGGTTTGAAGCGAACCCGGAACCCTTCCGAAACTTTCATCTTAAGCTGCTTTAATCTGGCTGTGATGTTGGGCACACCTTCTCCGCTCCAGCCATAGCTTCCAAATGCACCTGCATATTTCCCGCCGTGCGTCGCAGGGAACATGCTGAGTGTAAGATCCCAGATCGGTTTCAGCGCTTCTCCAACAATAGTCGGAGTACCGAACAGTATGCCGTCTGCAAAAAGAAGCTCTTCGTTTACTTTTTCCGGATCGGCCTCAACCATATCATACGAGCGTACGTCAATATCTCCACTGTCTCTCACGCCTTCGGCAATCTTTTCCGCCAGCGCTTTCGTATATCCATAAGCGCTCACATAGGGGATAATAACTGTCTTTCCCGGATTCGGATTTACAACCGTCGACCACTCTCTGTACTGTCTCATGACCGCCTTGATACGATCGCCTACCAGAACCGGACCATGGCCCGTGCAGACCATAGAAATGTCCATCTTCTCTACCCGGTCCAAAGCTTTTAGCATAAACGGTTTAAACGGACCGATAATACAGTCATAGTAATACTTCAGCGCCTTCTGGTAGTCTTCTTCGCACCTGATCTCCGTGGAAACCACTTCCGGCAGACAGTAGTGGGAGCCAAACGAATCGCAGGTGACCAGAATCTGTTCTTCCTCGATAAACGTATACATCGTATCCGGCCAATGCAGATTTGGCACAAACATAAACTTAAGCGTCCGGTTTCCGATCGTCATCTTCTCCTCATCTCTTGCAGCGATTCCGACAAAATCGCGGTTTACGATCTCTTTGAGGAAACCGATAGCACATCCTGTAGCGATAATCTTCATCTGAGGACTATAGTCCAAAAGTTTCTCCACACTTCCCGCATGGTCAGGTTCCGTATGGCTCACTACGAGGTAATCAATCTTGTGCACATCAATAACTTCCTGCAGTTTCTCAAGATACTCATCGAAGAATTTCGCCTTCGCCGTCTCAAAAAGCACCGTCTTACTGCCGGCTTTCATCACATAGGAGTTATAAGTCGTTCCAAACTCCGTATACATGATGATGTCAAATACCCGAAGCTGATCGTCGATGATTCCTGTCCAATAAAAGTTGTCTCGCAATTTAATACTTTTCATGTCTGCCTCCTTCTCTCTTATTTTAAATAATTTTATATGTTTTTATTCGTTTCTCAATCTTCATGCCGGTTCTTCTTCCTCTATCCGGCAGACAATGCGTAATGCCTGCGTTATACGCCGACTTTCTTGCAGACGTCCGCAAGGCAGCATTTGTCGCAGTGCGGTTTCGTCCGTGCGGTACATACATCCCGTCCGTGATAGACGAGTCTGTGGCAAAAATCACTTCCCTCCTCTGGAGGAATGATCTTCCAGAGAGCCATCTCCACTTTCTTCGGCTCTTTGATTCCATCCACAAGGCCAATCCGGTTGACGAGCCGGATGCAGTGGGTATCCGTCACGATAGCCGGCTTTCCGAATACGTCGCCCATGATCAGATTCGCGCTCTTTCTCCCGACGCCGGGGAGCTTCAGAAGCGCATCAAAATCATCAGGAACTTTTCCGTCGTATTCATCCCGGATCATCTTCATACATGCGCTGATATCACGGGCTTTGCTTCTTCCCAGCCCGCAGGGCCGCACGATCTCCTCGATGTCGTTCACATCCGCATCGGCCAGTGCGTTGATATCCGGATATTTTTCATAAAGTCCTTCTACCACCACATTAACCCGGGCGTCTGTACACTGTGCTGCAAGCCGTACGCTGACCAGGAGTTTCCATGCCTGATCATAATCCAGAGTACAGCCCGCATCCGGATATTCTTCTTTCAATCGTTGGATTACTTCCAAAGCACGCTGCTTCTTTGTCATTTGTCTCGTTCCTTTCCTTCTAACCGTACCATATGCAGATTATTTTATATTATCAAACAAATCTCTCAATTCTTTCAGAACATCGGCAAATTTTCCGGATGCCGCCGTCGGGTTTCTTCTGAGCTGGCTGGCAATATGGAGATAACTTCTGTCCGTACGTGAACTCATTTTTTCAAACTCTTTTGCAATATTCTCTTTGAGCACCGTCAGTTCTTTCCGGCGCTCTTCTCCAATCAGCGCATCCATTTTAGCCGGGAGCTCATCCTTCATCAGAAATTCCGCCCGTTCCGCCAGTTTTTCAAGCTGAAGGTGTCTCTGAGCCCTCTTCATATCGATTCTTTCCAGATAAGCCTCTTTGCGGGAACGACTTTTTTCCGCCAGTTCAGCCATGCGTCTTCTGTAATCTTCCGTGATCTCGTCAGAACGGTGTCGATAATCCGCCAGCATTTCCTCCGAAGTAATCCTGAGTTTTTCCTGCATTTTTCTTATCAGCTCTCTGCTTTCTTCAAGCTGCAGCAGAATCCTCTTCAGATCCATAGCCTCGTTAAATGACTGGGTCAGATCAACCGATGCGACTACAGTCAGTATAAAAGCAGCCGCGTCTGTGACAAGCGCAGGAATGTTCAGCACAGCCTGTTCGACAGGCACATGAACAACACGTACAAGAAGCACTGAAAATGCCCCCCAGCACAGAGAAGAACTTGCGCAGATATAGCCGTTCAGATTCAGTTTCTGACTACTGTAATCCCAGTATCTTACATGAAAAAGGCGTTCCATCACGGCTCCGGTAATATATTCCAGTATAGTCGCCGCGATCATTCCCAAGAGGAAAATAAGCCACGGATTTTCCCGCACGCCAATGGTACTGATCAGAATAACCAGCGCTCCGGATCCATATATAGGCAGCATAGGACCATGAAGAAATCCTCTGTTCACCCAGCGGCGTTTCTTCACAGATACGTAACAGCTCTCCCATACCCATCCGACAAAACTGTAAATAAAGAAAAACAGCAGCCACTGTGACAGTTGATACGTATGCATATAAATTTCTCTCTTAGTTGTCTTTCTCTTCTATCTCCATGATCATGTCTACACGTCTTTGATGACGTCCGCCTTCAAACTCCGTATTCAGCCAGGTATCCACGATCATCTTTGCCAGTTCCGCGCCTACGACTCTTGCTCCAAATGCAAGGATATTACAATTGTTGTGGGCTCTTGCCATCTTTGCCGTAAACGGCTCACTACACACTGCTGCCCGGATTCCCTTTACTTTGTTCGCCGCAAGAGAGATGCCAAGTCCGGTGCCGCAGATCAGGATTCCCTGGTCTACTTCACCTGATACTACCGCCCGTGCCACGCGTTCTCCATAAACCGGATAATCACAGCTCTTAGCCGAATCCGTTCCGTAATCCACAACCTCATGCCCTTTTTCTTTCAGGAAATCTATGATCTCCGCTTTCAGTTCCAAAGCTGAGTGATCATTTCCTATACCTATCTTCATAATATATATTCCTTCTTTCCGACAGCACTAACTGAAAAGAAAAGCCGTCTGTATATTCTGCTTTTTAATCATAACAAATTCATATCCCAAGCGCAAGAAAAGACCGGGAAAAGATACTTTCATTATGCTGTTCTCGCCTTTCCCGCGCAGACTGCCTCGAATTCTCTCAGTTTCTGCTTTGCAGCAGGAGTCAGATGCCGAGGAACATCTACCTCCACTTTCACATACTGATCCCCGTGCACAGACGGATCCTTCATAGAAACGATGCCTTTTCCTCTCAGGCGGATCTTGGACCCTGACTGTGTTCCTTCCCTGATCTTACAGAGAACGTTTCCGTACAGTGTCTGAACAACTGTCTCTCCGCCTAATGCCGCCGTTGCAAATGGAACATGAACGGTCGTATAGACGTCCATTCCCTTTCTCTCATATCCCGGTTTCGCCGCCACTGTCACTTTCAGCAGCAAGTCGCCGGCTTCGCCGCCGTTTACACCGGGCATTCCCTTGCCCTTCAGGCGTATCGACTTACCGGTGTCGATTCCGGCCGGAATATGCACCTGAAGAGATTGAACGCCTCCGCCCGGATTGGACGGATCTTGCAGGCGGATGACTTTATCACAGCCAAATGCCGCCTCATCGAATCCTACTGTGACTTCGGCTCTCACATCACTGCCTTTCTGCGGAAAATTTCCTCTGGCAAACCCGTTGTTAAAACCGCCGAATCCTCCTCCGGTTCCATGCTTAAAGATATCCCCGAAAATATCTCCGAAGATATCATCCATGTTTCCCTCAAAGTGATACTCCTGATATCCGCCTCCCGGTCCGCCGTATGTTCTCCAGAACCCGCCGTCTGCGCCGCCGGCTCCGGCGCCTGCTCCCGCCGTCTGGTCGAATGCGGCATGGCCGAACTGATCATACATCTTTCTCTTTTCTTTATCACTCAGGACGGTATATGCCTCCGTCACTTCTTTAAATTTCTGTTCTGCATCTGCATCCCCCGCATTTGTATCCGGGTGATACTTTTTCGCTAGTTTTCTGTATGCTTTTTTAATCTGCGCTTCGTCCGCATTCCTGCTGACGCCAAGCACTTCATAATAATCTCTTTTTTCTGTCATTGTAATCACCCCACTTGTTCTATTTGTAATATAACAACTATTTTTTCAATTGTCAAGGTATACTTTACTCCGAAATCATTCATTGTTATAATGACGTTAATACATACGGAGCTGTTACGCAAAGGCTCCGCCAATACCCATAGCCGGACTTACGGCGGACAGGAGGATCCGATGAAATACAAACACATTGTCTTTGACGTCGATGGAACGCTCATCAACACCTCAGAGAACATTCTCTGTTCTCTCCAGCAGGCTCTGAAAACTACGGACGGATTCTGCTATGACATCAGCGAACTCACTTTCTCACTCGGCTGTACTTCCGTAGTCACGCTGGACAGGCTGAAAGCCTCCGATCCGGACGCCACTCTTACAGTCTGGATTGAAAACGAGAGAAAAAACGCTCATATGATCTGCCTCTTCGACGGAATCCTTGAACTTCTCGACTGTCTGAAAGAACAAGGATGTCTCTTGGGAATCGTCACTTCCAGGACACACGAAGAACTGGATCTTGTATTTAACACTGTTCCTATCCGTTCCTATTTCGACACGATCATCTGTTCTGATGATGTAGAGAGCCCTAAACCTGCTCCGGATCCGCTGATCAAATATATGGAGATAACCGGGGTCTCCAGGCAGGACATCGTCTATATAGGGGATACGCAGCATGATATGAACTGCGCATGTAATGCGGGAATCGATCACATTCTCGCAGTGTGGGGAACACACAACAAAGGAGTCACGGCAGATCATCTGCCCGAGACTCCTTCGGAACTGTACAGTATTTTACTGAAGTGATCAAAGATCAGATCCCTCTCATCGTGAGCTGGATCCGTTTCTTTTTCAGATCCACACTCATAACTTTAACATCTACAATATCTCCCACGCTCACAACCTCAAGCGGGTGTTTGATATACCTGTCCGTGATCTGGGAGATATGTACCAATCCGTCCTGGTGGACGCCGATATCCACAAATACTCCGAAATCGATGACATTGCGGACAGTTCCTTTAAGCACCATTCCTTCCTTCAGATCTTTCATCTCCAGCACATCTGTACGAAGGATAGGTTTAGGCATCTCATCTCTTGGATCCCGGGCAGGTTTTTCAAGTTCTTTAACGATATCTCTCAGAGTGATCTCACCGATTCCAAGTTCTTCCGCCAGTTTTTTATAATCTTTGATTGTAAGGGAAAGACCGGACAAATGATGCTCTGTAATATCCTCTGTCTTAAATCCCTGTTTCTCCAAAAGCTTTTCCGCAGCTTCGTAGGATTCCGGATGCACTCCGGTAGCATCCAGAGGATTCGTTCCTTCCTGGATCCTCATAAATCCCGCACACTGCTCATAAGCCTTCGGGCCCAGCTTCGGCACTTTCAGCAACTCTCTCCTGTCCGTAAAACGTCCGTTTTCTTCGCGGTAAGCTACAATATTCTTTGCGATCGTGCTGCTGATACCGGAGATATAAGAGAGCAGGGGCACGGACGCCGTATTCAGATCTACTCCAACTTTATTAACACAATCTTCCACCACTCCGCTTAAGGACTCTCCCAGCTTTTTCTGATTCATATCGTGCTGATACTGACCTACCCCGATAGACTTAGGATCTATCTTTACCAACTCTGCAAGAGGATCCTGCAGTCTTCTCGCAATAGAGGCCGCGCTTCTCTGCCCCACGTCAAACTTGGGGAACTCCTCGCTGGCAAGCTTGCTTGCCGAGTATACTGATGCGCCCGCCTCATTGACAATTACATACTGAACCTTCTCCGGTATCTCTTTTAACAGTTCCACGATAAACTGCTCCGACTCCCTCGACGCGGTTCCGTTTCCGAGAGAGATCAGAGAAATATGATATTTCGGAATGATCTTTTTCAGCAGATCTTTACTCGCCTTGATCTTCTGAGGAGTAGTAGGAGCCGTAGGATAGATAACTGTAGTGCCGATCACTTTTCCTGTAGGATCTACTACCGCCAGCTTGCAGCCCGTACGGAATGCGGGATCCCATCCGAGAACAACCTGTCCTGTGACAGGAGGCTGCATAAGGAGCTGCTGCAGATTCTTCCCGAATACAACTATAGCCCCGTCCTCTGCTTTCTCTGTAAGTTCATTTCGAACCTCCCGCTCGATCGCCGGAGCAATCAGGCGATGATAACTGTCATCGACAGTTTCTTTCAGGACCGCAGCTGTATACGGATTATCTCTGTGTACCGTCTTTTTCTCCAGATATGTCAGTATTTCATCCTCCGGCGCCTCAACTTTCACATTCAGGAACTTTTCCTTTTCTCCTCTGTTCAGAGCCAGGATCCGATGCCCCGCCAGTTTTGAAACAGGTTCCTCAAATTCATAGTACATCTCATATACGGATTCAGACTCCTGATCTTTGGCCGTAGATACGATCTTTCCCTTTTTCATGGTCGTTCTGCGGATCCATGTCCTGTAATCTGCATTATCGGAAATACTCTCCGCAATAATATCCTTTGCTCCCGCGATCGCTTCAGCTGCAGTCTTTACTTCTTTCTCTTCTGATATATACTGCTTTGCAGTCTCCTCCAGAGGTTCTTTTGCATTCTGAAGAAGGATGTAAGCCGCGAACGGCTCCAGGCCTTTCTCTTTAGCTATCGTAGCGCGTGTTCTCCTCTTCGGACGATACGGGCGATACAGATCTTCCACAGTTACTAGAGTCTCAGCCGCCAGGATCTGGTTGTGCAGCTCTTCCGTCATCTTGCCCTGTTCTTCAATGCTTGATATAACCTGCTCTTTTTTCTCCTCCAGATTGCGCAGATATGTCAGCCTCTCATGCAGCTTCCTGAGCTGCTCGTCGTTGAGCGATCCGGTAACTTCCTTTCTGTATCGTGAGATAAAAGGAATCGTATTCCCCTCATCGATCAATTTTACCGCCGCATCGATCTGCCAGCGTTTTACATTCAGTTCTTCTGTCAGTTTCTGATTAATGTCCATTTAAGACTGCCCTTTCTGTCTCTTTCTTTCCGGAATACATTCTCCGGCCACTGATCCGGCATTTCTCATCGGCCGGCTCCGGCGGGTTACTCCAGCGTCTCCGCGTAAGCGTTTCTGACGGAATCTGTCAGTTCCTGTCCGCCGTTTTCATACCATTCTACCACAAATGTATCGAAGTAATCCAGCGGTTTCTCTCCTACAATGATCTGCAGAAACGTCTGCTGCTCCAGTTCCTGCAGTTCCTGAGGTATTTCTGCGTCCGTCTCTCCCATAAAAAGAAGATTTTCTTCTTTTATCCCGCCTTCAAGCAACGTATCCACCGCGGTCACCCTGGACGTATATGCCGCCCATCCGTTGGCGGTCGTAAGACTTCCGCTCACAAAAGAACGGCAGGTATCATAATACGATTTTTCCAGCCCTGACAACTGTGTGATGCTTATTTCATTCGTCAGGGCCTTTCTTATATTTTCGCCCGAACGGTAAAGCGCGTCTCTGTAATCCACGTTAATATTCAAAGGCCTTGCCGTCGGATCGACGTTGATGGAAAAGTACTCGTTTACTTCACGTGCATACTGATCATCCTCATAACGGGAATAATCAAATATGGCGCTCACATACTTGCCTATAATCTCAGGATGATCATATCCTTTCCGCACAACCACATACATCCAGTCATCATAGGACACAAAAGTGTCAACCTGATTTTCCTCCTCTGCGGTAAGAAAGTAAGGCTGCCAATCTGCCGTACTGTCTTCATCATAAGAAGAGATCAGCGGATTATTAGGCGCCCACCAGCGTCCGAAGATAGCGCCGCACTTTCCTTCTATGACAAGTTCATCTATATTCTCCGTCTTTCTGAGAAGGAACCTGGAATCGATCACTCCGCTTTCATACAATTCATTCAGATACCCCAGGGCTTCTTTCGTCTCCTGCGTCAGTGATCCGTATTCCACTTCTCCATTGTCGTTAAGGATCCAGTTTTCCGGAGCCGATCCGAACTTCGTAAATATCGCATCCATACCGTATGTCTCGTCAGATCCGGCAATCAAACCGGTACTGCACGCCAATCCGACAGTCTCTCCGTTCCCGGCTGCATCATTCTCAACAAAGGCTTTTACGATATCCATGCCCTCTTCCATCGTCTTTGGTTCTTCCAGTCCGAGCTTTTCAATCCAGTCGTTCCGCAGCCAGAGCATCATAGCTCCGTCATCGATCTCAGCGTTTGGAAATGCATAAAGCTTCCCGTCAAATGTAGCCGAATCCAACAAAGAATCGCCGTAACTGTGATACATCTCTTTAATGGTGTCCGTAGTGCACTGTCTGTATACATCCGTCAGATCCGCTATCATTCCGTTCTCCACCAGCCGCACCAGATTATCCCTGCCGTTCACCACCATAATATCCGGTATATCCCTGTCAGAAATAGCCGCTTCCAGCGCCTCTTCATAGGAACCGCCCGCCTCCAGAGCAAAGACATTTACGTTCTGGATATTCAGGACGTTCCTCAGATATCTTGTATATGCATTATCTTCATATGTATCGCCTACCGGAAGGTTTGAATTATTTGCCCCGGATATCTTCCCGAGGGTATACTCAACTGTCTCAGGATATTTGCCGAGAGGCGTAGTTTCCGCCGCCTCCCACTGTTCTTCATTCGCTGTTGCATTTCCGGAACTTCCGGCCTTTCCCCCACTGTTTTCTTCAGGAGCCCTGCTCTGCCACAGCAGGGCAAAAGCAATGATTCCCACAATACATACCGCAGCCGGAACTACTTTCCTGTAACGTTTTTTTTCTGTCATTTTTTCTCCTCTGTCTTTTTCGGTACTCTGATCTGTATCCGTGTTCCCTCTCCGACACAGCTTGTGATATCCATATTGCCTTCCTCGCCATAAAGTACCCGGATCCGTTCATAAACATTACGCAGCCCGTATCCTTTTGAGTGATACGACACGATCTCATCGGCTTTTTCCTGCTCCATGCCCACGCCGTTATCGCGAACCTCAAACAATAAATCATTTCCGTCCTGGCTGACTGTAAGCCACAGACATTTTTCCTCCTTTTCCGACATATCAAGGCCATGATCTATCGAGTTCTCTACAAGCGGCTGAAGTATCAGCTTTGGTATGCGATACCCGCCCGCATCCATATCTATATCCTCTATCACTTTAAAACTGTTATCATGCATAATGAGCTGGATTCCGAGATATGCCCTGATATTGTTGATCTCATTTTCTACTGTAGTCATAGTCTCGCCACGGTTCAGACTTGTCCTGTAATACGTGGAAAGAGCCAGCGTTACCTTACTGATATCTTCCTGATCCGCTTCCAGAGCTTTCCAGTTGATGATCGACAATGAATTATACAGAAAATGGGGATTGATCTGTGCCTGCAGGGCTTTCATTTCTGTATTCTGGAGTTTGATCTTGCTCTCATAGACCTCAGAGATCAGTCGGTTCATCTCGTCCATCATCCGGCGGAACGAACGTATCAGAACTCCGACTTCGTCATTGGAAACACTGCTCACCGTAACTTTTCTGAATCCAAGCTGGATCTGATTTATATTCTCTGTAAGACGCTCCAACGGCTGAACAAGACCTTTTGAGAAAAAATATCCGACCACTGCCAGCGCGAGTATACAGAGAATAAGAACAGGCAGACTCTGCAGGATCAGCCCGACCACGGAATCCGTAATCAGCTGCGTCGGACGGTACAGGCAGAATGTCCAGCCTGTTTCCTCCATCTCTCCCATAAAATAACTGTAATTCTGCTGAATATACTCAAGCGATTCCGGCTGCTCGGGATGATATTTTTCTTCCATAAGTACAGAAGAATACACAACATTTCCGTCACTGTCCAGAATCAGGCCGCCCATGTTTTCTGCCAGGCGATCTGTAAACGGACGGAGCATCGCATCATAATCCAGGGTTATCGCAAGCACTGCAGTACTTTCTTCATCGTCGTAAAACCGCCTTGAGACAGTTATCCTGGGCGAATTTCCCCGTATTACAGTCCACTGCATCCTGGAACTGTCTTCCAGCTTTGAGTACCAGCTCTCTCCTTCCGCCTGTGACAGGGGCAGCAGCATATTGCCATGAGGAACCTCAATGCTCTCCGAATACAAAGTAATGCCTGCTATCTCATTGTGATAGACCTGAGGCATCTGAAGAAGAGGATCTATAACATCCACATACTCCAGATAAGTAAGATAATCCGACTGAGGCTCCATGCCTACGATATCGCGCAGTTCTCTGGAATATGAAAGATAGTCCACCAGATTTTCATAAATATTGGCCTGGTTTGTCATGGTGTCCACAGCCTGTTCGATTACATTTTCCATATTATCCATTTCCTGGCTGCGTGTGGTCTCGATCATCCCCCTTAGGAAATAGACCGCCATGATCACCACCGGCAAAATACCCGCAGCGAGCACCAGCAGGGTAATCTTGTAACGATATTTAAGATTCCTGAACCATCTGTCCATTTGTTTCATCTACAGTTTGTCCTTTCCTGCACGACTCCGGAGATACGCCGAAAAATTCCCGGAAACTCCGGCAAAAATATGTACTGCTCGAGAACCCTACTTCCGTGCTGATCCCTGAGATCTTCATATTGGTATTCTCCAGAAGTTCCCTTGCCTTCTTCATCCGAACTTCTCTGACATACCGGTTCATTGTAACCCCGGTTTCCTCTTTAAACACTGTGCTGAGATATCCCGGAGACAGATATACCATGGCTGCCAGATGTTCCGGGCTTAAGTTCTTTTCGCTGTAATGGTGCAGGATATAATTTCTCACCTGTACAATCTCTTTTCGAGCGCCTCCCTTCTGATTCTTCAGGTATGACTCGAACTCTTCGATTGCCTCCTCCACAATATCCAACAGTTCTACAATCTTCCTGCATCGGTACATCTTCTCTACCTTTTTCGCCAGCTCCTTTTCTCCCATCTCCGGGAACTGCTCATATATTTCTTTTACGATCCCGGAAAATACGAATTTAACATACATCTCGGAGAACGACTTTTCCTGGCGGTACTTCTGCTCCAGTTTCCCGAAATCCTCTTTCAGATGCGCCACGTCTTTGTATTTAATATCCTTGGAAATCTGTTCTGTCAGTTCCGAATCAGGCTCTGTCACCTTGCCCGCCTGATCCGCCGCCTTTCCATTCAGCATCACGTGGCGGTCAGGCTGATAAAACTGCCTGCCCAGAAGGCTTTCCAATTGCCTGAATTCCGAGGGGAAACTTCTCCATCCGTTCAGAGGACGGCTGACTGCAAAATAACACTCGCTGTCATACTGCCGGAGGAAAAACTGATACAGTCTTTCCGCAAGTTCCCCGTAATCCGCATACTTTTCCGTAAATAAAAACAACGACTCATTTGAGTTCAAATTGATATAATACAGCTCTCTCTGCAGCCGATCTCTGAGGTTTCCTATAAAATGCTCTTCTTCCGTTTCGAAAAAAGCATTGGAGGCTCCTGCAAGGATCAATCTTGTACTGCGATTCAGGATATCCTGCGGATTCTCTGTAAGAATGTCCAGATTCTCCTCACTCTTCTTGTTCTCTGTATAGAGCCATTCCTGAAGAAAATACTTCTTCAGATAATCTTCCTGGCGATCCTGCTTCTCTTTCTCCGCTCTGTATGCTTTGATATGCCCGATCACCCGCTCCATTGTCTTATGAAACTCCGCCGGATCTACCGGCTTTAGGACATAATCCACCACGCCGTATCTGAGCGCCTCCCGGGCATAGGAAAAATCATTGTAGCCGCTGAAAATAACGATTTCAATATCCGGATAATTTTCTTTCACATGACCGGCCAGTTCCAACCCGTTCATATAAGGCATCTTCACGTCAGACAAAAGGATATCCACACGATTCGATGCAAGGATGCCCACAGCGTCTTTTCCATTCACCGCCTCTATGACGTGAAACTCTTCCTTCTCTCGTTTCAGAAGAAATTTCACACCGTTTCTCTCGAGTTTTTCATCATCAACTATCAGAACCGTAAACATTTGTAACTACCCTCCCATATACCACTTTAGTATATCACAGTGAGTTTTCATTCTCAACCAAAATGCCGTTTCCGACAGACTGTGGAATACAATGCGGGGCGCACTCGCGCAAAAGCCCGGGAATTCATGCTTCCTGCATATTCCCGGGCTTTTAGTTCCTTTTCTGATAAGATTTGTTTCCTAGCCTTTTACCGCTCCGGCCACAACACCTTCAATGATATATTTCTGACAGAACAGATAGAAGATGATGATCGGTACGATAGCGATCACAAGAGTTCCCATCATGGCCCCCATATCAACCGAGCCATAACCTCCCTTTAAGTACTGTACAGCCATTGGTATCGTCTTGTATTTTCTCTGATCCAGCACAAGGGACGGCAGAAGATAGTCGTTCCATATCCACATTGCCTGCAGGATGATCACCGTCACGCAGGTCGGTTTGGAAATAGGCATTACCACCCGGAAAAATGTCTGAAGCGGAGTACATCCGTCGATCATAGCCGCCTCTTCAATCTCAAGAGGGATCGACTTCATAAAACCGGTAAACATAAAGATCGAAAGCCCTGCGCCGAATCCGAGGTAGATCACAATGATTCCCCACGGATTACCCATCTTCAGCATATTCGCGATTTTGGAAAGTGTATACATCTCCATCTGGAACGGCACGACCATGGCAAACAGACAGAGCAGGTAGATTACTTTAGTCACTTTAGTATTCACCCGGCTGATGTACCATGCCGTCATGGAACAGAACAGGATGATGGCGGCCACAGAGAACACCGTGATAAATATACTCCAGCCAAATGCCGAGATCAGATCTGTCTGCTCGATTCCCCGAATGTAGTTCTCAAGTCCTACGAACATATTGTCCGTCGGGATCTCAAAAGGTACTCGACTGATATAAGCCTTCTTTTTAAATGAATTGATGATGACCAGTACGATCGGATATACATACAGGATACTCACAATCGTAAAAAATATGGTCAGCGGCAGCCCGTGTTTTGCTTTTCTTACACCCATTACTGCTGCACCTCCTTTGATCTGGTCAGTTTATTCTGTACAAGAGCTATGATGCCTACGATGATAAAGAAGATAACCGCCTTCGCCTGGCCGACGCCTTCCCATCCCGCTCTTCCGTAGAACGTGTTGTAAATGTTAAGAGCAAGCAGCTCGGACATCTTGGACGGCGCGCCGTTTGTCAGCGCCAGGTTCTGGTCAAACAGTTTGAATGAATTGGTCAGCGTCAGGAATGTACAGATCGTGATAGACGGCATAACCATAGGAATCGTTACATGTCTTAAGATCTGTCTTGAATTCGCCCCGTCAATCTTCGCAGCTTCGATCAGATCTCCCGGCACATTCTGGATACCGGCGATATAGATGATCATCATATATCCCACCTGCTGCCAGCACATCAGGATCACCAGACCCCAGAATCCGTATACCTCCGAATAAGTCAATGTGCGCCCGAAATTAGCAAGAATACCGTTTAGCAGAAGCTGCCATACATATCCCAGCACGATACCTCCGATCAGGTTCGGCATAAAGAATATCGTACGGAATACATTCGTTCCCTTGATTCCCTTTGTAAGGAGCAGCGCCACAGCAAATGCCAGAATGTTTATGATAAGTACGGTCACGATCGTAAACAGCGCCGTGTACCACATGGCATGGATGAATTCCTTGTCTCCCAGTATCTTCAGATAGTTTCCAAGTCCTATAAACTCTGCGTCAGTTACCGTCGTAAATTTACAGAACGACAGCCAGATGCCGAGAAGAAACGGAGCAAGGAATCCGATCGTAAATGCGATCATCGTGGGAAGTACAAATATTGGAAAATATTTTTTGATTGCTTTCTGCATTTCCCTTCTCCTTCCTGATAAGGGCTCCGACGCAATGCGGAGCCCCTTCTGTTTATAGCTGTATATTTATAATCTTGGCAGATATGTACTACGCTGTTTTATTCACCGTTTGCTGCGGCATACTCTGTTGCCCAGCCGTCAACGAATGCTGTCACAACTCCATCCCAGTCGCCTGTTCCCTGCGCATACTCAAGAAGCGCGCTTCCTACGTTGTTCTTCCAGTTCTCAGACGGCATTGTCGTAAAGTTCCAGCTTACCGGAATCTTTCCGGCCTCGTTGTACTCCTCGTTAGCCTGTACAAGCGGGTTGGACGGCAGATAATCTGAGAATGTTGTAAACGGTGTAACGAATCCCATCTGATTTGCAAGCATGTCGCGTCCTGCGTCGCTCTCTACTACCCACTGCATGAAGTCAAGTGTTGCCTGGATATCTTCTTCAGATGCGTTCTTGTTTACACACCAGTAGTTCTCGGAACCTGTACACAGACCCTGGTTCTCTTCGCCCTCAACGCCGATGTAAATCGGAAGCATTCCCATATCTTCATCAGCCACTTCATTGTCTTTCACATCGTTGTATGCCCATGTACCGTTCTGATAGAATACTGCCTCTCCAAGACCGAATTCTGCATTGGCGTCCTCTGCAGTCTTGGAAGAAATCATAGACGGATCGCATGTTGCATTGTTCAGATACAGATCCCAGATCTGTTTGTAGTTGTCAAGGTAAGTTCCTTTGATAGCATCTGTTGATGTGATGCCGTCAGCCTGGTACTCATAGTAGATCGGCAGGTTTGCAAGGTGCGTCTTGAACCTCCAGTCAGAGGAAGAATCCATACCTGCTGATGTAAATGCGCCCTGTACTCCGAGGTCATCCTTATGTGCCTGGATTTCTTCCGCAACTGTCTTCAGCGCCTCGAAATTGTTCAGGTCGTCAATTGATTTAACCGTGGACCAGTCAGCTGCAAAGTAGTCGTTCAGGATTGCCTTGTTGTAAATGATACCGTATGTCTCAATAACATATGCAATACCAAGTACCTGATCTCCGTCTTTCAGTACATAATCGTCGCTGGATACGTCGCCGTATACCGCGCTGTCTGACAGATCGTAGCAGTAGTCTTTCCATGTAGCCAGTCCGACAGGTCCGTTAACCTGGAACAGGGTCGGAGCCTCGTCCTTCGCCATCTCTGACTTAAGCTGTGACTCATATGTACCTGATGCAGCAGTCTGCACATCTACCTGTACGCCCGTTTCATCCGTATACTGCTGTGCCAGTTCAACCCACTGGTCTGCCTGCTCCGGTTTAAAGTTCAGATAGTAAACCTTTCCGGTTGCCTCTGAATCTCCCGATCCGCTTCCGGATCCGCTGTCTCCTCCTGAGCTTCCGCATCCTGCAAGCAGACTTCCTGTCATTGCCGCTGTCAGTAAAAGAGCGATCAGCCTTTTCCTTTTCATAATAAAATGTCCTCCTTTTCTATGTGTTTTCTTGTTGATGTTATTATAAGAAAACTCCGAAAAAGAGGACATAGTAAAAATCTCAGAAACATGTCACATTTCACAGATAATTCAATTTTATACTATTTTTCTTAAATATTTTATCCAAAAAATTCAGGATATTCTTTCAACTACATTGCAGAATGAATCCACGCATGTTTCGTCAAAAAGCTTACCTGCATTCTCACGCATATATGAAATCGTCTTTTTTCTGCTCCATGGAGTCTTATACGGCCGCTGAGAGACGAGAGCATCATAGACATCACATACCCTGATAATTCTGGCTCCCATTGGAATTCCGCTGCCCTTCAGGCCCAGATATCCTGAACCGTCCATATTCTCATGATGATACAATACCATTTCAGCCACATCTTCCGGGATATCCTCCTGCAGCATATGATATCCGTCCACAACGTGTTTCTTCACAATCTCCATCTCAGCACAGCTTAACGCCCCTGGTTTATTCAGAATATCTTCGGGAACAGAACTCTTCCCGATATCATGCAACAATGCCGCCAGAACAACCAGCATAACTGTCTCGTGATCCAATCTCATTTCCGTCGCCAGTCCGGCTGTCAGATATGCCGTTCTCCGGCCATGCTCCGATATGTACGGAGTCAGTCTGCTGATACTCTCCATAAATAATCATCCTCCGCTGCAGGGCGCGCCCGCCGCTTTTCCCCGCTGATTCTCTGCAGGCACAGTCCGCATCCGGCATGTACCCGTTTCCAGATAATGATTATTATACGTTTATCGGCAATATTCTCAATGCTATTTTCTTAAGAAACATGTAACAATTCTCATCATGTTGCTTATTTCTCTGATAAATTTCCCGGCGATCCTGCCCTGCGAATAACCTTAAAAGGTATCCGCTGCCAAGAGATACTTTGGATGCCTTTAAAGATAACATTGCAATTTCAGATTTGCAGCAGACTGTGAAATATTATTCTCCTGACATTTTTTGTACTTCAGACAGATCAAGTTCCAGGAACTCTGCAATCTCTTCCAGAGATTTTCCAGACTCCGCATTGGCCCTGACAAGACGCTTTAAGGTACTCTGGGTTCCGATTTCTATTCCGCGTTTCTCTCCTCGCCTCTCTCCAATCTCTATTCCGCGCTTCTCTCCTCGCCTCTCCGCACTCTTCATCTGCGAGTTATGATCCCGGATCGCTTTCTGCCTTACTTCGTACTCCAGCCGTTTCTGCTCGTCCAGGCTCAGTTTTTTCAAATCTTCGTATGCCTCTCTGATATATTCATCCTTCTCTGCCATGTCCTCAAACTCCTTCCGGCTCTTCCCTCCGAGAAAACGCATCCAGCGGATGACTCCTTCTTCGTTCTGATCCTCCGGCGGCAGTTTCTTAAGCTCCAGGACATGCAGTTCCATCAGGTCTGTATACTGTTCTCCTGTCTCCACGTCACAGAACGTGATCTTCCGGTAGCACCTCTGATCCTGCGGGAAATGGATGAAATCAAGGATACTGACATGGATGCACTTCTGCAGTTTCTCGTAATCGTCACCTTTTTTGATCTGACCGGTGTAAATCTTGCTCACATAAAACAGTACCCGATTCGCCCAGTACTCAAAGTATGGAACCTGCATCTCCATGTTCATCCTGCCTCCGTCTTCCAGTTCCACCAGTACGTCCAGTATTCCCAGCTTGTCATCCTCTGATTCTTTCCGGAGCTCCGTATCGATCACTGTGGTCCGGCGGACTGTCTCCGGAGACTTTCCAAGGATTGCCGCCACGAACCCTTTCCTTACTTTCGGGTTCTTCATCAGTTCTTTAAAACAAAAATCCACGGTGGGAAGCATGATAAAGTTGTCATTGTTCTCTGCGTTTTCGTTGTCTCTGTTTCGGTAATTGTCTCTTTTGTCTTCGTCTGCGAGCATTCGCTTTCCTCCTTCATCTTATCACGTTCCACAAAAAGAAAAAAGTGGAATCTGTCTCATTTTCTGATCCCTTGGATTTTCGGGCGATACTGCCCCTTGAATGGTAATCACCGGAAGTGCCAAAAGGCATCCAATGCCAAGATGTGCTTTGGATGCCTTTAAAGATAACATTATGATTTTGGAGTTGCAATAAGATTTTTACAGAAAACGG
>DWXI01000110.1 GCA_019119265.1 Candidatus Mediterraneibacter intestinigallinarum | reverse complement strand
CTCGGTTTAAATCCAATAATGGCTGGATTGATTTTGAAAATGAACTAAAAGAAATTATAGACAGTATTTGTGAGCTACCCAATATATTCGGTCGATTTACTCACATAGAAAACAAAGAGGTAAAATCTGATTTTATATTGAATAAGGATGATATTTGGAAATTGTCACCGTTTGCATTTCGTATTTTGATGAGGCGTAATTCCTCAAAAAAACATTGGTCTCAAACAGAATTTGATGAATTAGAACGTGATATTCATAAACAAATTCAAGATTTTATTGACCTAAGTCACAACCACCACTTCAAGTGGTGGTTTGGGTTGGCCCTCATAAGGGCCAGTTACATACTCGCCCAAAAGGGCGGGTATCGCAAGCACTGTTACTGGTCCGCTTATAAAGCGGTACTTCTTGAATCTTCTTTTCTCGACTCTTCTGCTTGCTCTCTTATGTATTTCTTTATAGCATCTTCTGTAATATTACCAATTGTTGAAACGTAATAGCCTCTGGCCCAGAACGCTTTATCCCATTTGCTCTGCAATTCGGGATGTCTGTCATATATCATTAGCGTACTCTTCCCTTTTAAGTACCCCATAAATTTTGAAATACTATACTTGGGCGGAATAGCTACGCTTAAATGTATATGATCTTCGCATACCGCGCCATCTATAATCTCTACATCTTTATATCTGCATAATGTAGAAATTATATCTCTTACATCTGCTTTCAACTTTCCATACAGTACTTTCTTCCTATATTTCGGAATAAAAACTACATGGTATTGGCATTTCCACCTTACGTGTGATAAACTCTTATTGTCCATTTTGGACCGCCTCCTATACTAAATTTTGAGTTTGGCTTGCGACACCATTCTCATTTTAGCATAGGAGGCTTTTTATTGATATCTTACACGCTCCTGCTTACTCCATTCTCCCCAGCATAGCTGGGGGATTAGGCTTTTCATTTAACCTTCGATTGCATCCATCTCTTTCCTGATGTCCGCCTCACAGGACTGCATGGCGCGAAGGGTTTTATCAAAGAGTTCATTTAATTCCCATCCCAGATTTTCTGCACCGGTACGGATAATATCCCTCGAGCATCCTGCTGCGAAACGCTTATCTTTAAACTTTTTCTTCACGCTGGATACTTCCATATCAGACACGCTTTTGGACGGACGCATAAGGGCAGCCGCCCAGATCAGTCCGGTCAGCTCGTCCGCGGCAAAGAGAACTTTCTCCATCTCATGCTCCGGTTTTATATCACTGCAGATTCCATAGCCGTGGGAACAGACTGAGCGGATCATATCTTCTCCCACTCCAGCTTCCTTTAAAAGCTCCGGAGCTTTCCGGCAGTGCTCCTCGGGGTAGATTTCAAAATCGATATCATGCAGAAGCCCGGTAATCCCCCAGTAGTCTTCCTCATCGCCATATCCAAGTTCCCTGGCAAACCATCGCATGGTCTTCTCAACTGTGATCCCATGCTGGATATGAAACGGCTCTTTATTATATTTTCTGAGTAATTTAAGCGCTTCATCCCTTGATATTGTACTTGTCATGATCTTTCCTTCTTTCTATTGAAGCGCCCTTTTCCAAAAAACAAATCTTTTGAAAAAGAGCGCATTCTGTTTTTACCTATCCTATTATACACAGTGCCGCCGGAAATTACAATAAAGCTGTAACTTATTCCGCCAAAAGGATCCTTGTCATCAGCTTCATATCCATCTTTTTCAGCACATGGTCTGCTCCGGGCAATTCTTCTTTTGGGGATATCTCCGTCCTTACATACAGAGTTGCAAGTCCGGCATTCTTCGCCCCTTCTATGTCACATACGCCGTCGTTTCCGACCATGACGGCTCTGTCTCTCTCAATGCCATATGTATGGATAAGCTTTTCAAAAAAACGTACATCCGGTTTTTTACATTCATGTTCGGAAGAAATAAAAATACCGTCGAAATATGGCGTGATCCCCAGTGCATTCATCTCGTATTCTGTGAATATCTTCTGTGCGTTCGATAAAAGATAAACCTTCTTTCCCCCATCCCGTAATGCGGAGAGCATTTCTTTCGTACCGTTATACAGCTTCAGATGTTCCATCGACAGAATACGGAAAAACTGTCCCGCATGCCTTGACAGAACTTCATCAGCATCTATGCCTTTTTTCCGAAACAGCGCCATAAATACATCTTCAATCCTGATTTCGGGATATGCTTCGTGAGCATCTTTCCGGATCCCGGCTTTTCCCGCACTCATCTCTGCAGTCAGGCAGTCATAGCCTTGATGCAGCTCATCCGGAGTGTACTCCGCTCCGTAGAATGCATAGAACAGTGCGAGCCTTTCCCACAATTCAGGTTTCTTTTCATCTGTACGGATGTCCACAAGTGTTCCATACAGATCAAAAATACATGTATCATACATCTTTACTTATCCTCCCCGCTTCTTATACATCAATCCGTAAATTCATCACAATGATCCCGGAAAAATGTATAGTACGTCCTTACATTTTCCAATTCTGTCCATCTTTTCACATCCGCCGGGTCTTCATCCAGATCATAGATCTTTGCATCTCTCATAGCCAGGAGAAACGGTGAATGCGTAGAGATCACAAACTGACAGCCAAAAAACCTTGCCGAATCTTCCAGGAACTTTACAAGCTCCTGCTGTCTTGCAGGAGACAGGCTGTTCTCCGGCTCATCCAGCAGAAACAGCCCGTTTTCAGTAATCTTTTCCGAAAAGTAAATAAATGCACTTTCTCCGTTGGAATATTCCCTCATATTATCCATCAGCTCTGACCTGACATACCTGGACTGCGTCAGGCGTCTTGCTTTCGTGACCTTTTTCAATCTTTCGTAATCATCCAGGGAACGCATCTGAAAGTCTGCATACTTCGCGTCCAGATAATCCTCGAAGAGCGATTCCTTCTTCCTGTCTATCCCCTCATTCATACTGCGGATATTCAGCATATAGTCAA
>DWXI01000109.1 GCA_019119265.1 Candidatus Mediterraneibacter intestinigallinarum | reverse complement strand
ATAATGAAATTTTTACAGAAAAAGATTTTGCACATTTGCCGATTGCTATTCAGAAGTACATTGAAAATTGCGGTTATATAGGCACCCCAAAAATGTCATATCTCAAAATGGAATATCACAATGTAGATTTTTCACAGGGCAGAAACGGCCCTTCTTTATCAATCGACTATACACAGTACAATTTTATCAATAAGCCTTGCAGAATGGCACTTATTGACAGCAGTATGTTCGGTATTCCCTTTGAGGGTTACGACTATTATCAAAATGGAAATGGCGGCATGAAAGGTGTGATTGCAAAGGGGATCACTCTTTTTGACCAGACAGGCGCAGATATGGATAAGGCTTGTTTGGCTACTTTCCTTGCTGAAAACCTGTTTGCTCCTACTATTCTATTGCAGGACTATATTATCTTCGAGGAATTAAGCGATTTTGAAGTACGGGCGACTATCACTTATGGAGGACAAACGGCAAGCGGTATCTTTACCTTTAATGAACAGTATGAAATGATTTCCTTTACTACAAATGACAGAGCTGTAACAGAATCAGACGGCAGCATGGAATATGTGCCGTGGTCTGCACTTTGCAATGATTATCAGCTTTCCGAAAATGGCATTAAATACCCTACGAAGTTTCAAGCTGTTTGGAATTATCCTGATGGGGATTTCATTTACTTTGACGGTATTATCAGTAAAGTATCTTATGGATATAAGTAATAGAGCAGAATGGGTACGCTGTCCTGTCTGCGGAACCAAAACAAGATTACAGATACGGGCAGATACAGAGCTAAAAAATTTTCATCAAAAAACAAAAGCGTTTTAATCAGTACAAAAAGGATAAAATGCACGCTTCGCGTCCTTGACGGCTTTCCCTGTGTTAGGTGCAGTAGTCAATGCTTTTTTATCCCCTACTGCGTAACAAAAGTCATAGAAAAAGCGGGTAAGAAACGCTTTGTTTCCTACTCGCCTTTTTCTGCACCCTATATGGCAGCTCCCCTTTTCAGTTTGTTGGTTGATACTGTTTTATGAGTAGCTACCGTCCTCACAGAGCTTTTCTTTCATCTTATACTTATCCGATCAGTTCCTGAAGCTTACTCTTCGGAACTGCACCGACCTGCTTTCCGGCGATCTCGCCGTTCTTAAATGCGATGAATGTCGGGATGCTCATAACGCCGTATTTCTGTGCAACCGCCATCTCTTCATCGATGTTGATCTTGCACACCTTCACACCGCTTACCTCACCTGCGAGTTCCTCAACGACCGGCCCCATCATCTTGCACGGTCCGCACCAGTCTGCATAGAAGTCAACCAGTACCGTCTGATCTGCCTGCAATACTTCCTGCTCAAAATTATCTGTCGTTAACTTTACAACTGCCATCTTTATATCCTCCTTATGAATCCTCTAAATTTATATTTATTGTCATTTCATAATCTTAGTATACCACATTCTTATGACTTTTCAGTGACAAAGTCACATTTATATCCTGCCCAGCTTTCCGGCGTCAATAACAGTAACCTTTCCTCTGGTCAGCTTCACAAGTCCGTCAGCCTGAAACTGTTTCAGTATCCTGGTCACGACTTCCCTCGCTGTTCCGGCGTCTTTCGCGATATCCTCATGGGTGAGCCTCAGCTCATCTCCCCCTTCTATTGCCCTGTGCTCCAGCAATGCTCCCGCAATCCTTGATGCCACATTTGAAAATACGAACTGGTTGAACAGCCACATGATATCCGAAAATTTCTCTGAGATCATCTCCATCGTATAGTCTTTCACCGCGCTGCTCTCATCATACAGCTTCCGGTACACTTTCTTAGGAATCGTATAGATCTCGCAGTCCGTCTCCATCTCCATGTCAAGCTCAATATCCATCCCATTGAGCATGCACGCTGCACTCAGTATACTCACATCCCCATCCAGCAGCCGGAACAGAGTAATGTCCCCGCCGCCCGGTGATGTGATAAATACACGCGCCCTTCCGGAGCCGATGATCTGCACACCGGCACATTCTCCTCCCCCGAAATGAAGACGTGTCTTTTTCTCACATAAATTCCTTGTTGTATTGTTTACGATCTCTGCTCTCTGAGCTTCTGTCAGACTCTCCCAGAAGGGAAAAGCATTTTTAAATAATTCAGTATTCATTGTTCTCGTACCCATTCATCCGCCAGCTCTTTTACCACATCCGGCTCCAGTTCAAGAAGTTCTGCAATCTCATCCTGAGGCATCCCCTTCTCCATCTTTTTCCCCACAAGGCGCTTTAGCGCAAGGCGTTCTCCTCGTTCTTCTCCGATTTCTTCTCCTCGCTTTTGCCCCAGCCTTTGAGCACTCTTCATCAGAGAATTATGGTCGCGGATTGCCTTCTCCCTCAGTTCATACTCCAGTCGTTTCTGCTCATCCAGACTCAGTTTCTTCATCTCATCGTATGCTGCTTCGATATACTCGTCTTTTTTTGCCATATCCTCAAACTCCTCTCGCTTCTTGCCGCCGAGGAATCTCATCCAACGGATGATACCGCCCTCATTTTGGTCCTGAGAGGGCAGTTTCCGCAGTTTTTCCCAATATAGCCCCTACAAAACCTTTCCGTACTTTTGGATTCTTCATCAATTCTTTAAAACAGAAATCCACGGTGGGAAGCATTATAAAATTGTCGTTGTTTATACTCATATTTATTTCTCCTCCATCTTATCACGTTTTCTAAAAAGAAAAAAGCCACTTTCAAGTTTCAGAAATTTGGAGCGATATCGCCGATGAATTGCACATATGCGAATTTGTTTTGATTTTTTCAGACTGTCTGGACAGTTGAGACGTATCCGTTGCAATTAGTTATCCTCCATCTGATAAAAAGTCTACAAACTTTTGTAGTTTTATTTTTTAATATTTTATTATCAAATCATAATGTTGTCGTCACACTTTCGTCACATTCCCGCAATAAACTATTCGGTGTTGAAGGGAGTATAACATAATGACTGATGAACAATATTACACACTGATCCATCCGTATCAGGATGCAATGAACCTGATCCTGACCAGATTGAAAATACTGAACCATACGACCTACGAGAGCGAAGACTTCCAGCCGATCCACAGCATCACGAACCGTATCAAAGAAAAAGGGAGTATTGAAAATAAATTACGGAAAAAACATGCATCCACAAGTGTGCAGGATGCCAAGGCACTCCTGCAGGACATTGCCGGAGTGCGCGTGATCTGCTTTTTCGAAAAAGATATCAGGCATCTTGTGGAATGCTTAAGAAAACAGTCAGACCTTATTGTGATCAAAGAAAAAGATTACATATCCACACCAAAGCCAAACGGCTACCGCAGCTATCATATAATCATCGGCGTTCCGATCTATTATATGGACGGTATGGAATACTATCCGGTCGAGATCCAGTTTCGTACAATATCCATGGACTTCTGGGCTGCGATGGAGCATAGAATCTGCTATAAAAATCAGCCGTTTAACGAACTGGAGATGAAGAATGCATTTCTCCAGTATTCTGAAATACTGGAGAAAATGGAGAAATCATTTGAGGTATACAGCGAGAACTGTAGTTGAAGCTGTATTTACCGGACGAGTTTCCCTTTTATTCTACTTTTGGAAAGCGGATTGACATCTCGAATCCCTTACCGCTCTGGGAACGGGCTTCTAATCCCAGACTCAGATCATCCGCCATCTTCCTGCAGAGATACAGGCCCATCCCCGTTGCTTTCTTTCCTGTGTCGGCCGGATTTCCTGTAAAACCTTTCTCAAAAATGTAAGGGAAGTCACATTCTTTCACTCCAACACCGTTGTCGCATATGCGCAGCACATCTTCCGACTCCAGCTGCTCCAAAGAGATCGTAAGTTCCGGCTGTTTCTTTCTGCAGTCACTGTATTTTACCGCATTACTTATAATCTGTCCCAGCAGAAATTCAATCCCTCTGCGGTCAGTAAACACTAAAAACGCTGGCACGTGTACGGTAATCCTGAAATTCTTCTCTTTCAGGAGCAGACTGTAATCTTCCAGCACCTCACTAATGCAGTCGTTCAGATCTACGGACTCGAACAGGTAATCCTTTCTGCCGCTCTTTAGACGTGCGTAGTAGAGAATCTGGCTGATATATTCCTGGAGCCGGCTTCGGACATACTCCAGCTTAAACGCAGCTGATGCAGGTATCTCATCTCCCTGATTGTCCAATACCATTGTCAGCAGTGACAGAGGATTTTTCGTCTCGTGGGCCCACGCCTCCACATATTCCTCATAGTCCTCCGCCTCGGCCCGTGCTCTGCTGCAGGCGGCATCTTTTTCCCGCAGGACAGTTCCCAGCAGACGGACAGATTCTCGTTCCGATGCGCTTACCGCCCGAATCAGATTTTCTTCGTTGATAAGATCAGGATTCTTCAGAAATGCGTGGAACGCCTTGCCTCTCCTCTGCTCTGTACGATCCAGAATAAACGCCACAATAAAAAACAACAGAACAGTTCCCATCACGATCAGAGGAACCAATATGCCAAAGGCATCTGCTGCAGAAAGCCAAAGCAGCAGCGCTGACATTAGATCAAGCCAAAGCAGCAGAACAAGCCATGGAAGATAACGCAATAAATAAAGCAGCCTTTTTCTCATCACTGATCCTCCTCATTTTCCAGGCGATATCCCATACCCCGGACCGGAGTGATCTTCTGTTTCATTCCAAGCCTCGTCATTGTCTTTTTCAGCCTTGTCAGATTAACCTGCAGCGCATTCTCGTCAATAAACTCCGTTGTTCCCCACAGCGCTGTACACAGTTCATCTTTTGTGACCGTCCTGTCGCTGCGTGACAGAAATATCTCAAGCAGTTTTCCCTGATTCTTTGGAAGTACAATAGAGCTGTTGTTGATGTACAGCGTATAAGTCTGACGGTCCAGCAGAAAGCCCGGCCCCTCCAGCAGATTTGCCCGGCCTTCATAACGCTTAAGAACATTGGACACCCGTGCGAGAATTCTCTCCCTGCGGCAGGGTTTCGTCAGATATTCGTCCGCCCCAAGTTCAAGAGCTCGAAGCTCATCTTTCATCTGATCCCGGGAGGTCAGTACCAGAACCGGGAACGAGCTTCTTCCTTTGATCTCCCGGCAGATCTGAAATCCGCTGACACCCGGGAGATTGAGATCCAGCACTGCAAGATCAGGGGAAATCTGTTCCAACTGTTCCGCCACATGATCAAATTCGCGGATCTCTATTGCCTTATATCCCGCTTTTCTCAGCATCAGCGCCAGCTCTTCACGCATAAGAGGTTCATCCTCTACTACCGCGATCTGCTTCATTCTTTCCTGCACCTCCTGTCGACAGTTACTCTTTCTTTGCTTTGTATTCAGGCCGTCATTCTTCACGCTCCGGTGCCATCAGTGTCAGCAGATACCTGCTGCTGGATCGCTTTACCGCAGCCATATAAATGTATTCTATCACACAGAGCATAAGAATCATAGCTGCAGAAATAAACATCATCTCTCCGGCTGACCCCCGGGTCACGGATGACAGCAGCCCCGTGAACAGCGCCCGCACTGCAAACAGGCTGCTTACAGCCGCTGCGAATACCGGGATCCCGAAATACCAGTTGATCTGTTTCTTTGCCGACGCGCACAGTGTTTCATACACAGCGCCAAGCTTTATGAGCGTTTTATATCTCCGATTTGTCTTCTGCTGGTTCATCAGGAACTGGACTCCGATCACCGTGTTTGCCACGATCAGAAAGATGATCGCAAGATAGATCGTAATATAGCTGGCTGCCACGATATAGAACAGCTGCCTCCCCATATTCTGCAGATAACTCTCATAATTCAGTCCGGTTTCATTTAATCTCTCATTCATCTCCGAGATTGCCTGCATAAGACCTGTTTTTTCCGATACACTGCTATCCAGCACTCCGTTGACATACACGTCATACTGCCCCTGTGTGTAATATTGAAATGCGTCATCCGGCAGGATCAGCGCAAAGGAGAGGGTGATCGAATAATCTGTCACGACTGCTGTCGTCTGCACCTTACCTGTCAATCGGAGAGTATTTCCGCCGACTTCCACTTCCGGCCGGTCTGCCAGCACCGTATTCATGATCTCAGCCTGCCTGTCATTAAGAAAACTGCTGTCCATATATACAGCCCCCTCGCCTTCTCCCAGTTCCACCTCGGGAAGTCCTGCCGTGCGAAGCAGTTCATTATACCCGGAAAGAGAAATGAGCGACGGGAAATCCGCGAATCCTAAATTATTTAAAAGCACATCTCTGTCATCTGAAGCAGGAAATTTCGCCGCCTGTTCCAACACCTCATTCATCGAGTATGCATTTTCAAAATCTTCTGCCGTGCGGATATCACCGATCTTCATTTCGAACAATTCCGAAAACTCCGTATCCAGTCCGCTCTTGCGCAGTGTATCAAGTGCATCCGCAGCTGCCTGCTCCTGATTCGGTTCATCCGTATATTCCGGTATAAATGTATAATCCAGCACATGAGGATCTGACTGGCCATAGTAAGCCGCGATTGCAACTCCCGCGCCAAAGCAGCAGAGAGCTCCAAGTATCAGCAGCGAGCTGACCGCCATCGTTCCCGACTGACGGACTACATTTTCCTGCAGCTGGCGCGCATTGAATACATGCAGCCGCCGGTCCCGTTTTTCGGATTTTATTATCAGGTTAAATATATATCTGAGCCCATAGAAGAAAAGCAGCGTTCCCGCAAATCCAAGAAGCACCGTAATCCCCATCATCCCGATCTGATACCAGGATATTCCCCTGATCGCCAGATAATATGCCGTTCCAAGACAGAGGATGCCGGCAAAGAGCGCCAGGCCATACACAGGCGCCGGATGCTGTCTCTTTGTTTCCTCCGGCTTTTCAGCCAGAAGTGAACCGATTTCCCGACGACTTATCTTTACGCTCAGAATCAGGAATGCTGCAAGCTTGATCAGGAAGAAACCAGCAGCAGTCAGCAGGATGCCATCAAGCGACATTGTGAACCGGTGCCCGATGATTTCCAGACCAACCAGCCGGGCGGTAACCAGACTGATCAGTTCTGACAGAAGAACTCCTGCAGGAAGTCCGGTCAGCAGAGCAATAGCACTGCTCCGTATGTCTTCCGCCAGAAGAAGGACAAACAGCCTGTTCCGTGTCATTCCCATCATCAGATACATTCCAAACTCATGTCTGCGCCGTTCAAGCTGGAACTTACTGGCAAAGTACACCAAAAAGAACAGAACGACCAATGTCATCACATAAAAAACAGGGATCATTGTAAGGAGACGGTTTACCGCATCACTTTCCATTGTCTTCAGAAAAAGCATGACATCCTGATGTGAAAGAGAAAGTATAATATAAAATGCGATAACAGAAACGAGAAGCGTCGTAAAAAACAGACCGTTCTCTTTTCTGCTTCTCCTGCTGTTACGGGTAATAAGCTCAAAGAACATTGGCGCTCCCTCCTCCCAGCTGTGACATTACTTTTAATATCCTCTCATAAAAATCCTGCTGCGTTTCATCCGGAGTATCACGTCTTAACTCATGAAAGATCCGTCCGTCCCGGATAAACAGGATACGTTTACAGTAACTTGCCGCATTCGAGTCATGGGTCACCATAAGGATCGTTGTATTTTCATCCTCATTTAGTCCTGCAAGCTTTTTCATCAGTGTTTTTGCATTTTTTGAGTCGAGCGCGCCCGTCGGTTCGTCTGCGAGTATGATCCCCGGATCCATGATCAGCGCTCTTGCCGCCGCAACACGCTGCTTCTGTCCTCCTGACATCTGGGATGGAAATTTATCGAGCACATCCGTGATCTCAAGATAGGACGCCAGCCGCGACAATCGCTTCCGGCTCTCTCCGTCGGATACGTTATGGAGAGACATCGGAAGCATAATGTTCTCCCTGCCGGTCAGGTTATCGATCAGTTCAAAATTCTGGAACAGATAGCCGATCTCTCTTCCCCTGTACTGCGCAAGCTTCCTTCCTTTCAGCGAATGTATTTCCGTACCTTTCATCATGATCCTGCCGCTGTCCGGCTCTATTACCGTTGCAATACAGTTCAGAAGCGTCGATTTTCCCGAACCGCTGCTCCCCATGATCCCTAAGAATTCTCCCTCCATTACCTGTAATGTTATCCCGTCCAGGGCTTTCGTCCGGCTTCCCTGCTTCCCGTAATATTTCTTTAAACTGTCAATTTCAAGAATCGTCTTCATTCAAGTACCTCCCTTGTGATTATGGATACATGATAGCATATGGCCTGTAGAGAAAACACTTACAGATGATGAAAGGTTTTTGTATTCGTCTTCATCAGGATCAGAAGTGTCCGCCGGCAAGTATGTGTTGTTACCGCACCCGCTTTCGCTCGGGTCGTAACGCAGCGGTACATAGGAGCGCAGAAGACGCGCTCCAAGTGCCGGCGTTACTCTACGGTGCGTACACAACACATACTTGCCGGCTGGTCTCTTCCCTATCCTCAGAAACGAATTCCGGTCTTGTCATATATGGGTTACACCTGCATATACTGTAAATGATAATATCAGCATATACAGGTGATACTTATGAAAAATATCAAGGTCTGGTTCATCGTCGGTTTTATCTTTACATCAGTATTAGGAACGTTATCACACTTTTTCTACGACTGGTCCGGGCAAAATCCGCTGATCGGTCTGATAAGTCCTGTCAATGAATCCACATGGGAACATATGAAACTTGTATTTTTTCCTGTGCTTATCTGGTCGTTTTTCATTCCTTCTCGCATAAGAGACAAATTGCCCGCCTTCAGGCCTGCGTTTCTTCTTGGCGGACTTTGGGGAACTCTGTCGGTTCCGGTTCTGTTCTATACGTACTCAGGCATACTCGGGAGAAATATCGCCTGGGCGGATATTGCCATATTTTTTATCAGTGTCTTTCTGGTATTCCGCTGTACATGGATTTTACAGAATTCTGAACGCATATATGAAAAGAGAACCATTATTTATATCCTGACTGTCCTCTTCCTGATCTTTTTCTTTTTGTTCTCGTTTCTGCCTCCGGATATCGGACTGTTTTCCAATCCATTAGCTGCTCCTGTGTCGTAGGATTTAATGCATATTGCCTGTGACCGTCACTTGCCGCCGTAGGTATAATACAGCTGTCTAATCCTCTGGTCGATACCATTTTTCTCCAGATATTCCGCTGCCGTCTTCGGCATGTGCTGCTGCCATTCCCCGCCTCTGGCGATCATGGCGCGCAGCTCCGTTCCCGTGATGCCTTTCTCCTCGCCTGTTCTTCTCCATAATATCTCTACATTCAGGCCGAGAGATTGTAAGATCTGATACTTCTCTTCATCCCACGGGCTGCAGATGCTCATATAGTACACTGCATCTGCAGGTGCATACTGAAGCAGGATATCCGGACTGCTGACCGGAAACGGTATGATCTCGAACTCTTCTCTCCCCACCCCGAAATCCAGCAAGGCATCCCTGATCATCTCATATCGCTCAATATATGTGAGTGGATTGTCCGTCTTGGTCGTTCCGTGTTCGTCAAGCGGCGATGTCGCCGGATATGCTGATACATCCGGATGCGTAATACCTATATATAATGTCCTGCACCTCATTTTCGCTGCCAGCAGGTATTCCATATGCTTCAGATGGAGTACCTGAAATCTCCCGTGTATCACTCCTGTCTCTGTCATGATTCTGTCTCCTTTCACATAAGTTTCCTGTTACCTGCCCCTCTCCTGCCATTCAGATGCTAAGACCTGTGACTTTTTCCCTCAGATGAGTCAGATCTGCCTGATCCGGATGCGGCAGTGCTTTATCAAAGTTTTCTATCATCATTTCTACCTTGTCATCCTGCGGCATTTTCTCCTTCATTAACTCATAGCGTTTACGCACACTCTCAGGCATTTTCCCCTGACACATGTATGTACCGACAACTGTATTGCCTTCCGGCAGATGAACACACACACGGTCTAAGATCTCAGAAAAATACTTCTCAGAACCTCCGAATCCCGCTGATCCAAAAAGAAATATGTTGTGGCCGTACAGTGTCTCTATATATTTCCGGATCCCTGCACTGCATTCCCCCTTATCAGTCCAGAAACCGAGGAAAAGTATTTCCGCTCCCTCCGTTGCACTCTGCGTATTTTCCTCCGGTGTTCCAAAGAATATACACTCCCGTTCACCGAGAACATTTCGTATTTCATCTGCCAGCATTTTCGTATTTCCTGTTGCACTTTCATAGATAACCGCATATTTCATATTCTTCCGCTTCCTTTCATATCATTGCTTATATAATCTCAAGCGCTTTTCCAACTATTTCCAGCTCATCTTCATATATACAATGTTTAAACAAATTTTCTGTCACTTTCTTCCGACATTCATCATAGTCCATCCACGCCACTTCAGAAACTTCCGACTCCTGCAGCGTAAGACGTTTTATCTCCACCGGTTCCCGGTAGATATAGATCGTACTCAGCTCATTATCCCGGAAAGGCCGTCCGTAAAACTCACTTTCAAATCCGCACCGTCTTGTTCCCACCTTACAGAGCTGCTCTGGATAAGCGTCAATACCAAGTTCTTCTTTCAGTTCTCTTATAGCGCTCTCAAGATATCCTTGACCGGCTCCAACATGCCCCGCCGAAGAGATATCCCAGCACCCGGGATTAGAATCCTTGCAGGCGCTTCGCTTCTGCAGAAGCAGATCATATCCGCTTTTATTGTTGGAACGAACGATCCATGTGTGTACGGTCGGATGAAGCGAACCGTCTTCGTGCACGACTCCCCTCTCTTTTATCACGCCGGTCCTGCTGCCGTCTTCCCTGATTTCATCGAACAATTCCATAGGAACCCCGTCAAGAGCAGCATACTGGAGCACATCCCTTCTGTCATAGACAAGTTTCAGGGAAAAGAACTCTCTCCCCATATCCATCAGTCGAAAGAATATTTTATCTCCTTCCCACAGTTCCAACGCCGGGATGTTTTTCTTATCCACCCATTCCAGTTCACCTTCATCGCACTCGATCGGTTCTCCCACAAAACCATCCGCCGTATAAAGAGACATATATTCCACTGTATCCTCCCCGTATACAAATGTCACGATTCCTCTGTACTTCCAAGAAGTAAGGACATATCCCGTCTCCTCTTTCACCTCGCGCAGGAGACATTCCTCCGGGCTCTCTCCATATTCAAAATGCCCTCCCACACCGATCCACTTGTCCTTATTCACATCATTTTCTTTCACTGTGCGGTGGAGCATCAGATATTTATCGTCCTGCTCGATATAGCACAGGGTACTCAATCGTTCCATACTTATGCGCTCTCCTTTTCTTCCGTGAACTGACTCTCATACAGATGTTTGTAAAAGCCTTTTTCTGCGAGCAGACTTTCGTGGTTTCCCTGCTCGATGATACGACCGTCTTTCATTACAAGAATCACGTCCGCCTCTCGGACCGTAGACAGTCTGTGAGCCACGATAAATGTCGTCCTGCCTTTCATCAGCGCCGCAAATGCATCCTGTATCTTCATCTCTGTCCTTGTATCAATAGATGATGTCGCCTCGTCGAGGATCAGCATCGGCGGTCTGCACAGCATAACTCTTGCAATACATAGGAGCTGTTTCTGCCCCTGTGAGAGTCCTCCCCCGTCTTCTGTGATCCACGTATCGTATCCTTTTGGCAGACGTTTGATAAAGCTGTGAATATGGGAGGCTTTCGCCGCATCAATGATCTCCTCCTCCGTGGCATCCGGTCGTCCCATCGTAATATTATCCCGGATCGTTCCCGTTTTAAGCCAGGTGTCCTGAAGTACCATCCCGTATCCTGCACGCAGGCTTTTTCTTGTCATATCCCGGATATCTATTCCTTCCACGGAAATCGATCCTTCTTTTACATCGTAAAACCGCATAAGCAGGTTAATTATCGTCGTCTTACCGCATCCTGTCGGCCCTACGATCGCGATCCGCTGCCCCGGTTTTACATCCAGATTAAAATCGCGGATCAGTTTCTGTCCTTCTACATAAGAAAAATCTACATGATCAGCTCTGACATTTCCTTTGATATCTCTGAGTTCCACGGCATTCTCCGGTTCCGGCGTCTGCGGTTCTTCTTCGATCAGGTCGAAAATCCTCTGCGCACATGCCACAGCATTCTGGAATTCTGTTACCACGCCGGATATCTCATTAAACGGTTTTGTATACTGGTTGGCATAACTCAGAAAACTTGAGAGCTGCCCTACAGAAAGCGAACCATTTACCACAGCGAACGCTCCGGTAATCCCCACGCCTGTATAAACGAGACTATTTACAAAACGTGTGGACGGATTTGTGATGGATGAGAAAAATGTAGCTTTCAGATACGCCTTGCCTAGACGTTCATTGATCTCATCAAACCGCTCTGTCACATCTTTTCCCCTTCCGAATGCCTGTACGACTTTCTGGTTCCCAACCATCTCATCAATCAGGCCGGTCTGCTCTCCTCTGATCTCTGACTGAAGCCGGAACATAGAAAACGTCCTCTTTGCAATGAAATTCGCCACAAAAAACGAAACCGGCGTAATCAGCACTACAACAAAAGTGATAGAAACATTAACAGAAAGCATAAAGCAGAATGTTCCGACGATCGTCGCAATCCCGGTAAAAAGCTGGGTAAATCCCATCAGAAGACCGTCCGCAAACTGATCCACATCCGCAATCACACGGCTGACCACTTCACCGTAAGGATGACCGTCAATATATTTCAGCGGAAGGATCTCAATCCTGCGGAATGCCTCGTTTCGGATGTCCTGCACAACCTGATAAGTCATTTTATTATTGCAGATATTCATAAGCCATTGAGCAAGCGCGGTCACAAGCGTACACACGCCGATCTGGATCATGACCCGGAATACGCCGGGAAAGTCCACCATTCCCGCATTGGTGATGTAATCCACCGCATACCCGGTCAACTTCGGTACATAAAGGGTCAGAGCTACTGAGACAGTGGCGAGCAATATGGAAAATACAACAAAGATCCTGTATTTTCCCAGATGACGGAATACCTTCTTTAATGTTTTCCCCTGACTCTGTTTTCTATTTGCATCTTTTGTTTCTGTTATTTTATCAGCCATTTACCGCCGCCTCCTTCGGGAACTGGGAATAATAGATTTCCTGATAAGCCGGACAAGCCGCAAGAAGTTCGTCATGTGTGCCTATACCTGCCGCCGCCCCGTCATCCAGTACAATGATCTGATCCGCATATTGTACGGACGACGCCCTCTGGGAGACGATGAACACTGTCGGACTGCCCTTCATAGAACGGATTGCTTTGCGTAGCGCCGCATCTGTAGCAAAGTCAAGCGCCGATGCGCTGTCGTCAAGGATCAGGATCTCAGGTTTTCTCACAAGAGCTCTGGCAATGGTGAGCCGCTGCTTCTGCCCGCCGGAAAGATTGCGTCCGCCCTGCTCGATCCGAAATTCCAATCCGCCGGGTTTCCTGTCTACAAACTCTTTTGCCTGGGAGATTTCCAACGCCTCTTCTAACTCCTCCTCTTTGGCATTTTCATTTCCCCAGCGCAGATTCTCCGCGATAGTTCCTTTGAACAAGACTGCTTTCTGAAGCACAACTCCGATGCGTGATCTCAGACTTTCTATCTTATATTCCCTGATATCATTTCCAAAGATTCTGATCTGTCCGCCTGTAGCGTCATAAAACCGTGGAATCAGATTGACCAGTGAGGATTTTCCTGATCCTGTTCCACCGATAATCCCTATCGTCTGCCCTCTCATCGCCCGAAACGATATATCCGTCAGAGATTCACCCCCGGCGCCTTTATACGAAAGCGAGACATGATCAAACTCAACGGCAGGAATCTTCTGTACGTCCTGCTTTCCGTCTGTATTCGTTCTAAAATCATCCGTCGATAAAATCTGTTCTCCATCTTCCATATCCGGATGTATATTCAGCACATTTCCTATCCTGTTCCCGCAGGCAACCGCCTTTGTCACTGTAATGATCAGATTGGCAAGCTTTACCAGCTCCGTCAGGATCTGCGACATATAATTGATAAGAGCTACTACCTCCCCCTGTGTCAGGTCGCCAATATTTACCCGAACTGCTCCCGTATAGATCAGAGCGATGATACCGCCGTTTACGACAACATAAGTAAGCGGATTCATAAGACCTGAGATACGCCCCACAAACTTCTGTGCATCGGTGAGCGTCTGATTTTCCCGTTCAAACTTTTGCCGCTCTTCCTGCTCTTTATTAAATGCACGCAACACTCGAACGCCCGCAAGATTTTCCCTCGTTGTAAGCAGTACGCTGTCCAGATGCGACTGAACTTTCCTGTAGAGCGGCATGGTCACGAGCATGATCCCGAATACGATTACCGAGAGAACCGGGATTACCACGACAAAGACCACAGCGGCCTTTACATCTACAGTAAACGCCATGATCATCGCGCCGAACACGATAAACGGAGAGCGCAGGAACAGACGCAGCACCAGATTTACCCCTGACTGAGTCTGGTTGATATCGCTTGTCAGCCTTGTGATCAGAGTGGAACTTCCGATTTCATCCATCTCCGTAAAGGTAAGCTGCTGGATATGTTCAAACAGCGCATGCCTCACGCCTGTTCCAAAGCCGGACGCCGCCTTTGCGGAAAAATACTGGGCAGTGATCGAACATATCAGGCCGATCATTCCCAGCGCAATAAGCACAAAACACATCCTTATAATGTACGGCCTGTCCTCCTGCGCAATCCCTACATCGATGACTGCAGCCATAACAAGGGGCACAAGCAATTCAAAAGACGCCTCCAACATTTTGAAAAGAGGCGCCAATACAGATTCCTTTTTATAATTTTTCAAATATATGAGAAGTGATTTCATATCCGGTATATCCTTTCGCCAAAAATCTATCTGTATTTTATCACAGACAGAAAAAAAAAGGAATCAGCTATTCATTCGTTGTCATTCCAGCGCTATTCCCTTATAACCCCCTGATAATATTTAAATAATCCTGCCTTTGGTCCACAACCGCATAGATGATCACTCTTTTTCTCTCATCATCCACTTTATAGAAAACCAGATTCTTTTCTAAAATTAGCACCTTATATCCCTGTTGTCTCAGAATATGGTATCTGGGAATCGTTCCAATATTTGGATTATTTCCCAAATGCAGGATACTTTCTTCTAATTCTTCTAATTTCCGTAATGCAATCTCTGATCCAAAATTTTCATTGATATAAAGGATAATCTTACGGATCTGCTCATCTGCAGTATCTGTACGGACAACTGTATACTTCATATTATTTCTCCTTCAATATCTGTCTCAGATCCTGGAAAGTATTTTCAATCGGTTCAACCCTTCCATTTTTCACATCATCTTCTGCCGCTGACAAAATCTCCAGTAATTCAATCCTTGATTTCATCCTTTTGTATTCCTCATAGGAAAGTGATACAGTATCTCCCCGTCCGTTCACTGTGATAATAACTGCTTCATTATTTTCCCTGCACTGTCTTGATATTTCACTGTAATGATTTCTCAAATCTGCAGATGGCCGAATTGATTCCTGTATTGAAAACATAAGCATACCTCCCGTTAACTTTATAGTCATATTATATCGTGATATGACTATAACTTCAATTAACTTTTAAATAACTTCATTTCTGTTTTCGTCTTGGCATATATACTCTGGTTCCTTCTCTTACGAACCCGGCAGGCTGTTCCTGACGCACAACGCCCCGAACCCCAGCAGTGAATTCGGCCACACACTGTATCCCGGCAGTTCTCTCGCTCCGCGCCTCAAATATGCCTTCACTTTTTCCCCGTACAGATACGGATCATTTCCCTGCACTATCCCCCATTCCATCAGAAGAGCCGCGCTTCCCGTGACAAAAGGCGCGGCGAACGAGGTGCCGGAAAAAGCGCGATAACCTCCTCCGGGAACAGGTGCATTAACCAGAACCCCCGGCGCTGCCAGATCCGGTTTCGGCACTTCGATTCCCTCATAGACCGCCGCCGGCCCCCTTCCGGAAAAGTCCGCATAGGAAAATGTCCTCGCATCATATGCAGCCACCGTTACCACCAGAGACGCAGTGGACGGAATCGTCAGAGTAGACGTACTGTCAGGAGTCAGAAATGCTGTTCCCACATTCAGCGCAGCCTGGGCCGGGAGCCACATCTGATAGGCGCCGTCCACGATGCGCCCGGGAGTGAGAATGATCTGCCACACGCCACTGTCTACATATGACTGCAGCGGAATAAAAGAGATATAAATCTCCTGTCTGACACTATAAGGCTTCGGTTCCCCGTAGTAGAGCAATAGCTCCGTGTTTCCCAGGACAAAACGCTGCGGACCCAGTATCTCGCGAAAAGGGCCTACCCGTTCTCCGGACGGACTGGCAATAGAAATATTCATCTCGTCCACATAAGATTTCCAGATCTGTACATTCAGTGCCGGCTCTCTTTCCTGAACAGCCAGTTCCTGCACCACTTCCTCTTCATCGTTCACCCGGCCCGCCGCATGCCCCGCAGTCGTACCTTCGTTGCCGCTGCCGATACAGATTACATTTTTCCACATATCAGAGATATCGTTCAGAAATCTCTCTACCAGGGATGTACCGTCATGTGTTCATTATAATTAGGGGAAACTTATTTCCAATTCACATCATACTTGGCGCCACTGAAAAAAGCACTCACATTTCTGCAAGTGCTTTCACATAGCATCATTATGTCTATATCTTAGAATTCTCTTATTTTTTCAACAACTGTAAAAATGGAATCATCTATTTCTTTGGTTTGTTGAATAAATATTCGCAGTGCTATATCACAATTATGGCTTTCTTTCTTGCGGATACTCATCTTTCCCATATTTTTTCAATTCTTCCATTAATTTCCATAAATTGCAGCCGATATTATCTATAAGTTCTTCTTCATTTGACGCATATTTTTTCGCCTCCTCAATGGCATGATTAATTTTAGGCATATATTGTGTAGCAAATCTAATTCCACTTTTCCCATGATGCCCTCTTTCTGATACAGCTTTGCTCACAAATGTATGTTGTTTCGAAATTTTGGGATTTTGTTTTATATCCTCCAAATGTTCTCCAAATTCCTCATCTATATCTGCCAAATGCATCAAAAGCCAAAACTCAAAACAAGGGTTTGCAATATAACATTTATACCCCTTATCCTTACAGTGCTTTATGAAATCAATCATATTATCTTTCGAATGTGTTTGCATATCCCTATCTATTAATACCGCAAATTCATCCAATTCTTGATTATACTTTCTTAAGTATTTCCTATAATTGATATCATACCCGATTTTTTTTAGCTCAGCAACAAATAAATTACGCTGTTTTTTAGGAATTTGATTGGGATCCTCCAAATATTGCTTTATGAATTCTACACTATACTGCTCTTTAAATTGTTCTGATATTTCCTTCAAAATATCATCCTCTTTCTGTTCACGAAGCCTGATATATTCCTCCAGGAGTTCAAGAACCTGCTGTGGTGCACTATTGGTATCTTTTTTTCCTC
>DWXI01000009.1 GCA_019119265.1 Candidatus Mediterraneibacter intestinigallinarum | reverse complement strand
AAAGAAAAGAAGCGGATTATCCGCATCCTGATCGATGATGTCACTGTCCTGGCTGAAAAACGATGTTCTGATTTTTCAATCGGCATTCGGTTCCGCAGCGGGAAATGCGAACATCTTTCTTTAAAAAAGAACCTTCCCTATGGAGACCGCAGGAAACACACGGACAATACCATTTCCAAAATCCGAGAACTTGCGGCAACTATGGATGACCATGAGATTGCGAACCAACTAAATCAGGATGGCTTGACTACTCCAGAAGGAAGAGTATTCACATATGCCGGAGTCCGCTGGATCCGTTATAAACATGGTATATCCGGACCCTGTCAGAGAAACCGCATGGGGATTTCGGTAGCGGAAGCTGCCACCCTGCTGAACATCTCCACCGATAAGGTCTACTATGGTATTTGTACCGGTAAGATTCCTGCAAGGAAACAGCATCAGGGATGGCCCTGGGAAATCCTGATTGATGAATCCAATTTGGAAGCCATCAGAGCACTTTACACATGATATTTTTTCTAATAAACCGCTGTCTTCACGCCAAGAGGAGACAGCATTCCTAAACATCGTTGGGAGGTGTGCAGTATGAAGTCACCGTGGGAATCCCTAATGGGCGGGTTTTTCCGTTGTCTTTCGGGATTTCAACTCGTCTAACCTTTTTTGGCTGATAATAGTTCAACTTGTTTCTGACGGTTTTAATGACCGATTCGATAGGTAGCGACTGTATTGCTACAATCGTTTTCCCATCTGTGCCGGGAGTTTTGCTCCCACTGTTTTTGCAGATATTTCGATATGCGAGTATGATATTCTGCTCCGACACAATCAGTGGCATAAGCCTGTCAAATGTCTTTCCATTCTGGCTGTCCTCAAATAATCGGTAGCCTGTTTCTTTAGCGTCATACCTCTCTGCATTCCGCTCTGCTTTGTTTACAATTCGTTTCGCCATAGTAACCAACTCCTTATTGGAGAATGATTTTTTCTTAGTCGCACCACGACAGCTATGAAAATCTCCTTATTGGTGATTACTATATAAGCATGAAAGAAAATCTTAGTATCGGCTTGAGGCTATCCCTCCACCGCTTATTATCACGGCTTCACAGGTACTGTGCCTCTACTCTCACAGCCACTAATGCACTTATTGTAGAAAGGTTCTTTCAACTCCTTTCCTTTTCGATACAACTACGGTACTTTGCCGCTGATACAGTCAGCTCCCGTATTGGCTGCTTTCCACGTTCCGCATAACTTAGGATTGTTGCCACTTAGGTCGTTCCTTTAGCCCTGCAAGCATTATCTTCAAGAGAACTTCTCAAGATACCTGTGTCCTATAAACACAGAGGGCATTTCATACTAACAATTTTACTTTGCCCCGCTTGCGTACCATTGGTACACTTGCATTTCTACAAGCCATTCGTTTAGAGCCGTACATTCGGAATCTTTGTCAGACCGCCTTTTTGGTCATTCTAACCATATGGCAACCCCACCCGCACTGTCACACACAACCCGTACCTCTACGAATCTTTCCTCGCCTTTCAGCGTTAGGGTGTGCTTCGCACGACTTCCCCGAGCTTATAACCCCAACCGTCTGTATCCGGCTGACGCTATTCGGAGTATTAGTGAATCCCCTTCAGGGCGTTACCCCATCATTTGAGATTTCAGTTATGCAGTTCTCTAAAACCACATCATTTATTCAATTATTTGTGACTTTAGGCTACGCTTTTGTCGGTTATTCCCACCGTTTTAAGCGTAGAACGTGTCACACCGTTTGCGAACTCGTCCATCAGGAAATGAACGTGGACCGGCAGCCTGCCTCCATACTTGTGGTCTGCCAGATAGAAAAGCTGTTGGAATAACTGGGTATACAAAATCGACACCAGAAAGTTATAACTGGTGTCATTGTCCGGAATCAGGGCGAAGAGCGCTACTTTCTTTTCTCCCAAAGAAGGAAGATCCAGATCGTCTGTAGCGGTCAGCGCTGCAAGGCTGGACAGGTTGAATTTCTCCAGTCTGGCTGCCAGTGTGATCTGGATGGATTTCAGCGTTTTCGCACTTCCGGAGTGGTAATCCTTGTAATACTTTACGGCGATATGCTCCGGCTCCCGCATTTCCAGACGTTCAAACAGTTCGTCCAGAGGGGATTGATATTCGTCATTGTCCTCATGCACTTCCCCCGCCCGCAGAAGTTCCATGACCATCGGGAAATTCTGCTCTTCTTTTGGAGCCTCGTATTTCAGATAAAAGATCAGCGCCAGCAGCAGCATGGACGCCGCCGTATCCCAGAATGGATCGTTGCTCTGGCTCCCTTTCGGCGTGGTGGCTTTAAACAGGTTTGTCACAAGCCGCTGCACGTCATTATCATCCTTCAGATAGACAAAGGGATTGTAACAGTAACTTTTCTCCATGTTGATCAGATCCAGTACCCGGACGTCATAGCCTTTCGCTTTTAACAGATATCCGGTATCCCGGAGATTTTCCCCTTTCGGATCAAGTACCACAAAAGACGTATTCGCCTGCATGAGATTCGGTTTCGCATAAAACCTCGTCTTGCCCGCTCCACTCCCGCCGATGATGATGGTCAGCAGATTCCGCCGGTGTTTCCGGCTGTCATAACTGATCCGCACATTCTGCGTCATCAGTTTATTAGCCAGGAAATCCTTTTCACTGTATTTCCGGTTGATCTCCCGGACGTCTCCCCACACGGCGGAACCATGTTCTTCTCCCCTGCGGTACTTTCGCCGGGTGGACAGATAGATCCCGATTCCCAGTCCATACGCCAGTAAAAAAAGAAGGACAGTTTTTACACTGTCCTTACAGAGTTCCATAGAAAACGGATGGTCCATCGCCTCCGGCAGCCCTTCCACGATTCCGATCAGTCCGCCGGACAGATAAGGCGCTGTCAGCAGGGCAAACCAGATAACGGGAAAAATGCCGAGAATGGCAAAAATCCATGTGCTTTTCCTGCTACCGCTCTTCATGGCGTCTGTGCCCCCTTCGTGGTTTCTCCGGCGGCACCTCCATCTTTTCAATAACCTTTAAGAGAACATCGTCCACGGCGTCCGTGGACCGCTCCTCTTTCAACATCTGGTTCCGTTTATCTTTCAGGGAATGGAAGATCACGCCGCATTCGTATTTATCCAGTTCCAGAGTTACTCTGTCTTCACTCAATCTTCACACCTCCGTCCTATCGTTCCTGTGCCGCCTCCCGGCGCTGCCAGTTTCCCCGTGGCTGTCCGGGTTCCCGGCCCTGCATATGCGTCCGGTTCTGACCGCTTTCTCTTTCCGGTCCGTTCTCCCTGTTCTGATCTCCTTCCTGCCTCTGCCCCGTCTGTTCCTGCTGTCTCTGGCTCATGCGGTTCTGCTCAAACACTTTCGCCATACGGGAAGAGATCTGATTGGCTGCGTCACGGGCTTTCGACAGCTCCGCCCGCACTTCCTGCGGCTCCATCCCCTCAAAGAAATCGGGAGCGTAGCGGAAGTCATATGCCTGCGTATCGATCCCATACTTTTTACAGAGCAGGTAAGACGCACAGTAGGCATGGAAAGCGTCCTCATCCCGGTCATACTCCGGATCTCCGTCCGCAAACCCGGCAAGGGCCAGTTCCGGCGTCAGGCACTGGAAGATCTCCTGTGCGTTCATGCCTTTCCTCACATAGATACAGTTTTCCTCCGGCTCAAAGATTGCCCCCTTATCCTCCGGCATTTGATCCGGCTCTGCCGTCACAATACTGGCCGGGGGATTGTTGATCAGCGCCCGGATCAGAAGCCTCTCATCCAGTTCTGTCTGCGGCTGCGGACGTTCTTTCATGGTAGTCTGGGAAATATCATACAATTCCCTGGCATTATAGTAGGTCCCAATACTTCCGTCTTCCCGTTCATATTCCTTTCCCGGCTCCATGATCAGAACCGGGTTCTGCCGCTCCGCACGTTTCACGAATACGCCCTGTTCCCTCCAGTATCCATAATCTCCCAAACGCTCTGCGTCCGGCCTCTGGGCCAGGATCAGCAGGGCATTATTGGCGGTATAGCGGTCAAACCGGGCCTGTACGTTCAGATACTGCTGAAATTTCCCGCTGTCTGCCGCCACTTCATTTGTGATCTGCTCGGACAGCTCATAGCAGCGGTTCCGATTATTTTTGCTCTTCGCAATAAAAGCAGCTTTTTTATCGTCCTGCGGCACTGCCGATACATTCAACATAGAATCAAAGTTGTTCTCCATACTCTCTACCTCTCTTTCGATTTTCTTGGTTTTTTCCGGTTCTGCGGCTGCGTATGCTGCGTCTGCCTCGTCCTGCCGGGTTTCTCTTTTGAAATCGGCTCTTTTCCCTTGCTTTCCGCCTCTTTCTTCCTCGCTGCCTGGATCTCCTTAAGCTCTTTCCGCACGGACGGCTTTTTCGGTACGGACGGAGCATACAGCTTAGAAGTACCCTCGGCGGTTTTGTCTGGCCTCA
>DWXI01000108.1 GCA_019119265.1 Candidatus Mediterraneibacter intestinigallinarum | reverse complement strand
CCGCTTTAAAGTCTTCGTGTTTTACACCGATTATGATATTAAGCTCGCTTGATCCCTGGTCGATCATTTTTACGTTGATATGAGCATGCGCAAGCGCAGAAAAGATTCTTCCCGCGGTTCCTCTTGTGGATTTCATGCCGCGGCCTACAACTGCAATCAGCGCGAGATCAGATTCAAGCTCTATATGATCCGGATTTACGGCTTTATTGATATCGGAAAGGATTTTCTGTTCCTTTTCTTCAAAAGTATCTTTGTTGACAAAGATAGACATTGTATCGATTCCTGAAGGCATGTGTTCGATGGAAACGCCGTTTTTCTCAAATACCTCAAGTACTTTCCGGCAGAATCCGATCTCGGAATTCATCATGGCTTTCTCTACCGTAATCGCAGCAAATCCGTCTGTGCCGGCAATGCCTGTGATCGTGTATTTCGGCTGACGGCACGTGCTTTCTACGATAAGTGTTCCTTTGTCGGCAGGTTTGTTGGTATTTCTGATATTTATCGGAATCCCGGCTTTCCTTACCGGAAAGATCGCATCTTCGTGGAGTACGCTGGCTCCCATGTAGGACAGCTCGCGAAGTTCTTTGTATGTGATCGTTTCAATAGATTTGGGATTTTTTACAATTCTCGGATCAGCAATGAGAAAACCGGATACATCTGTCCAGTTTTCATACAGATCAGCCCCTACTGCCAGTGCGACGAGCGATCCGGTAATATCAGATCCTCCACGGGAAAAAGTTACGACTTCACCGCTCTCTTTCGCTCCGTAAAATCCCGGGATTACGGCAGTCTGCATGGTCTCAAGCTTTTTTGAGAGAAGTTCATTTGTGATCTCTGCATTAAATGATCCGTCATCGTCAAAACGAACGACTTCCGCTGCATCAACGAAATTAAATCCGAGATATGCGGCCATGATCTTACCGTTTAAGTATTCTCCTCTTGATGCAGCGTAGTTTTCGCCGGCTTTATTGCTGAAATTCTCTCTGATCGTCTCAAAATCATCGTCCAGTGAAAAGGTGAGGCTCAGTCCGTCAATGATCTCCTGATAACGTTCCTTTATCTCGGCGAGCTGTTCGGTAAAGTCCTCTCCGTTTACTGCAGCTCCGTAACAGGCATAAAGCATATCCGTAACTTTTGTATCGCTGGAATAACGCTTTCCGGGAGCTGAAGGTACGACATAACGTCTTGCTTCGTCTTCCATGATAATGGAACCGACTTTCATAAACTGTTCTGCGTTAGCCAGAGAACTTCCCCCGAACTTAACCACTTTTTTCATTCTTTCTCTTCCTCCAAATGTGTCTCTCTTCATTAAATATATATAATTTATTGTCATCTGACTGTTCCGGCATCTGCGGACACTATCAAAACGATATTATAACGCTATGTTTCCGGCTTGTAAACGGGAAAATGAATTTTTCTCCCGGCATTGCTTTTATTTCGTACGCTCTTCTTCATACAGCGGACGACGAACTTTCTTTCTGGTGACTTCCACGAGTCCAAGCGAAGTTATGTCCACAAGAGTCGTCTGGATGGGATCTTTTGCCAGGAAATATTTGAATTCATGAAGCAGCTTCCGGGTATTTTCTTCATCTTTCAGATTAATGAAGTCTATTATGATGATACCTGAAAGATTACGCAGCCGGATCTGTCTTGCAGCCTCTCTTGCCGCTTCCATATTGACTTTCATAGCTCCTTCTTCGCTGTCCGACCTGGAGGTGTTTTTCCCGGAGTTCACATCGATCACTGTCAGAGCCTCAGTGGGCTGGATGATGAGATATCCGCCTGTTTTCAGCCAGGCTCTCTCCATCAGCGCCTTATCGAGAGCCGTTTGAGTGCTGTACAACTTATCCAGGGGAAAGGAGGGATTATCATAAAGCTCAAGTATATCAAGTTTTTCAGGAAGTTCAGTCTGAAAAAACATATGTATACGTGTATACAATTCTTTGTCACCGATAATGATTGACTCCATTCCGTCCAGATAAACATTTTTCAGATCGGCAATATATGATGGCGGGGCAGATTTCAGACAGGAAAAGCATACCCTTGTCTGAGCATTTCCGATGAGATTGTAATACTCCTCTCTTAATGCATGGATTTCTTCTAATACCGCATCGAATGAAGCGTCTTTTGCATTTGTGCGGATAATAATGCCGAAGTCATTATTGTGAAGAACGCTCAACTCTCTTTTGTATTCTTCACGCAAGGATCTGGGAATTTTAGATGAAACGCCGATCCTTGTATTCCCGTGGGTCAGTACGGCGTATCTTCCGGTAAAGCTTATGTTTCCTGTCACTGTCGGAGCTTTAGATTTGACGGCCTCACGACTGATCTGGACAACGAGTTCGTCGCCGATGCAGAGCGGCTTTTTTCCGTATTTACATGTAAAAACAGCACTGCTGACATCCTTCATGTCGTAGTAACAGTTCACACCCTTTTCAATCTCGATAAACGCAGCACCGATATTGGGAACAATATTGCTCACCTTACCGATATAGATATCTCCCAGACGATGCCTGTCCGCATAATCTCCTGACGCAGATGTGCTGTGGATTTCAACGATATCCCCGTCTTCTATGAAATAAGTCCTTATTATGTTATCTTTCTTTTCGATCAGGAGCTTTCGTTTCAATTCATCTCGCCTCCAAAGGATTCCAGAGTGACCAGCTCTTTCTTTCCGTCTCTGCCTGTTTCTGCATACATCTCAAGACGTCTGAATGTAAACGACGCTGCAGTCAGTGATTCCCTGGCAGGAGAAAGCCAGCCGGCATATTTTAAAAATGTATCTATGATAAGATCTGGTTTTAAGTTTTCTGTACTTCCTGCAGCTGTCCGGACAAAAACAGAGTCACCACGGCATTCCCAATGATAGATCAGCGGGCGCAGATCAACTTCTCTCTCACTGCGTTTTGTCTGCTTCATAACGCGTATCTCATCTTGTTTCATAAATGAGCTGAACGTATCCTGCCAGTTCACGGGAAAAAGTTTGCTGGAGCAGAGATCAGCTTTCGGGGTGACCAGATAATCCGCTGCAGCGAGAATTGTCATGCCGGTCATTTTCTTTTCCTCTGCAATCTGGAGAAAACTTAATATCTCGATCCCCTCCACACCGGCTTCATTCATTCTGCGTACAGCCTCATTGCTTTTAATCGGTTCTGTGAGTTCAATATCCAGATATTCACCATCGCTCTCAAGACCGATCCCGAGAGGACTGGCGAAAGACATGATCATGTGGGGGCTGAATCCTCCGGTAAATGCGATCGGTATTTCTGCTCTGCGCATCACTTTCTGAAAATAGCGCATCACATCAAGATGTCCTATGAAACGAAGGGCACCATATTTTCTGAATTTAATTCTTGCTTTCATAACAGACACCTCCTCCGAAACCTGCCGCACCACAGCCGGAACACTTCTCCCGACAGTTTGGAGTTACGGTCTCGTTCATTGCCCGCTCCCATTCCCGATAGAGGAAAGAACGGCTCACACCGATATCAATGAAATCCCACGGGAAAATCTCGTCTTTTCCACGCGGACGCTGATTATAGAAAGAGATATCCACATTTGTGTTCTCAAATGCCTCCATCCAGAGGTCATTGCGGAATGTTTCTGTCCATGAGTCAAAGAGACAGCCCAGCCGGTACGCCTCTTCGATCACGGGTGCGATCCTGCGGTCGCCTCTTGCCATGACGCCTTCGAGAACAGTCACCTGCGCGTCATGCCAGTTGTATTTCAGACTCTTTCGGTTCAACTGCTCCCGAAATTCATCATTTACAATATGCGCCCTGCGGTCATACTCTTCTGCAGTATACATGGATGCCCACTGGAACGGGGTAAAGGGTTTTGGCACAAAGAAAGAAGAACTTGCCGTAATCTGACATTTCCCGTGTCTCTGTTCTTTCGGGATTTCATAATATCTGCGTGCCACCCGGTCGGAGAGTCTGGCAATTTCTTTCATGTCTTCTTCCGTTTCGGTCGGAAGCCCTAGCATGAAATAGAGCTTTACTTTTGTCCAGCCGCCTTCAAATGCCTGTCCGGCGCCGGTAATGATATCTTCTTCTGTCAGCCCTTTGTTGATGACATTGCGCATACGCTGGGAACCTGCCTCGGGAGCGAATGTCAGGCTGCTTTTGCGCACGTCCTGCACCTTGCTCATGACGTCCAGAGAGAATGCATCGATGCGGAGAGAAGGCAGGGAGATATTGATTCCTTTGTCCTTAAACTCGTCGATCAGGAAAGTTACAAGTTCATTCAGCTTCGAGTAGTCACTGGAACTTAAGGAACTTAGGGAAATCTCTTCATGTCCAGTATTCTTGAGCATTGTGCGCGCATATTCTTTCAAGGTCTCCACGCTGCGTTCTCTTGTCGGCCGGTAGATCATCCCCGCCTGACAGAAACGGCAGCCACGGATACAGCCCCGCTGGATTTCAAGCACAACCCTGTCCTGCGTGGCTTTGATATAGGGAACGACCGGCTTCATCGGATAAGAAGTATCGGTTACATCCATAACGACCTGCTTTCTCACTCTTTCAGGAGCTGCCGGATCATTGGGAAGAAAGGATTCGATCGTGCCGTCCGAATGGTAGGTTACATCATAAAACTGAGGCACATAGAGCCCATCGATCCTGGCAGCCTGCCTCAGAAAATCCTTTCTCGAAGCGCCGGATTTCTTCCATTCCTTGTATGTGTCGAGGAGTTCATCGTAGACAGTTTCTCCTTCGCCGATATAGAAGATATCAAAGAATTCGGCCAACGGTTCCGGATTATACGCGCAGGGGCCTCCGCCAATCACAATAGGATCATCTTCTGACCTGTCAGCTGCGTGGAGTGGAATCTGGCTTAGATCGAGGATCTGGAGAATATTTGTATAGCACATCTCGAACTGGATCGTAATGCCGAGGAAGTCAAAATCCCGCACCGGATCCTGTGATTCAAGCGCAAAGAGAGGGATATCCCTATCCCTCATCACTTTGTCAAGATCCAGCCATGGCGAGTAGACGCGCTCGCACCATGTGTCTTCCCTGCGGTTGAACATATCATAGAGAATCTGGATGCCCAGATGGGACATACCGATCTCATAAACGTCCGGAAAACACATAGCAAAACGAATATCCACCTCTTCTTTATCTTTCATCACGGAATTAACCTCGCCGCCGATATAGCGGGCGGGTTTTTCTATGCTTAATAAAACTTCATCACTTAAGGCTAATTTACGCATTGCTCCTCCTGTTCTCTTCTGCTTTTTACGGAAGTATCCTGTGTAAGTATACACGAATCAGCCGATTATGACAAACAAAAGTTGAATTGTATTATAATCCTTGTTTATACAGCGAAATAAATCATCATATCTTTCTTTAATTCGTCTCCGTTTACTACACACCCTGTATATCCCCCATCCCACCAAGGTAATATCGTATGCTCAAAATTATAAGGTATATTTTCTTTGGACGAAGGATCATCTTTCAAAAAGTCGGTATAGTTGCTTATTATAACAACTATTTTCTTTTCTTCAATCCATGTCAAATCCCGCATCCAATCATTATAACCATCCATGCTTTTAGCTTCGATGGGAAAATCGAAACTATCGGACATTATTTTTAAGTAGTCTGCCAATTTACTGCACTGGCTGCCGTTAATCTCAACCATAAAGATATCCTGATCCTGTTGATATTTATTTTTCAGTTGAGGTACTTCTTGCATAGATATATATTTCACACCATTTTTCATTTCTTTGCCTCCGTAATTTTCCATTCACGGAAAATTTTGAGCTATAACAAATGATTATAAAGTATTATATTTTTCCAGATCTTCAGCCTGAGGGTATATTTTCGAAATATC
>DWXI01000107.1 GCA_019119265.1 Candidatus Mediterraneibacter intestinigallinarum | reverse complement strand
TAATGGTATGCTATAATAATTAGGCTATACGCAGGCCGGCCGGCTATGCTGATCCGACCTGTGAAATCATACAAAAACGTAAATCAGCAGTAAAGGAAGGTGCTAATCTATGTGGGCTTACAATGAAACTTTTTACCAGATATATCCGATCGGATTCTGCGGCGCTCCTGTACACAATGACGGTGTCACGGCGCACCGCATACTTAAGATCGGCGAATGGGCAGGATATCTGCAGGAGCTGGGAATCGGATCCATTATTTTAAACCCGATTTTTGAATCTGACAATCACGGTTACGACACAAGAGATTTTACAAAGATCGACTGCCGTCTCGGCACGAACGGCGACTTCAAAAAGGTCTGTCAGACGCTTCATGATCACAATGTAAAGATCATGCTCGACGGCGTGTTCAATCATGTAGGAAGAGGTTTCTGGGCATTTAAGGATGTTCAGGAAAAGAAATGGGATTCTCCGTACAAAGATTGGTTCTGTATCAATTTTGACGGGAACAGCGGATATAATGACGGATTCTGGTACGAGGGATGGGAAGGACATTACGAGCTGGTCAAGCTGAACCTTCAGAATCCGGCGGTTGTCGACTATCTGCTCGACTGTGTGAAAATGTGGATTGAGGAATTCGGGATCGATGGACTCAGACTGGATGTTGCTTACAGCCTGGACCACAACTTCATGAAGAGGCTCCGCCATTTCTGCGAAGAGCTCAAACCGGGCTTTGCGCTGATCGGTGAAGTTCTCTTTGGAGACTATAATCTGATCGTAAATGACGAAATGCTGCACAGCTGTACAAACTATGAGTGTTACAAGGGGATTTACTCCAGTTTTAACAGTATGAATATGTTTGAGATCGCACATTCGCTGAACCGGCAGTACGGCCCGGAACAGTGGTGTATCTATAGAGGAAAGCATCTCATGACTTTCGTGGACAATCATGACGTGTCAAGACTTGCCACAATACTGACAAATAAGAATCACATTCCACTCGCGTATGGCCTTCTGTTCGGGATGCCGGGTATTCCATGCATCTATTACGGAAGCGAGTGGGGTGAAGAAGGTGCAAAAGCTCCGGACAATGATTATGCTCTCCGCCCGTGCTTTGAGGAGCCGAAACCGAATAAGCTGACCGCATTTATCAAAGCGCTGATCGCTCTGCGCAGAGAAAGCGACGCGCTCTGCAACGGAACGTATCACAATGTAGTGATCACTAATCACCAGCTTGTCTTTGAACGCAGGACAGAATCCGAACGTGTTCTTGTGGCGATCAACGCGTCTGACGCCGAATACACTGCCGGCAGCCACGAGCTGAACGGTACATTCAGCCGGATGCTGACATACCTGGGCGAATTTAAGGCCCTTGTGTCTAAAGTTGCGCTCGAAGAGGCAGAGAATTTCAGTGATCAGGAAGCTGCCGCCGCGGATACGGTTACATTGAACGGCCAGATCACCATGCCCGCTTACAGTGTACAGTATTTAAAAATGTGCTAAACGACCTGTCTTTATTTTCCGCAGATCTGATCTGCAATGATCTGCTGACCTGTCTGGTCCGGATGGAGTCCGTCCGGCTGGACATGGTCACAGACTTCTGAACTGAATATATCCGCCACCTGATAGTCATACTCTTCCGCATATTTCTCTATGATCTGATTCATATTCCGGATCACATTCTCAACTCCGCGGTCCATCGTGGACGGAACATTCAGATTAGCGACCGGATTATAAATATTGGTCACCATGATCCACGCATCTTCTTTTTTCATGGCGCTGATGCGGTTCATCATCTCTATCCAGTTTGCCTCAAACACCTGATAATCCCACTGTTCCAACGTTTCTATGATTTTAAGGACGAGAAGCGGATTGCCTGCCACTGATTCTCGCAGCACCTTCAACGCTTCTCCTGCGCTCTTGAATTTCGTATCTGTATCGAGAATCTCCTGCACAGCACTTTTACATTCATTCAGAAGGTCATTAGAGCCTACCGTGACAAATATAATGTCAGATCTGTTCACGCTGTCGCAGACTTCCTCATCGCTCAAAATCTTATCATTCATCCCCTCCGAATCAAGTCCGTTTCTGGCATAGTTTGTAATCTCATACTGAAAATCTTCCTTTGCGGCCATCTGCTTCATTGCAAGACTACTGTAGGGTTCAATGACTACATTCTCATCATCAGAGTATCCTTTCGCTATACTGTCTCCCAGAACTGTAACATGCACATCCTGTCTCCCTGTCAGAGAAGATGCTGTCACACTTTCGATCATTCCCGTCTCTTCTACCTGCGTCTCTTTCCCAACAACCGTTTCATCCGCATCCGGCACAGTCACATAAGTTATGACCGCCGTTACCGCAAGCAAGACGGTCAGCAGAAATACCACCGCTGTCCGAATTATTTTCCCGAGCATCCGATCACTTCCTTCTCACTTATAATACCCATGATGCACTGCTTCCATGCTCATTTTTCGTAACATTAAGTTTCCAGTCGATCTGTTCTTTCAATTCATTGACATGGGAAATAATTCCTACGAGACCTTTCTCTCCCGCAAGTTCTTTTAATATCTGGATTGCCCGCTCTCTGGAAGCATCATCCAGAGAGCCGAACCCCTCATCTACAAACATTGTCTCCATGCTCACAGCTCCTGCCGTATTCTGTACGATATCAGCCAGACCCAGCGCCATGGAAAGGGCCGCCATAAAAGATTCTCCGCCGGAAAGCGATTTTACGTCACGAACAGAATCTGTTACCAGATCATACACATCGAGATCCAGCCCCGCCTGGCCCTGGCTGCTCAAAGCACTGATTTCCCGACATTGAAGTATAAATTCGTTGGATGTCATACGGGCAAGCCTCTTATTTGCCGCCCGGATAATCTGCCGGAAATACTTTCTCTGGACATATGTTTCAAAGTCCAGCTTCACACTTCCACTTAGATTGCCGTTTGCTGTACGGCTTAAATTTCCGATCATCTCATACTTCTGCCGCAGTTCTTCCTCTGAAGCAAAATACTTTTTTAACTGATCATATGCCGTTTTATTGGTCATATTTTTCCCATGCAGATCCAGACTCTCTTCCCGCTTCTTTTTAAGCTGCGATACAATCTCCTGCTGCCTAAGCCTGTCGGCTTCTATGCCCTCTCGACGCCTGCCTTCAGTCTGTGTTAACAATGTCTCAACCTGTGTGCGGCACTGGAGCACGTTCTTTTCATACGCCTTCACCCTGCTGTCCTTCTCCCTCCACTCACTGATCCACTGCTTCGCATCCCGATATTCATCCTGGTCTTTGAACTCCTGTCTTCGAATTTCTTTGCGGAACGCTTCCTGCTCTTCCCTGAACCGCTTTTCAAGCCTTGTTTTCTGCACTTTCAGGCTCTCCAGAAGTCCGGATCTGCGTCTTATTTCTTCCATACATTTCCGGTAATTCTCCTGCGCCTGTTTTACTTTCTCTTTCTCATTCTTTAGCCGATGTTCCAGATCGTTGAGCAGTGCTTTTGCGTCTTCCTCTGCAGGAGGATTCTCTCCCAGAGCGGCCTCGCCTGCCGCCAGATCGGCGCGCACGCCCTGAAATTTTTCCTGAAGCCGGGAGCGTTTCTGCTCTGCCTGGTCACGAAGTTTTTTTGCCTGTTCTACCTCATCCTGATCCGGCACGCAGGCTGATAAAACTGCCTTTTTCGGATGGTGAGCGGAGCCACATACCGGGCAGGGCATTCCCTCTTTCAGTTTTTTTGCGATTAGCCCTGCCTGCCCTTCGAAAAATCTCCTGTATCTTTCTTCATAAACTTCCGATGCCCGACGACAGTCATCCATGCATTGCGCCATCTCAATTGTCTTCTTGTCATATTCTTTTCTCAATCTTCGCACGTTTGCATAACCCGGCAGCATCTCTCTGAGACGCAGGATCTTCTGTTGCATCCGCGGCTCCGACTCGTTCAGCGCCGTCTCCAGACGCTCCGCCCTTCCTCTGAGACGCTCCTCGTCAGCTTCGTGTTCTTTCTGCCATGTGATCTGTGCCTGTATTTCCGTTTCGGCATTCTCCTGTTCTTTCCTTGTTCGGAGTGCCTGCACCTCCAGGCTGCGGGCGCGCTCTGCCCGCTCGCCTTTTAACGCCTGCTGTTTCATCTCCTCATAAAGTTCTCTGTCACGCTCCAACGCCTGTTCCGTCTCCCTGGCCCGGTCAAGCAGATCGAAGAGCCGGTTTGTCTCCTGTTTCTTCTCAATCATAGTATGGAGTTCATCGGACTCTTTCTGAAGTTTTTCTTCTTCCCCGGCAAGATCCGCGGCGAAATCTCTTCCCTCTCTTATAATCTGTTTTAATACTGATCTGACTTCTTCCGCCGACGGCATTTCTCTTTCAAGAAGTTCCTGCCAGACTTCTCCTGCATTTTTCTCATTTTCGTCCAGGTCAGCACATATCGGAACCACCCGATTCATCTCTCTTCGTATATCATCCTCGTTTTTCTTCAGACTGACATACAAAGTTTTCCCCTGCTCTTTCAGCTCCTCCTGCATCCGCCAGTATATCTGCGTCTGGAAAATTCTGGAGAATATCTTCTTCCGCTCTTTAGATCCGGCATGCAGCAGCTTCAGGAAATCTCCTTGGGCGATCATGGCGATCTGAGTAAACTGTCCTGCGTCCAAGCCTATAATCTCTTCAATCTTCTGATCAGTCTCCCGTTTCTTTCCCTGAAATTCTTTTCCGTCCGGCATAAAAAGGCTTACCTTCGCCGTCTCTTTCACCAGGCGCGCCGTGCCGTCTGCGTTTTTCCGTTTTCCTACACGCATATATTCCGGATTTCTCCGGATTGTATACTCCTCTCCGCGGTAAGAAAACACATACTCCACATACGTATCCGTATCATTGTCCGCATACTGGCTGCGCATCATATTGCCGTCGCGTGCTCCGCCGCTTGTCCTGTCATAGAGCGCATAAGTGATCGCGTCAAATATGGTAGTCTTCCCCGCGCCCGTATCGCCGGTGATCAGAAACAGGCCGCCCTGCACCTGCGTAAAATCTATCACTTCCGTTCCCGAATAGGATCCGAAGGCTGACATTGTAAGTCGGACTGGTCTCACCTTGTATCTCCTTTCGCTTTGTCAAATACCTGCTCTGTAAATTTTTTCTCTTCTTCAGACATCCCGCGCCCCTGCATCTCCCGGAAGAAGTCCGAAAACATCTGCACCGGATCTTCCATACGAAGCTCTTCTTCGCCGAACTCCAGCTTCTGTCTGGTCCTCTCATTATCCATCCTCACTTCCAGGATATGACTGTACACCTTTTCCAGTTGTTCCCTGGGTTTATACGGGTCGATCTCGTCTGTCAGGGTAACGCTCACATAGTCTTCCCTGTGCTCCGGCTCTGCCGCGTCGATGATCTCGGAGAGTTCTCCCCGTATTTTCCGCACATCCCGCAGCGGATGGAGCGGAAGTTTCTCCACCCTGACCGGAGCGCCCTTAGCGCCGAGCTCTACTATATGGAGAGTCTTCTCCTGCCCGGACTCACTGACAGAATATTTCAGCAGTGTGCCACAGTAACGGATATGCTCATTTCCAACTTTCTGAGCCCCGTGGAGATGTCCGAGGGCGGCGTAATCAAAATCTCTCAAAACAGAAATATCTACATTGTCAATACCGCCCACACTCAACAGCTCTGAATCACATGTCTCGGGAGCAATATCCTCTCCTGTACTTATATCCTTCCCTGTATAAAACTGGTGGGATACCAGCACGTTCCGTTCTTTCGGATCAATCTGCTCGCGCTCTAATACAGTCCTGACCGCGGCAGTATAGCTCTCCGGAAGTTCGCCGCCGCATAGCCCCCGTACATATCCCGGCTTCAGAAACGGCAGCAGCCAGAAATGGACATCCCCGTATTCATCCTGCAGCGTGATCTTCCGTAGATGCTCTCCTTCCGTTTCCGGCACCTTTCCGGCAATGTAAATCCGATGGCTCCCCAGCAGACGGCTTGCATAGTCCAGACGCTGGGCAGAATCATGGTTCCCCGAAATAATAAAAATCGGTATTGCCGGCTCTATTTCCGAGAGCCGGGTAAGAAAATCGTCAAATACTGTAACTGCCTCTCCCGACGGAACCGATTTGTCATAAATATCTCCTGCAATAATTACTGCATCGGGGTGGAGGTTTTCCGCATAGGAAATAACCTCCCCGAGGACATATTCCTGATCCTCGCGGAGGTTATAATGATGCAGCTGTTTTCCAATATGAAGGTCTGATAAGTGAAAAAATCTCATGTTTGTTCATACCTTTCCCTATGATCTCGGATTCTTCCAGATCCACAGCGCCGCTATGATAGCAATAATATAAAGAATATTTACCATCACTGTCGGATTTTCCCGCAAAAGGAACATAACAATAATAACTGCAGCAAGTGAGACCGTAAGCTGAAATGCCGAGAGAAACCTTTTCTGTCTCGCTTCTTTTGCCTTCCGTACGTCCTCTTCTTTCTTCTGTTCCATACGCAGATATTCCATCAGATTCTCATCACCGATATGTGTCAGGATCCACTGTTCCCTGGAAAAATCCGTCTGCATTCCTGCATCCCGGACAGCTTGCGCTGTCTCTCCTGCCGTTGCCGCTGCTTCGTCTTCTTCAGGCCGGATAGCCGGCTCCGCCTGGTTCTCATCCTGAATATCCATTTCCTCTGTTGTCTTATTTTCTTCAGAAATCATATATTTCTCCTCTTTTGTGCCAAATACCGGCCGCTCATAAACGCAGCCCCATTGCTTACCAAGTCTATTATAACAGAATCCGGCCGTTCAGGGCAAGGCAGCCCTTCCGGCTTGCTTCCTCACGCTCATGTGTCTGCCTTTACAGGCAGACTATAGCCGGCTCGTGCTCCATGGCCGGAATCACTTTTTCCACAAGATCTGACGTCTTAAATCTAAGGCTTGAAGTATTGATGCATGGATGGCATGCAAAATACTCATCTTTCAGGACGTCCTTGTCGATCAGAAGACGCACCTTTTTCTCCTTGTCATTCATCAGGCCCATTACGCTCACCGACCCCGGCGTGATATCCAGATACTGTTCCATATATTCAGGCTTTGCAAAAGACAGCCTTGAGGAACCGATCTGGGCGGACAGGTATTTCGTCTTAAAAGGTTTGTCTCCCGGAATAAGCAGTAAATAGAACTCTGTTTCCTGGCGGTTGCACAGAAACAGATTCTTACAGATGGCAACGCCTTTCTCCACCCCTTCACTCAGTGTTCTGTCAATCTCCTCGCATGCTTCCATGGTCATCGCCGCCTCATGATCAACTCTTTTATATTCAACGCCGAGAGAATCAAGAAGATCATATGTCCTTATTTCCTTCTCAAGCCTGCCTTCTGTATTCTCCGGCCTTCCGTCAGATAAATGCATTTTGTCTCTCCTTTACTGTCCTACATCTTCAAACTCCGGTAACGGTCAAAACATGCGAAGATTTCCTGCCGTCTCGGCATAGCCATACACGAGATACTCGAACTGCTCTCGCACAGCGCCGCCAACGTACCCTTTTCTATAACACGCTCCAGCTCGTCCACAATCTGTCTGAGATCTTTCTTTCCATCCATAATATTCTTCTGGGCATATCTCATGCAGTATCCGAGCGCCGTCACCTGCTCACTGTCTGTAATCTGCTCCACATAGCGCAGATCAATGCTTTCTTTATTGATCATGACTGACTCACGCCCCATAGTTTTCATCTTGATCCTGTCATTCTCCCGAAATCCTTTCGCCGTTCTCGGGCAACGGTGGAAATCCGGTTGCTCCGCCGGCGCCTCAGGACCGCTGACCGCCGGATAAGCCTTTGCCTCTTTTTTCGCATAAGCGGTGATATCCTTCGGCACATAACGATCCATCTGGATAATTGTGTCCGCAACATGGAAATAAGCCCCCGAACTCCCCGCAACAATCACAGTGGAAATGCCGTAATCGTCATACAGTTCCCGTATCCGCTCGATAAACGGCGTGATAGGCTCCATATCACGGTGGATGACTCTCTGCATCAGTTCATCCCGGATCATAAAATTGGTCGCGCTCGTATCCTCGTCGATCAGAAGGAGAGAGGTTCCTGCCTCAATACTCTCTACTACATTTGCGGCCTGTGAGGTGCTGCCGCTGGCATCCTCAGTACAGAATCCTACAGTGTCCTTTCCATTCGGAAGATCATTGATAAACATAGAGATATCCGTTTTCTGAATACTCCTGCCATCCTCAGCACGCAGCTTAACAGCAGTGTTGTCCGTGATGACATACTCTCTGCCGTCTCCTGCGATATGGTCGTATACTCCCAGTTCCAGCGCCTTTAGCAGAGTGGATTTGCCGTGGTAGCCTCCACCCACGATCAGTGTGATTCCCTTGCGGATGCCCATACCGGTGATCTTTCCTTTGTGCGGAAGCTCCATCGTCACTTCCAGCTCTTTCGGTGACTGGAACCTCACTCCGCCCTTCATCGGCCGCGGTGAGATTCCCGACTCTCTGGGCAGCACACTCCCGTTCGCCACGAAGGCGCAGAGTCCCATCTGCGGAAGCATCTCGCGGATATAGTGCTGGTCTTCTGCAAGATCAACGATCGTCCTCAGTCGTTTTGCATCCATATTTTTATAGAACAGCGCGTATTTGACACACTCCGGCACAAAGTCAAAGAGGATCTTCTCCAGCTCTCTTGCATTGATCGTCCTTCCGTTCGCCGGAAATCCGATCTCCATGCGCAGCACAATATCTCCGCTCTTCGGATCAATACGGCACGCTGTGCGCTCCAACACCTCCTGAGAGCAGCGGCTCACAGATATCAGACCGCTCTTTCCCGAGCCTTTCGCCTTAAATGCAAACTGCTCAGCCCGTCTGCCGAACTGCCTCGTCAGCTCATCCTGCAGCGCAATTCTCTGATAGTCTCCCCCATAAAGCTCCCGCGGGAATCCGGCCGTGCGCCCGGCCACGCGGACGCTCACCTTTGAGGGTGAGGCGAAGGGATCTCCCTGCACATGGTCGATGGACAATATATATCCAGGGAACTGGTAGGCTCCCCTTGTATCTTTATAAGCCGGATACCCCCGATGGTCGATCCGGTTTAACAGGCTTCTAAGTTCTGTTGATGACTGCATAGTGATGTCTCCTTCCTATATGTAAAGTCTTCACTCAAAATTCGTGCATCTACTGAACATATCTTAGTATCCGGCGACATTTAAGTCAACATTAACGCTATTTTTTACATTTTTTCGAACTAAATAATGTTGTAAAATACACAAAAGCCGACCATCCATTCCCGGATAATCGGCTTTCATCAGCATTTTTCTATCCCGGCATACGCCGGTCCTCCTCAGCTTACAAACACTCTGCTGCCGAACGCTTTCATTTCTATTCTATCCCGGCATACCTCACCGGTCTCAGCGTCCGTCCACTCTCCGGCACATTCCACGCAGACCGGATCATTCTTAAAATTCATCACGAACACAACACCCTTGTGTTTTTTCGTCTCCGCATCCCCATCTGCCGGAGCCTGATCAGCGCAGGTCCGCTCCGTTACTGTCACGCCATAGGGCAGCTCTGTGTCAAGCGCATTTTTCAGTCCGGTCCGCTCAAACACATCACCGTAAAATGCCCGCAGGAATGCAAGATCAGACTCTGCTGCCAGATAATACGCTTCGCCTTTTCCAAATTGATTGCGCGTTACAACCGGACAGCCCGCATAAAAATCTCTTTCGTAAACAGAGAGCACCTCGGTGCCTTCCTTTGCGCGATTGATCTCGCACATCCGTTGCGCCGTATACTCTTTTCCCGCATATACGAACAAATTCTCAAACTCTTTGGACGGAGCGTCAATTTCCTCCTGGATGATCCCCAGAACCTCCTCCAACGGATGATGCCCCGTAAAACACAGGTCTGTCTCATCTGCCATACCACTGAAATATGTAGTTACAAATACTCCCCCGCTCTCGACGAATTTTCTTATTTTTTTATCCCATCCTTTTTTATACATGTAATTCAGTGGAGCAGACACGAGCTGATAACTGCTCAGATCCGCATCCATATCTACGATATCCGCCTCAATGCCTTTTTCCCAGAATACACGATAATGGGCAAGGACACATGCCGGATAATCCAGATCCAGCCTCGGCCCTGTAATGTCTTCAACTGCCCACCAGTTTGTCCAGTCAAAAAGTATAGCCGCCTTCGGACAGTTTACTGTTCTGTCAAGCATCTGATCCAGTCTCGGCAGGCGTTTTCCTACCTCGGATACCTCGCGGAATGTACGTGTATCACTTCCGTTCTTATGATCCAGTACTGCTCCATGGAATTTTTCATAGGAGCCGCGGCCTTTTCTCCACTGAAAGTACTGCACGGAATCCGAACCGTGGGCAACCGCCTGCATGGAAGAAAGCATATGCATCCCCGGACGTTTCACCGGATTGTTGTTCCGCCAGTTAACAACAGACGGAGCACTCTCCATAAGGAGGAACGGCTTCTTCTTCATCGTGCGCATCATACTGTGGCTAAACGACGCCCGAACCGCCACGGGAACTTCGTCTTTCTCCTTATGCCAGCACGGATAGTTATCCCAAGATATAATATCCAGCTCTTTCTGCAGCCTGTTGTAATCAATGTTCTTGAACGTATCCATAAAATTTGTCGTGACGGGAAGTTCTGAATATTTAGCCACAGCGCGCCTCTCCATGCCGCAGAAGTCACTGATCTGATCCGTAACAAATCTGCGCCAGTCAAGCTCCAGCCCGGTCACCGTTGTCTCTCCGTGAGGCGCGGGGCTGTGGATCTGCTCCCAGTCTGTATATACATGGCTCCAGAAGCGGCCCCACCACGCATGGTTCAATTCCTCCAGCGTGCCGTATTTTTCTTTCAGCCACTCTCTGAATGCTCTCTGACATAAATCGCAGTGGCATGCCCCATCACTGAAATTTCCTGCCAGTTCATTGGACAGATGCCATAAAATCACATTATCCTTTCTGCCAAATCTTTCCGAAAGGGCTTCGTCAAGCGCCGTAATCTTCTCTCTCATCACCGGTGAAGTATAACAGAAATTATGCCGTTTTCCCGGCAGGTTTCTCTGTCCGTCGGCTCGCACCTGCATTACCTCAGGATATTTCTGCGTCAGCCAGTGGGGCATGGCTCCTGACGGTGTCGCTAGAATTACCTGAATATCCGCTCGAGCCAGATTATCGATGATTTCTTCCAGCCAGCCGAAATCATATATCCCTTCTTCCGGCTCAAGCACTGCCCATGAGAATACCCCCAGCGTCACACAGTTGACGCCCGCCTCTTTCATAAGTCTGATATCTTCTTCTAAAACTTCCGGGCAGTCCAGCCACTGTTCCGGATTATAATCTCCGCCGTGGAGTAAATGTCCTCCTAACATAATTCTTCTCCTTTTCTTACCGTTTTATTTTTATGTATTATATACCCCTGAAACTGAATGTAAATGTCATCTTCTCACTCGCATCCAGCAGATACTCCGGATGAGTACATGCCCCCCAGCTGTCATCCCCTGCAACTCCCATCTGTCCGAGTGCCGCGCGGACTACCGTATAGTGTACCTGCGGCAGTTCATACGGATGTTTTGCATTTTCCAGTTCATGGGGAGTATACGGCAGAGCTGAAAACATCATCGGTCCGCTCTTTTCATCCATCTCAAAGAGTATCCCTCTTCCTCTTCTGTCCGTCACCGACGCATATCGCACTTCCTCTTTTGCACCGCACTCCTGAGGCACGATATATTTCGCCATATTATCCTCCACTTGGTTCTCATAAATGCTAAGTTTGCCGCCTCGCTTTCTGTCCGCATATGTTTCGGCCGGTCCGAGTCCATACCATTTCACATGGTCATACTTCGCGTCAAGTTTAAAGAGCACGCCGAATTCCGGCATATCCCCAAGCCCTTTTACAGGCTCATAACACAGCGTCGTCTTTACCTTACCATCTCCTGTCACTTCATACGCAAGCAAACACTCGCTCATCGGCGTGGTCGGCATAAGATAAGTATAAGTCACCTTAACCGAACGGATTCTCCCTTCGCTGATATGTTCCTCCACCTTCGGCTCTAAAACTCTGCAGAAAGAGTCCTCCCGAAAATCCTTATGCGATACGTACATACTGGCAATCTTCCACTGCGCATAACGTTTCGGCATCTGATTTCCCTGATCATTATCCACGGGAGCTCTCCAAAAATTCGGTTTCGGAATTTCCTTTAACATTTCTTTGCCCGCATAGCGGTAGGACACAAGCCCTCCCTCCGTAACGGAAAAGAGTACGTCAAAGTTCCCGCCTCTTACACCAATATTATGCTTGCTGCGGATTACGCTGACTGTTTCTGAGTTTTGTTTTTTCTCTGCTTTTACTGCATATACATACTGGCCGAATGCCACTTCATGCCCGGCAGCGGCCCAGATCGTCTTCTCCTTCAGACGGAAAGATACCGTGACCGTATATTCGCCCGGCGCCGTCTCCGGCCGTACGGGGAGATCATATATCTTATCGTGCAGCGGCTCCACATCCGTTTCCAGATTTTTCTGCCTGATCTGCACACCGTTTCGCGCAACCGTCACTATACAGTCAAATGTATTCGTATTCACGAACAAATTCTTATTAATGACTCTCACATGTCTTTCTGATACTTCTGCCGTAATATTCTGATAGTTGAATTTTACCTCCTGCATCTTCGGCGAAGGTTCCCTGTCTCCGCCGTACACGATACCGTTAGCGCTGAAATTATAATCGGTCGGCCGCTCGTCAAAATCGCCCCCGTATGCCTGGAACTCATTGCCGTATCGGTCATTTTTCGTAATCGTCTGATCGATATAATCCCATATAAATCCCCCTTGATAGAGTGGTTCTGTATCTGTCAGATCAGTATATTTGTGCATCGCACCACAGGAATTTCCCATAGCGTGAGTATATTCACAGCAGATAAACGGCTTTCTCCGGTCTTTTTCCAGAAACTCTTTGATTGATTCCACCGAAGGGTACATCTGGCTTTCCATATCGCTCGTGTCATTATAACTACGGTCATTAAATACCCCCTCATAATGCACTAGGCGGGTAGGATCCTGTGTTCGGAAAAACCGAGACATTTCATAGATATCTCTGCCGCCATAAGATTCATTGCCGCAGGACCATATCAGAATAGAGGGATGGTTCTTGTCTCTCTGATACATGGAATTTGCACGGTCCATCGCCATATCCAGCCACTCCGGTCTGTTTCCCGGTACAATATAATCATAGTCGCCTGTTGCATAAGCCGTATCCCATGAACCGTGCGACTCAAGATTCGTCTCGTCAATCATATACAGACCGTATTCATCGCACAGCCTGTAGATCAGTGATGCGTTTGGATAATGACAGGTACGTATGGCATTAATATTATTCCGTTTCATCACTTCCAGGTCTTTGCGCAGTTCCTCTTCAGACACACACCTTCCGTTTATGGAACTGAATTCATGCCGGTTAACGCCTTTGAACACGATCCGTTTCCCATTCAGCATCATTATGTTGCCTTTCATCTCAAACCTGCGGAAACCGACTTTCTCCGGGATCACTTCACACAGATCTTTATCCGCGTTCCACACCTTGATTGTAAGATCATACAGATTCGGCTTTTCGGCGCTCCAAAGCTTAGGATCGTCAATTTCCCACGACCACGTATTCTTCCCTGCCAGTTCTGTTTCATTTTCAAGGCATACCTTTCCCTCATAAGCAAGACAGATGCGGGCTATTCCCCTTCCCCATGTTTCTGTACAGATTTCAATTTTACCCTTTGACAGAGTTCTATCCGGAATAGCACGCACTCTGAGATCCCGGATATGTACATCAGGCACCGTATAGAGATATACATCACGGTAAATGCCGGAAAACCGATAGAAATCCTGATCTTCGCACCAGCTTCCCGCCGTCCATTTAAACACCTGCGCAGCAAGTTTATTTTCTCCTTCTTTTACATAATCAGTCAATTCAAATTCTGACGGTGTAAAAGAGTCCTCGCCGTATCCCACAAATTTCCCGTTCAACCAGAGCGCGATTCCGCTCTCTGCCCCCTGAAAAGAAATGAATATCCGCTTTCCTTTCATCCTTTCCGGCACAGTAAAATATTTTACATAGCTTGCCGTGGGATTAAAATGTTCCGGAATCTCCCCAGGCCGTATATCCTCTCTTCCCTCCCACGGATACTGGGTGTTCACATAATGCGGAACATCATATCCTTCCATCTGGATATGCGCCGGCACGCGGATATCGTTCCAGTCCGCACAGCTATAATCCAATTTTTCAAATCCCGGAACCGTTGACTCATAATTGTTCCCGTAGTGGAATTTCCATACTCCGTTCAGACTTTCCGTATATTCCGACACTCCTGTAAGCAGATCTGATTCTGAAGCATAGTACACATGGTCAGAATGGGCCTCGAGTCTGCCATCCTTGAAATACCGCGGATCTTTTACCTTACTATAGTCGAATATCCTCATATCCCACTTCCTCCTTCCGAAAATTTCTTTCACAGCCCGCACATTTACATAACTTGCTTACCATACGCCTTTATTATAGTGTTCCTGGACGTTCAGGTGTATGATATGTTAAACTATAAAATATAAGATTTTGAAACACTTTCACATAGGAGGATCTCTATGAATGTAGTATTCCGCAGCGTTCCCGTAACTGAACCATTCACATTTGAATCTCTCGGAAAGAACTGGGAGCAGGATCCCGTCACACGTCTCGGCGGATATCCTTTCTATCATTACCTTCAGACTGAGCAGGGTGCCGGAAAAGTAGAGACAGCTTCCGGCACATATACACTGCACAAAGATGAAGGACTGCTGATCGCACCGTTCATCCGTCATTCTTACAATAAGTCCGACAATATCTGGTCTGTAAAATTCGCCACTTTTACCGGAACAGCCGAACGAAGCATCCCGCAGATCATGAGGAACCGTCAGGTTATTCCAGTAGGCGCCGTGCAGGGCGTACAGATAGCCCGTCTGATTGATGACAGCATCGCAATGTACAGCACCCACCCGGTTGACGGAAAACGGCTCTCAGTCAACTGTTATGCCGTTCTGGTAAATATTGCAGACACTACCCACACGGCCAACCGTGCCGATGCACCGCTTTATAAAAATTATGTTCTTCCCGTAATAAAAGAAATTGAAAGGAACTTTTCTCTTCCGCTGACTGTGCCAGATCTGGGCAGAAAGGTATTTATCACGCCTCAGTATCTGACACGCCTGTTCCATCGCTATCTAAACTGCTCCGTCTACGAGTATCTGACTGCGTACCGCATAAGCAAGGCAAAAGAGCTCCTGATTATCAATCCGCATCTGGAAATACAGGACGTCGCCCGCCGCACAGGCTTTACCGATTCCAGTCATTTTATCGCCGTATTCAAAAAAGCAGTCGGAACCACACCGCTGGAATTCCGTCGGATGAACTGAATTTTCCAGAACCTAAGAACAACAAAAATATGTTCCGGGCATTTTATCAGAAATACCCGGAACACACTTTTTATGTCAAAAATTTAGTTTTAAAAATCTTCCATCTTATACCGCTTCATCATCGCACCGTATTTCATGCGCACGACTTCATTTCTTTTGAGTACATCCTCCTCATTGCCGACATACTGGCAGCGGATGCAGTAATATTCATCTTTGTCCTTATCATAGAACATATCAATGTCAAGATCTCTCATAAAACACATCGGACAGCGGTAATTTAATCTGCCTTTTCCAGCTTGAGCCATGTGGACACTACCTCCTTATCAGAAACTTCTGTCGAATATCCCAGCGTAAACATCGGGGAGAATGCATATCCCTCACGGACATAGCCTTTTGACTCTTTCTTGTCCATACTCATGGATACTTTTGTCTCGATCGCCGGGATCACAGCGCTGACAATGTCCGCGCCATCCATTTCCTCTTCTCTGCATTTATATTCATAGCTGATGGACTTCGCTTCTCCCTCTTTTACACATGCAAGAGTGATTCCCGTCATATCCTCCGGATACTCGGTCGTACCGTAACATGCCACCATGTATTCGTTGAGCTCCACTTTTGCAGACGGATCGCTCATTTCCAGGATTCTTCTCTCAATCCGGATATCGGACTCTCCCTCTGCAAAGATCACTCTTGTCTGCAGCTTCACCGTCAAATCCTGGAATTCAATATCCACCGGATCAAGAGTAAGAATTCTCTTTTTCTTTCCGCCTTCTATCTCTTCCTCAGAAAAATGCGCTTTTGTCCGGCACAGGCACAGATCAACTTCCTCTCCCTTATAAGTGAGTTTCGCGCTGCGTACTGTTCCCTCTCCAGCATAATGCGTAAAGTATCCGGCTCTGTATTTCTCCTGGATCAGGAACGGATAGGACGCATCCTGTACATGCTTTGTTCCGATTCCTACTTCCCATTTCAGTTTTGCCGCATACGGACGCAGATCCACGATCGCACCGCCCTGATCCATGTTGACACAGGCTCTCATATACGGATCGCAATACCAGAAAATCTGCTTGTCGGAGCCATAAAGGATATCTCTCCACAGTGCGCATTCCGGCTCTGTATAAGTCTTTTTCTGACGGTAATAATCAGCAAACTCCGCCATTGTCATGTCGTCAAGTTTTCCTTCTTTTTTAAGCTGTCCATAGTATGCCATACCATCCTCATAGGATTTCTTAAGCAGCTCATACGGAGCCTCCCATCGGCCCATTTTATTAAGCCAGCCCGGCCCTACAAACATCATATTATAAGCATAACCATTGTTATATTTTTCAAGAGCGCGGTATTGATCGACAAGATTATACAGATACGGATACTCCCAGGTCTTTGTATCATAGATCATTCCGCGCAGAACGTTCTGCGGATGTGTGCCGAAATTCGAACCGTTCCCGTCATAGCATGCAAGCAGGTCGCGGGAAAGATGCGGGATTGCAACAATTCCGCTGTCCTCCGCCTCGTTTGCCGCCGGCGCATGAGTATTCTGCTTTGAAGGAATCCACGGATTCCACGGACCGCCGTCAAACAGCGTATACCATGAATTATTGCATGTATGATATGCCTTGGGGCCCTCTTCCCAGCATGTGGCTATGGCACATTTTACAGACGGGTACTTTTCCTTGATATAGTTTGTCAGCTCTGCGTCCATATAGTAGGAGCCGGTTGACTCCGGATAGAAACCGAATGTATCATAGAATTTTCCAAATACATCGTCCACGATCGATTTCTTATCTTCCATAGAGAACATCCAGATACAGAAATCCTTTGTTTTATATTTCTCACGAAATTCTGTACACGGCAGCCCCAAAAGGGAAAGGGCGATCTCGTCGCCGTATTTCTCATGATGATCCTTTGCGATCTGTATCGCCTCTTCATTGAAAAGAGACGCATACGTCATCTGGATCGTCGTCTTAAGCCCGTTCTTATGAGCAGTCTCCTGCTGAAATTTAAAAATATCGAGAGACTCTGTAAGAAGAGACTTTCTTCCGATATCCTCTTCTTTTCCATGTCCGGTCACCTTCTCGGCATACTCCGGCACCATCTCAGGACGATGAATAATATTAACAACAAATTTATCCATGTTATTTATACCAAACCTTTCTGTTTCTGTAAAAAAACTCTCATGACAGTTCATCCCGCACCCTCTATGGCTGAACTGCTGCAAAATCCCGGATCGTATCAAGCGCCTTCAGCGCATTGCCTCTATAGTTAAAAAGCGCCTGATTCGCCCACTCGTTTCCACCCGGACCCTGTTCTTCAATATAGGCGAGCGCCTCATCGTTGGCCCAGCCGCTGCCGGGTACCGGAAGCCATCCCGGCTCCCAGTAATAGAATCCGCGGGCGCCTTTCACCCTCGAAATCCTTGTGAGGAAATCCTGCATAAAATCACTCTGACCCTGTGGAGTCATCGGATACCCCACCTTAGCTGCAAGCTCTGGTTTTGTTGCCATTCCTTTGCGTTCACCCTCTCCGAGCTGTTCGTAAGAGGCATAGTCCTCCATTGTATATCCCATGGACACTTCTGCCACGATCAGCTCTTTTCCATAACGCATGGAAATATCATGCATATTATCCTCAAGATCTTGCAGGGTTCCGTGCCAGAACGGATAGTAGGACAGCCCGATTACCTCGAACTCCTCCCCCCGCTTCATAAACTCATCAAACCACTCTCGATAGAGCGCGTTATTGCCGCCGTTATCCAGATGCAGCATCACCGGAAGATCCGGATCTACACTTCTCACCGCACGTATCCCCGCATTTAAAAATCGCGCAATATTGTCATACTGCGGTATTTTTCCATAAGGCCAGAGCAAACCGTTTGAGAGTTCGTTTCCAACCTGTATCATCGTCGGAAACGCATCCTGTTCTTTAAGCGATACAAGTACCTGTCTGGTATAATCATATACCGCCTCCTCAAGCTGCGGCACATCCATGCCACGCCATGCTTTCGGGATGCGCTGCTTGCCCGGATCCGCCCAGAAATCACTGTAGTGGAGATCCAGAAGAAATCCCATGCCCTTAGCAAGGACTCTCTTTGCAAGCACTGTCGTCGTCTTAAGGTCATTGGTGCCCGCACCGTACGGAACTCCCGACTCGCTGTATGGATCATTCCACAGTCTCAGGCGAATCGAGTTTACACCATATTCTTTTAATATTTCCAGAAGCTCTTTCTCCTGTCCTTCTTTGTAGTACTTTGCTCCCAGCTCTTCCAGTTCTTTCAGCGAGGAGACATCCATGCCCTTTATGAACGATTCCATATAATATCCTTTCTGTCAAAAAGCTGCCGGAGCGGTTTCACACCGGCAGCTTTATATATTTTCTTTAACCCTTGACTGCTCCTCCTGTGACGCCTTCTACATAGAACTTCTGCATAATGATGAACAGAATCGATATAGGGATCGAGACAATCACGCCGCCTGCGCAGAACTGTGTAAAATACGTATTGATCAGACTCTTCTCAAGCATATTATAAAGTCCGATCGCAACCGTCCACTGCGACGCCACGCCGGAGTTCAGCATCATCTTCGCATATACGAAGTCCATCCACGGTACAAGGAAAGAACTGATAACCGTATACACGATGATCGGTTTACTCATCGGCATAACCACTCTCCAGAACACCTTCGCCTCACTCGCACCATCAAGATAAGCAGCTTCACGCAGAGAAACCGGAACCGTATCCAGGAATCCTTTCGCGATCAGATAGCCGAGTCCTGAAGACGCGGAATATACAAAAATCAGTCCGAGATGACTGTTTGTCAATCCGATGCTCTTCAAAATAAAATATACAGCAATCATCGCCAGGACACCCGGAAAGAGATTAATGATAACAGCAATGTTCATCAAAGTCTTTCTTCCACGGAACCTCATACAGGATGTCGCATACGCCACCATAAGCACGAAAGCGGTGGAAATAATACATGTAAATACCGCGATAATAAATGTGTTCCAGAACCAGTTCGGGAACTGCGCTACCGTATCTGATCCGAACAGCAGGTTTCTGTAACTGTCGATCGACCATTCCTCCGGGAAAAACGTGGAGGAATTCATACCAGTATATTTACTGAATGATGTAGCTAGCAGCCATACGATCGGCACCAGCCAGACCACCGCAAGGAACGCCAGAAGTACATGTCTTACAATATCTGAAACTTTAATCTTCATTATTGATATACCTCCTCTCGGTCTCCTCTGGTCATACGGCCGAAGGCGATCAATGTAAACGCCGCACAGAGCACAAAGACTACGATACCGATAACGGCAGCCATCTTATAGTTGTAATACTCCTGCGTCAGACGGAACAGCCACGTTACCAGCAGGTCGACCTCTTTCGCCTGCGAATTGGCGAGCGCCTGGTTCGTCGTTGTGTATACATCCTGCGTCAGCAGATAGATTACGTTAAAGTTGTTGATATTCTTTACAAAGTCCGTAACCAGCGCAGGCCCCGTGATAAAGAGCACGTACGGCATGGTAATATGGCGGAATATCTGTACCGGAGTCGCGCCGTCGATGCGCGCGCTCTCAACCTGATCTGTGGGCAGGTTCATAAGTACACCGGTTGCGATCAGCATCTGATACGGCACGCCTACCCAGATATTAATCAGGATAATCATTACATGCGCCCACCCTGGCGAGGTGAGGAATGGAATATATGAGGTGCTGATCAGTCCGACATCTCTCAGGAAGTCTGTCAGTCCCACATTTGCACAGATCGTATTGACAATACCTCCGTCTGCAAAGAAGTTTCTCACCAGCAGCAGGGATACGAACTGCGGCACGGCGATTGTCACCATGAACATTGTACGCCACAGTTTTTTCAATTTTACCCGTTTATGGTTGATCAACAGCGACAAAAGGATACCGCCGATATAGGTTGTAAACGTGGAGAACAGGGCCCACACGAGCGTCCATATCAATACACGCACAAATGAGTATCCGAACGTGATCGTCAATCCGCCGCCCCCAAACAGGCTGATAAAATTATCAAGGCCAACCCATGTAAAAAGTTCTGCCGGCGGCATGTGCTGCTGATCATAGTTTGTAAACGCAACAAGTATCAGAATAAGCAGCGGAACTGCTGTAAAAACAACTACTCCTGCAACCGGAAGTGCAAGAAGTGTCTTATAAAAGTTTTCATTTCGATAAGTATTGAGGTCTTCCAGGAACGTATTGATATGTTCCCCTTTCTCCGCCATCTTCTGGAGCTCATATGCGCGTCTGACATTTGATATCCAGACAAGCAGGAAAACAATCCAGATAACAATACTTACTACTGAAAACAAGAGGATCATAAACGAATTGTCATAATCGTTGATCTCATTTTTCATGGTCACCGGGTTAAACTCCGATGCTCTTTTTACCGTTCCAAGAGTTCCAAATTTCGGTATATACTGTGCCGAACACACTACACTGAATATGATAATCAGTGCTTCAAAAATTGTGATCAGGACGGATTTAACATACTGTTTTCTACGGAAATATCCTGCTCCCATCCAAATCAGGGAGAGCTTTACAAAAAGGTCGCCTTTCGCAACCGCCTCTCCGAAGCCCCGAAAAAATCTTCCGATGCCGCCAAAAAATCCTGCGACTTTCCCTTTCGATTTTTCCATATTTCTCTCCTTCCCAAATCGGATGGGAAATAATTTCCCATCCGGTCCACTGCTGTTACCTGTTAAACTTTATCCAATACAGCACTGATTATTAGTTGATAGGAGCTGTTGCCCCTTCTACAAGCGTATCGAGAGCCGCCTGAATTCCTTCCGTATCATTTACATCAAGTTCACCTTTTGCAATCATCTCGCCAAACGTAGCTGCCGGATCCCAATAGTTCTGTCCTGCAAACTGCACAACACCGAACTCGTTCTGTGCTGCCAGAGCTGAAAGAGCTACATTTGACTGAACTGCATCAGACTCAAGTATAACTTTATTGGACGGTCCGATCTGGCGCTCGTCAAACTGTGTCTGCTGCGCAGCTTCACTTGTGATCCAGTCTGCAAGAAGAGCCGCCCATCCTGCGTTCTCAGAGTGAGCATTTACACCAACCATCTTATAACCGGATACAGAAGCCTGCTGTACCTGATCTCCTGCAATTGTAAATGTAGGAAGTTTTGTAGCTGCATATCCGTCGCCGAATACTTCCTGTGCCACACTCGCATCCCATGTTCCCGATACCGCTGCACAGAGCTGACCTGACGCAAGCTGATTGGAAATATCTCCGTCCGCTACTGCCATAAATGCCGGGCTGCCTGTGATGTTCAGCATAGCCTGTGTCACTTCTACTCCTGTGTAATCAGCCTCCCCGTTCCAATCCATGGATGTGGAACCATCATCATTCAGGCCGGTTGTAAATCCTGCACTGTAGAAGAAGGAAGCATTATACCATCCGGATGCCAGAGTCATTCCAACTTTCTTTCCTGCCGCGTCCGCTGCAGCCAGAAGAGAATCCCAGGAAGCGACGTCATCCTCTGAAAGCACAGATGAATCATAGAACAGGAAGTAGCCATTATCGGCTGTTCTCGGGAACGCATACAGAGTATCGTTGAATGTACACGCTTCTACAGAATCCGGCGTATTTGCCTCTTCCACGTCCGCTACGCTTTTTCCGGCATATGCCTGAAGAGCTTCGTCCATTTCATCAATGGACTGCAGTGCTCCTGCATTTACCAGATCCGGAAGCTGATCGGAAGCAAATGAAAAAACATCAGCAGCTGCCTCAACATCTGTAAGAACAGTATCTTTTGCCGTAGACTCACTTTCTACACCGACTTCAACCGTAATATCGGCAGCGTCAGCATATTCTTCAGCGAAAGACTCTGCCATTCCTTTTAAAAACTCCTGATCTTCCTCTGCGCCCCACATTCTTAAGGCTACAGTCTGCTTCTCGCCTGAAGCAGCGCCCTCCGTGCTGTCCGATGACTCACCTGATCCGCCGCCGCAGCCTGCGAGCAGTGTTGCGACCATAGCCGCTGACAACAATACGCTTACCAACTTTTTCTTCATAAAATAACCTCCTTTTCCGATTTCTGTGTCGGAATTATTTTTTTGCGTCTTGCACAACGCTTTTGTTGCGCAATCGCTTGTTCTTGTAAAGATTATAACACTCTATTATATTTTGTACAATATACATATTTAACATTAGTTTAAAATGTTTTTTATAAATTCTGCATAAAAATAGCAGCCAAATTTGCGCATTTTGCGCTTTGACTGCCAATTTCTTGTTCCCTTTAACACTATTTTGTAGATTCTTTCAAGACAACTTCATAATCCAGTAATGTTTTCCCCGGCACTTCCTTTCCATTCAACATGTCGATCAGCACATCGCTTGCGACACGTCCAATCTCTGTATTATCAAACTTTAACGATGTAACCGTAACCGGATAACTGTCTAAAGTTTTACTGTTATGGCAGGATGCCACTCGCATTTCCTCAGGGATTCTCACCTTCTGAGTGTAGAGTTCCTGCAGGACGGCATTACATATGGCGTCATCCTGGCAGAGAATGCAGTCAGCTCTTTTACGCACAATCTCATCTGTATTTTTGCGCACGATTGTTTCAGTCATATTATCTCTATACACAAGGCTCATATCCACATCCATCCCAATATCCCGGTAAGCCTGCAGATATCCTCCGTATCGTTCTTCATTTACTATCAGGTTGCCAGACGTGCCCATATATGCTATCCTGCGCATCTTCCGTGACAGAAGGATTGCTGTAAGATCCCGGCAGGCACCCATGTTGTCATGATTTACCTGAATAACAGAATTATCGTCCATGGATCCGATTGCAACGAACGGACATCCCCGGGATTTCAAAAATTTTGCAAACGCATCATCTCTGTGAGTGTTTCCAAGAATCACGCCGTCCACTTTTTCGTTATCCAGAAGGCGTTTCAATCTTGTTATATCCTGTCCGTTTGTAGTTACTACAAACATATCATATCCCCGCGCCTGCGCCACCTCATTCACACCGCACATACACATATAGAAAAAAGGCTGAGCCACCAGCGTCTTTACTTCCGGTATAAGAAGAGCAATATTCTCTGTCTTTGCCTGCGCAAGACTTTTTGCGCTGCTGTTCGGATGGTAATCATGCTCTTCAATAAACTCAAGCACTTTCCTTCGTGTTGCGCTCCCAATCCTTCCTTTTCCCGATATTGCGCGGGATACCGTGCTTATTGAAACGCCAAGCTGTTCCGCAACATCATTGATAGTCATCTTTTTTCCCTTCTCACCGCTTTCGTGCATCACATTACGCCCCTCTTTCCAAACTCATATTATTATTTAGTATGCATCTTCAGGAACAAACTGTCAATAATTTGCGCAAAATGGATGGAATATTTCTCAATTACGCCGTCCGCACCAATGATATAGAAAAACCCGGCAGGGAAAGAGAGAGGTATATCTTTCCCCACCGGGCGACAGGTATCTGTATTAAACTGTATTTCCGGGCACTATTTTCAGCGCCGGTATGCTATTGATCATACTTCGAAAATAAGATCGCCATAAGACGGCATCGGCCACGCTTCTTTATCCACGATCATCTCCAGTTTGTCAACCGGTGCACGGAGCGCTTCCATAGCCGGAAAGACATCTGAATGATAGAAGTTTGCCTGCTCAGCGCCCTCTTCTTTTGCAGCAGCCTCATCTGTCACTTTGACCAGTGCATCGAGAGCTTTCTTTGTCTCTCCCATGAGAGATGTCACTTCATCAAGTACTTCTTTCTGCACGGATGCATCTGCTCCTGCTGCCGCCACTGAATTTACAGTGTCGGCAAGTGTCTTTGTATATTTGATGAATGCCGGCATGAACTGTTTGCTTGCCATGTCTATCATTGTACGCGCCTCAATATTGATCGCTTTCGCATATGTTTCATACTGTATCTCTGCACGGGATTCCAACTCGGCTTTTGTAAACACGCCGAATCTTTCAAACAGGTTTACAGCTTTGTCTGTCACCATCGCCGGAATTGCATCCACCATAGAGCGGATATTCGGAAGGCCTCTTCTCTCTGCCTCCTCTACCCACGCTTCAGAGTAACCATCGCCGTTAAATACAATTCTCTGGTTCTCTGTCGCATATTTTTTGATCAGATCATGTACAGCCAGATCGAAGTCATCTGCTTTCTCAAGTATATCGCAGGCATCAGCAAATGCCTCGGCAACGATCGTGTTGAGCACGATATTCGGTGATGCAACGGAATCACGGGATCCCACCATACGGAACTCAAACTTATTCCCCGTAAACGCAAACGGTGACGTACGGTTTCTGTCGGTCGCATCTTTGGACAATTCCGGAAGTGTACGCACTCCCGTCTCCAGTTTGCCGCCTTTTAAGCTATGAGTAGCTTCTCCTGTACTGATCAGCTGTTCAAGCACATCCTCAAGCTGTTCGCCGAGAAATACGGAAATAATTGCCGGCGGAGCTTCATTCGCCCCGAGTCTGTGGTCATTGCCCGGATCTGCTGCCGATTCACGCAAAAGATCCGCATGCATGTTGACCGCTCTCAAGATACAGGTTAGTACAAGCAGAAACTGTGTATTTTCATGAGGTGTCTTGCCCGGATCCAGCATGTTGATTCCATCATCTGTCGTGATCGACCAGTTATTATGCTTACCGGAACCGTTAACACCCGCGAACGGTTTCTCATGGAGCAGACACTTCATTCCATGCTGGCAGGCAACTCTTTTCAGCGTCTGCATCACGATCTGATTGTGATCTACCGCGATATTAGCCTCTGCATAGATCGGAGCCAGCTCATGCTGTGCAGGAGCAACTTCATTGTGCTGAGTTTTCGCCGTAACCCCGACTTTCCACAACTGCTCGTTGACATCCTTCATAAACGCCGCAATCCTCTGACGGATCGTTCCGAAATAGTGATCATCGAGTTCCTGGCCCTTCGGCGGCATAGCTCCGAATAGTGTACGCCCTGTATAGATAAGGTCTTTTCTCTGCTCGAACTTCTCGGCATCTACAAGGAAGTATTCCTGCTCCGGACCTACAGACGGGGTTACTTTCTTAGATGTTGTATTTCCAAACAGCCTCAGCAGACGCAGAGCCTGTTTATTGATTGCTTCCATAGAACGAAGGAGCGGCGTCTTCTGATCCAGCGCTTCTCCTGTATAGGAGCAGAACGCTGTCGGAATGCACAGCGTTGCTCCCGCTGCATCTTCTCTTACAAACGCCGGAGATGTACAATCCCACGCAGTATATCCTCTCGCCTCAAATGTAGCCCTTAACCCACCCGACGGGAACGAAGACGCGTCCGGTTCGCCTTTGATCAGCTCTTTACCGGAGAAGCTCATAAGCACTTTTCCGCTTGGCTGCGGTGCAGAGATAAAGGAGTCGTGCTTTTCTGCCGTAACACCTGTCAATGGTAGAAACCAGTGCGTATAGTGTGTAGCGCCTTTCTCAATGGCCCATTCTTTCATCTCGTGCGCAATGACATCGGCAGTCTCAAGATCCAGTTCTTTGCCCTCTTCAATCGTTTTCTTCAGGTTCTTATAAACCTTCTTTGGCAGACGTTCCTGCATCACAGTGTCATTAAAGACATTTTCTCCAAAGATTTCAGCTACATTAATCTTTTCTGTGCTCATATGATTTCCCTTCCTTTTCATTTCTTTCCATTTCCGGGGAACCGCAGGAACAAGATATCCCGCCATCCCAAGGTCTGTATTCAGGACCTTTTCCGGAGACAGTTTCGTAAAACTACAGCATAGTTTCTACGAAAAAAGGGCACTCCAAGCTATCTTGGAACGCCCTTGTTCATGTCTACGTTTGACAGTATAACTCAATCACGCCAAAAAGGCAAGTGAAATTTGTCAAAAAATTATTCAGGTTTTCCTGAAAATTTTTCAGGCTTTTCCTACCGAGCCGAATAACTCCATCTTCTCTTTCACTTTAGCCATAATTGCTTCTGTGCCTGGTTTCAGAAGCTTACGCGGATCAAAGCCTTTGCCCTGTTTATCTTTTCCAGCTTCGATATACTCGCGCGTTGCCTCTGCAAATACGATCTGACACTCTGTATTAACATTAATCTTAGCCACACCCAGATCGATCGCTTTCTTGATCATATCATCCGGAATGCCTGTACCGCCGTGAAGTACGAGCGGCATATCGCCCGTCTTCTGCTGGATTGCGTCCAGAGTCTCAAAGCTTAATCCTTCCCAGTTATCCGGATATACGCCGTGAATGTTTCCGATACCTGCTGCCAGGAAATCGATGCCAAGATCTGCAATCATCTTGCACTCATCCGGATCAGCACACTCGCCTTTTCCGATTACACCGTCTTCCTCGCCGCCGATTGCTCCTACCTCTGCCTCAAGAGACATGCCGTGCTCATGAGCAATCTTAACCAGCTCTGTTGTCTTCGCCACGTTCTCGTCGATCGGATAATGTGATCCGTCGAACATGATAGAGGAGAATCCTGCCTCTACGCACTTCAGGCATCCGTCATAGCTGCCGTGATCAAGATGAAGCGCTACCGGAACAGTAATATTCAGCTCCTCAAGCATACCATTTACCATGCCCACAACCGTCTTATAACCTGCCATATATTTTCCTGCACCCTCGGATACACCAAGAATAACCGGTGAATTGCACTCCTGCGCTGTCAAAAGGATCGCTTTTGTCCACTCAAGATTATTGATGTTGAACTGTCCTACTGCGTAGTGACCCGCTTTTGCTTTCTGAAGCATTTCTGTTGCTGATACTAACATATTTCTTCTCCTCCAATTCTGCCTCCCTCATCGCCTGTCCTAAAGGCTGCCGGGATTTGTCTGGTTTTATAAATCCTTTTTTATTATAGCGTAACAAAGGAAAAAAAACAATCTAAATTTCTTCACACGCTCTCTCTGACGTAATCACTCTCGCATCAGTAATGCAGCTTCTCAGAACAGTCAGAGCAGCCTCGTGCTCTCTCGTTCCGGATGTTGAGCCGCAGAGGTCTTCTATCACCGCACAGTCGACAAGATCATTGTAGCAGTCGAGCACACTATTGAGCACACAGCACCCTGTATTTACGCCTGCGAAATATATCTTCTCAACCCCATTCTCCTGCACAAACTCCTTCATCTCATCATTCCAGCAGCTGTACTTATCTTTAGCAAATACTTTCACCATGCTATCGCGAAGCTCCGGCACAATTTCCGCCTCTTCAGATCCGTTCATGCAGCTTTTCCAGCCCTCAAACAAATAGCATGCCGTATGCTCGTGATTTACATAGCGAGTGCCCGCCGTGATTACACGATCTTTGATCCTGTTCTGGAAATCCCGTATTTTCCCTACAAGATTCTCTGTATAACTGTTGATAAATCCATTCTGCATGTCTATGATCAGGAAAAGTATATGCTTCATATTTTCTCCTCCGAAATAGTTATTATGAAAGCAGTATGTCCGTCAAACAGTATCTTTAGACGCAGTTCCATCCAAAACGTGTGTCATTTGAAGACACAGCTTTACTGAACAAGAAAAAACCGGAAACACCCGTCTGGCATTCCCGGAACTTCCTCAGTGACTCCGAGGGGAATCGAACCCCTGATTCCAGCGTGAGAGGCTAGCGTCTTGACCGCTTGACCACGGAGCCATATTCATATCCGCCGTTTGGTTTCCCTCACAGCGAATATTACTATATCATATACTTTTCTAATATGCAAGCCTTTTTTTATTTTTTTGTAAACTTTTGTAAATAACTATTTCACTGCCATTTTTGCCACCGAAAGGCCGGCAGCAACTTCCTGCTTCACCATGATCTGAAGCGCCTGACGGTTATTCCTGACAATAACTTCTTCATGTCTGCCACCATACTCTCCATCCAGCGTCCATGGAATCGCCTCCATAGATTCAAACTGAACAGCCCCTGACTTAAAAGAATACATACGCTCGGGATTAATCTGTTTCAACATAATTGCTCCGAGCAAATCATTTAATTCCATCGGGTTCTTCGGTGTTTTTATAAGAGTAACTTCAAATTCACCGTCATCAAATACCACATCCGGTCCGATAATTCCCTTAAACCCTCCTACAGAGCGGGAATTCGTCACCATTCCGTAAATAAATTCATCCTCTATTTCTATCCCGTCATGGACAACCCGGAGTTTGTAAGAAGGAATGTTAAATATCCTCTTGGTTCCTTCCAGCACGTAAGCCAAATGTCCAAGGATATTTTTCATACTCTGTTTGGTTTCATAAGATACATCTGTAAAAAGCCCGAAGGCCGCAATATAAATAAAATAGTCATCATTGAATGAGCCAAGATCGCACGGAAACGGCACGCCGTTTACAGCCGTATCTGCAGCCTCCAGAACATCTCTCGGGATACCAAGGCTAGATGCAAAATCATTTGTAGTTCCTGCAGGAATATAGCCAAGCGGAACCTGATAGTTTCTCAGTTTCATACCCGTTACAACCTCGTCAAGAGTTCCGTCTCCGCCACTGCAGACAATCAGATCGTACCCTGCCGCGCAAGATTCCATCCTGTTTGTTCCATCATGATATTTCTGAGTCGGATATACCGTGATCTCATAGCCGGCTTTTGTAAATATGTCAAGAACATCTGAAAGTTTCGGTTTCAGCACCCCTGTTCCAGCATTTGGATTATAGATAAACAACATTTTTTTCATAATTACCCATATCCTCCCTTATTTATATGCCCCCGTATACATATGAATCCACTTTAGACACCAAAAGGCTGCACCTATCGCACAGCCTTTTTCAAAATCACCCTTCTATCTTCATCTTGCCGATCTTCCGGCAAGATATTTTCCACCTGTAATCATTTTGCATTTGCGAAAAATGTCCTTATTCCTTCCGCCGCCTTTTTCTCGTCTTCGCCATCTGTAACTACAGTAATTCTCTCACCGTTCTCAAGGCTCAGGCTCATCATTCCCATAATGCTCTTAGCATTTATGTTTTTCTCACCGATCTGTATATATACCTTGCTTGCATACTGGCTCGCTTCCTGTACGAGCAGTGCAATCGGTCTTCCGTCAAAGCCATCTTCCTTCTTAACTACAACAGGTGTTTTAATCATAATAATCCTCCTTGTTCCTGCCTTACCTTCTCTGCCATCTCACTTAGTCTGCGCAGCCTGTGATTGATTCCGGACTTTCCAACCGGCGGATCAAGCATCTCCCCCAGCTCTTTCAGAGTGGCATCAGGATTCTCAAGGCGGGCTGTCGCAGCCTCTACCAGATTATCCGGCAAATGTTCAAAGCCTACCGTGTCTCTGAGATATGTAATGTCCTCAACCTGTTTTACCGCTGCCGACACAGTCTTGTTGATGTTGGCAGTTTCGCAGTTGACCTTCCTGTTAACAGAATTACGCATCTCTTTTAAAATCCTGACATTTTCAAGCTCCATCAGAGCGACATGCGCTTCCATCACATTAAGGATATCTACTATCTGGGATCCTTCCTTCAGATAGACAACAAACGATTTCTTCCGTTTCACAGTCTTGGCATCCAAACCGAAGCTGCAGATCACTTCCCGGATCTGTTCTGCCCCCTGAGGCGTCGAACAGACAATTTCAAAGTGATAAGACTTCCTTGGATCGCTCATAGACCCTGCCGCCTGGTATGCGCCTCTCAAAAAGGCGCGCCTGCAACACATCTGTTGGATCACAAGCGGACTGAAGGGATGAATATCTCCGGTGCTTTCCTGATGCTCGCCAACCATCTTTGTCGCCTGAAGGATACGGAGCGCATCTTCATGTCGTCTTACAACAACCGCATATGACACACTCTGTTTTGCAATATTCCTCCTGACAGAGATATCAATTTTAATATTAAATGTTTTTTCTATCAATGTAAAGACTTTTCTTGCAACAAGAAGATTTTCAGAATGGATTTTTATACTGTACCGGTCAAAACTATTAATCACAACCGTTCCGCACATACCAATAAAAGCTGCGGTTTCAGCTATTCTGCAATGTCTCGCCGCACTAATATTTTCCGCAAGTTCTTCCCGCACTCTTCCAGAAAAAGACATAATTTCACTCTTTTCTCTTCGTAACTGCATCTTTCCCGATGTCACGATGTTCGATACGTACTCCGTAATTCTCTTGTTTATCCAGCTTCTGATACAAAGCATTGGCCAGCGTTACAGATCTGTGTTTTCCCCCGGTGCAGCCGATCGCGATAACAAGCTGATTTTTACCTTCAAGAATATAATTCGGAATAAGGAAATTCACCATATCCGTCAGTTTCTCCAGAAATATCTGCGATTTATCATTCTCCATCACATAGTCCTGTACTTCCGGGTCATTTCCAGTCTTCTCTTTTAACTCGTCAATATAGTATGGATTCGGCAGGAAACGCACGTCAAATACGAGATCTGAATCCTGCGGGATGCCGTACTTGAACCCGAAAGACATAACTGTAATATAAAGGCTGCAGAACCTTTCCCCCTTTACAAATATCTTTTCCAACTCCAGTTTCAGTTCTCTTGTCAGCATCCTGCTCGTATCGAGAATATATGTAGCCCGCATTTTCAGGAACATAATCTTTTCGCGTTCTTTTGCAATACCTGTATCAACCCTTCCCGAGCCGCTTAACGGATGCTGTCGTCTTGTTTCCTTATATCTTTTGATCAGCACATCGTCCTGGGCATCCAGGAATAGAATCTCATAGTCCGTATGCTTCTCATCCATCTCATCCAGAACTTCCTGCAGTCCGGAAAAATCCTGGCCGCCTCTCACGTCAATACCGAGGGCAATCTTTTTTACTTCTTCCTCCGGCTCGCTGAACATCTCCACAAAGCGCGTAAGCAGTGGGATCGGCAGATTATCCACACAGAAATATCCCATATCCTCAAGCATTTTCAACGCCGTTGTCTTCCCCGCTCCGGACATACCTGTCACGATCACTAAACGCATCTGTTAAAACTCTCCTATCCTTTTGACTTCGGGTTCCAGATGAACTCCTGAGTTCGCCTCAACCCTTCGCACGACTTCATCCATGAGTTCCTTTACTTCTTTTGCAGTTGCACCGCCCCGGTTGATCACGAACCCGCAGTGCTTTTCTGACACCTGGGCGTTCCCGACCCTGAGTCCTCTCAACCCTGCATCTTCAATCAGTTTTCCTGCGAAATACCCTGCCGGTCTTTTAAATGTGCTGCCGGCGCTTCCATACTCAAGCGGCTGTTTTGAAACCCTTTTCTCTCTAAGTTCTTCCGTCTTCGCAAGAATATTTTCGCGTTCTCCTTTTTTCAGGGCTATCTCGGCTTCCAGTACCACATAATCCATCCTGGAGACTATACTCGTTCGATATCCCATCTTCATCTCATCCACGGACAGAGTAAGAATCTCACCTTCTGGAGTGAGCACTACGGCATTCTTCAGCACCTGCTTCATTTCGCCGCCGTAAGCGCCTGCGTTCATGCGCACTGCTCCGCCGAGGGTTCCCGGAATGCCTGATGCGAATTCAAAGCCGGTAAGTTCTGCCGCGCATGCTGCGGAGGCCACTTTCGCCAGAAGGGCGCCGGCCTGAGCGTATATCGTCTCTCCTTCTACACGGATGTCGTTCATATTTTTAAATACCTGTATAATGACTCCCCGGTATCCCTTATCGCCCACAAGAAGATTACTTCCATTACCTATTATATAATGCGGCGTTTCTTCCTCAATACACAGCGCAACGATCCGTCTGATCTCCTCTGCGGATGAAGGCATGACAAAATAATCCGCCGGACCTCCGATGCGAAAAGTAGTATGCCGCGACATAGGCTCATTTTTTAAAACATTTTTCTCTCCGGCAATAGAACAAAGTCTGTTGTACAGGTCCATAGATATACTCCATTTCTAATTCGATTATTTGCCACATTATTATAATGCAAGCCAGCTGTGATGTAAAGCCTCAGGTTTCTTGCAAATTTCGCAGATCCATAGTATAATGTAGCAGTATCTCTGAATTTTCAGCGTCAGATCAGACGCACTGTAACAGATAAAGGAGTGAAAAAAATACAGTGGACTCTGGTGACACCTTTCAATTTATCATACTGATCATTCTTCTTATGCTCTCAGCATTTTTCTCATCAAACGAGACAGCGCTGACTACTGTAAATAAAATCCGTCTGCGCGCTCTGGCCGACGACGGGAATAAACGGGCCGCAATGGTCCTGGATATTACGGAAAACCATACTTCCAAAATGCTGAGCGCCATTTTGATAGGTAACAATATCGTAAACATTTCAGCGTCTTCTCTCTCAGCTACACTTGCATACACTTTTGGCGGATATATGGTAAGCATTGCCACGGCAGTACTCACGGTCGCGATCCTCGTTTTCGGTGAGATCACGCCTAAAAATTATGCTACGATAAATGCGGAAAAAATATCATTGCGGTATATCAGAGTGATCAAATTCTTCATGGTGATAATGACACCTGTAATTTTTATTATCAACCTGTTTTCCCGCGCCATCATGCTACTTCTCCGGGTCGATCCCGCTGCTTCCAAAAGGGGAATGACCGAAGAAGAACTCAGGACTATTGTTGACGTAAGCCATGAAAGAGGCGTTATAGAATCCGATGAAAAGGAAATGATCAATAATGTATTTGATCTGGGAGATGCCAACGCAAAAGATATCATGGTACCAAGGGTACATGTGACTTTTGCGGATGTAAACAGTACCTACAGCGAGCTGATCGACATTTTTCGCGAGGACAAGTTCACCCGGCTTCCGGTCTATGAGGACTCCCAGGATAACATCGTCGGTATCATCAATATGAAAGACCTTCTTCTGTGTGCCCGGGATGATTCTTTCAATATTCGCGATATTATGAGAAAGCCGCATTTCACATACGAATATAAAAGCATTTCTGAACTTCTCGTGGAAATGAGGGAATCTACATTTAATATTGCTATCGTTCTGGACGAATACGGCGAAATGGCCGGACTGATTACTCTTGAAGATATCCTTGAGGAAATCGTAGGGGAAATTCACGATGAATACGA
>DWXI01000106.1 GCA_019119265.1 Candidatus Mediterraneibacter intestinigallinarum | reverse complement strand
GTCCTTTTATAGAGATAATACGAATCTCCTTTTTTCTTCACAGTAGTTCCCTTTGTCCGATACTTCTGAACCCAATCCGGATATTTTTTCTCAGTTACTGGCATAATGTCCTCCTTTCCGTATAGGTGGAGTATACCTATACTATATAGACATTATACCTCTACAGGAATAAAAAGTCGAGAGTTATACGCGTATTTGTATAACACGTATAACCCCCGATAAAATCCAATCTTCTTATACTTTTAAAAATCTTTCATGAAACAACCCTGGCCAAAAACCGTCATATTTCCCAACAGATATCAGAATATAAACTGTGATAAAATACCTGCATGTATGAAACCTTTTCTCCCAGTGCTCCGTCTAATTTATGTAACAGTTACAGAACCCAGGACGCAGCGCTGCCATAATCTGCTGAAAATGGAGACAGAACGCCATGCACTCCGCAGAAAGAAAGGAGGGATCTTCCCTGAAACACCTTGTCAAAAAAGCACAGCAGGGCGATGCCCGGGCATTCGTCCGGCTGATCGAGATAAATAAACAGAGCATGTATAAAATCGCCCGCTCCTATTTTACCAATGATGAAGATATCGCCGACGCTATTCAGGATACGATTGAAACATGCTACCGATCAATCCGGCATCTCGCCGATCCCGGATATTTCCGCACCTGGATGACTCGCATCCTGATCAACAAATGCATCGATATTATCCGAAAAAACAAAAAAGAGCATCCGGTAAGCGAATTTCGTTTGTCAGCGCCCGTCTTACAGAGAACGGCGACTACCTCACCTATGCGCTCAATGTCGACCCCTCAGAGAAAGAGGCTCATGAAATCCGCGTCACCCCGGGTTATGTTCCGGAGGGTTATGTCTACCAGACAGACGGCCCATATGAGAGCAAATGGTACAACGAAAAGACGGAAGGAAGCATGACGATCATCCCGTACAATGCTGCCGAGCTCTACCTTGAAAGCAGGACATCAGATTCCGCACTACAAGTAGCGATCAACAAAGACAGTTATATCAAAACGATCGAGATACAGGGAATGAACGTAGACATCTTCACTCAGGAAAATACCGACTATATCGACAGCGATGATACTCAGCAGGATCTCTATCTTTTTAATGAGGAATGGGGATATGCCGTACATGTATACCTGGATGGAACCGATCTTGCGGCAGACGAAGCTGAAAAGATCGCGGAAGGACTGGAAATCGAAGTGCTGGAGAGCACCGTTCCCTATCCGACGGAAGAAGAAATCGCAGAACTCAACAGAGAACACAAAGAAGCAAATGAGGAAGCTGCAGCGTCCACCATCGTCTCTAGCGACCGCATCCGCGGAATCAATGATACACTGTCAATTGACGGAAACGAGGACGGCTCACTGAAGCCTCATGAACGCTTTACCGGAGATAACGACAGAATGACCGAGAGCACGGATGCTGCTTTTATCATTGTAAAGACAAAACTCAGAAATACCGGGGATACAGCGATAGACACCTATCTCTCGCCTCTCCTCCGATATCTCGATGAGAATGGGAACGGAGATTATACGCTCCTTGATCCGGGTGAAGAAAAAGAGTGCATCTCAGTTTATGTCATTGACAAAGACCGGCTGGACAGTGCGTACATGGAGTATTTTGACACCGGCGCCGCAGCTGCAGACACGCCGGAGCTGTATGTGAAAGTAAAGGAATAAGAGAAGTTTTCAACTATTCCAGCTCTTTCAGCATCTCTGTCACGGTCTTTCCGTACACCGGATGCCGTTTGTACGGAGCGATCTGCGAGAGAGGCTCCAACACAAATTTTCTCTTGTGCATCTCCACATGGGGGATGCACAAGTCTTTTTCCTGAATGGTTATATCGTCATAGAAAATGATATCCAGATCCAGTGTACGCGGTCCCCAGTGAACAATGCGCTCACGGCCCGCCTCTGCCTCGATCCTGTTCAGTTCTCCTAAAAGTTCCCGGGGCGTCAGGAGCGTCTCAAGCTCCAGACATCCGTTGAGGAAATCATCCTGATCCGTCACGCCGTAAGGCGGCGTCTCGATCAGATCCGATACTCTCTTTACTGTGCATCCTCTGATTGAATCCAGCATCTTCACTGCGTCTCTGATGTACTTCTCCCTGTCACCCATATTAGAGCCCATGGCAATATATACGGTATGTTTCGCCCGCTCGATCTCCACACTCACAGTCTTAAGAGGGATCCGAATCGGAGCCCACGGTTTCTTGATCTCCAGCCGGATCGCACTCATTCCCGGATATTTCAGAAGGAGCTCTTCCGCCAGATTCTCCGCCGCGCTCTCAAGAAGTTTATACGTGTGCTTTTTCAGCCACATTTCAATAAACGCACTGACTTCTCCATAATGGATGGAGGCAGTCAGATCGTCTGTCTTTCCCGCTTTTCTCGTATCCGTGTACAGATCGGCTGACACAATAAATTTCTGCCCCAGCGTATTTTCCTCGGGAAAAACGCCGTGATTTGCAAACACTTCCAAATCTTTTATCTTTATCTTGTCCATTCTTCTACCCTCTGTTCATCAGTGCCCTGGTCATCCTGACCGCTCTCTTGTTTTTCTCCACATCGTGCACCCGCACAAAGGCGCATCCTTTCTGTACCCCGTAGACCGTAGTTACCAGAGTTCCTTCTTCCCGCTCCTCCGGCGGCAGATCGAGCGTCAGCCCGATCACGGATTTCCTGGATGTTCCAAGCAGGATAGGAAATCCCAATTCATGCATCACTTCCAGCCGGCTGATGATTTCCAGGTTCATCTCATATGTTTTTCCAAACCCCACTCCCGGATCGAGGATGACCTTATCCCGTGCGATGCCGGCCTCATCAGCCAGACTGATGCATTCTCTCATATCGTCCAGAAATTCCGGGATAAACTGTCCGTAATCCGTATTGTTGCGGTTGTGCATCAGGCAGCACGCCGCGCCGCTCTCAGCAATAACCCCCGCCATTTGCGGATCGTATTTGAGCCCCCATATATCGTTGATCAGATCCGCCCCTGCTTTCAGCGCCTCCCGCGCCACCGCGCTCTTGTATGTATCCACAGAGACCGGCGTATCAAAACGTGTCTTCAGGGCTTCTATGACCGGCACGACCCTTGCGATTTCTTCCGCATCCGTGATCTGCATATGCCCCGGACGTGTGGACTCGCCTCCCACATCAATGATATCTGCTCCGTCGCGGATCATCTCCTCCGCATGGGCCAGAGCCGCGTCGATCCTGCTGTATTTTCCACCGTCCGAAAAAGAATCCGGCGTTACATTCAGGATCCCCATAATATATGTCTGATGTTCCGTATCAAATTCTCTGCTGCCTATTCTCATCATGTCATCTCCCTGTTTTCTGTTTTTAATCTATACTTTTAACTCCATATTTTTCTTCTCCGCACTCCAGCCACATTTGCTCTCCGCCGGACAGGCAAAGCACGTCCGCGACGCCTTGTCGCTGGTATAGAGAAGCCATTCCAGCGGTTCTGCATCCGTTCTCAGCCTCCGATGTCCGCGGATGGCTGTCAGGATCATGCGTTTTTCCCCCTCGGAAAATGCCGCATCAGCAGGAAGCGAATCCAGGATCTCCGAGGCGAGACGCTCTCCGGACTGTTCGTGAGGTGTTCCGCTCTCATACTGTTCTGCTTTTCCGATATCGTGGAGAATTGCAGCCGCATAGATTACTTCCTTCTCAAATCCAAGATCCTGTTCCTTATTTAAAATATATGCAATCCTTGCCACATCCAACAGATGCGGCATCTGATGACGGCAGAAGATTCTCTCTTTTTCAAACTCCTCCAGACGCCCATAACATCTGCGGTACAGCGGAACCTTAAGGATCGCGTTCACTCGTCTCATTTTGTCCATAATCTGTTCTCCTGCTTACCCGTCCGGAAATTATTTTTCAGTTCCCATATTCAGCATCTGGAAGAAACGCTCCTCCAGAGCCGGATCGCACTCAAACACGCCCCGCTTTGCCATCGTCACCGTCCTGCTGCCCGGCTTCCTGATCCCGCGCATGGTCATGCACATATGCTCCGCCTCGATCATCACGAGCGCGCCTTTCGGCTGCATATGCTCCATCAGCGCATCCGCTATCTGTCCGGTCAGCTGCTCCTGGAGCTGCAGTCTTCTGGCAAAGACTTCCACTGTCCGGGCAAGCTTGCTCAATCCCACAACTTTTCCGTCCGGAATGTAAGCGATATGCGCTTTCCCGTAAAATGGCAGGATATGATGCTCGCACGTAGAATAAAACGTTATGTCTCTTTCTATCACCATCTCGCTGCTGTCAACGGAAAACGTCTTTGACAGGTGTACCGATGCATCTTCCTCCATACCGCCGTACAGTTCCTCGCACATCCTTGCGATACGGTCCGGCGTATCTATTAATCCTTCCCGTGAAACATCCTCACCGATTCCCTCAAGAAAAAGTCTCACTGCCTGCTCTATCTTCCCATGATCGATCATCTCTTACTCCTCTTTTCTGTTCATGTTATGTACCGTTTACCAGACGGCTTTGTCATATGCATCTTTCACCCAGTGAAGATAGGACAGTGATCCGAATGCAAGTATCACATCTTCCTTCCCCGCCTCTAAAAGCGCCGCCCGGACCGCACAGTCCACGGCTCTCTTCCGCTCAGATACATCCGGCCGCCTCACACAGGAACAATATTTTTCAAGCGCCTCTGCAAGCCTTTCCGACGGGAGCCCCCTCTTTTTATCCGGGAGGTCCACCGCATAGATCACCGACATAAGCGGGCCCAACGTCTGTGCTATTTTCTCATACTCTTTATCTTTAAATACTCCCATAATGCCGATCAGCCTGCGCCCGGGAAAATATGCTTCTACAGATTCCCTGAGCTTAAGTGCGGCATCTTCGTTATGAGCTCCATCCAGGATAAATACAGGAGATTCGCCGATGCAGCTGAATCTTCCCGGCCACTGTGTTCTCTCCAGCCCCCGTTTTACGGCGCCTTCCGAAATCTCATAACCCTCCTGCCGCAGCATACGGATCACTTCCAGCGCTGCCGTTATATTCCCGATCTGATTCCTTCCCGCCATGACCGTGTGCAGTGACATAAATTCTTTATAGGATAAATAAATACCATGATAATCTTCCTTTTCAATCTCTGCCAGCTCCGGCTCCGCCTGCACATAGCTGCAGCCATATTCGTCAGCCCTGCTTCTTAAAATGCCGGACACACTGTCTTTTTGCCGCGCCGAGATCACTGCGCAGCCGGGCTTTATGATGCCGGCCTTGTTCTCCGCAATCTCCGTAAGCGTATTTCCCAGAATGCCTAAATGATCCCGGCTGATGCTGACAAAGACTGCGCAGACCGTGTTCCGGATGATATTTGTCGCGTCCAGTTCACCGCCAAGCCCTGCTTCCAACACCACCAGATCGCATTTCATTTCCTTAAAATACAAAAAAGCTATTGCCGTCTCTATCTCAAAGACTGTGGGAAGGTTCTCCCCCGCAGCCTCAAGCCGGGCAATAGCGTTTCTTACTTTCTCTGTCAGTTCAGCGAATTTTTCTTCTGATATCCATTTCGCGTCAACCTGTATCCGCTCCAGATAGGAAACCACTGTCGGTGAAACATACCGCCCGATCCTGTATCCTGCCTCACTCAATATCATCGAAGTGTATGCAAGCACAGATCCCTTGCCATTCGTTCCTGCAATATGTATGAACTTCAAGTC
>DWXI01000105.1 GCA_019119265.1 Candidatus Mediterraneibacter intestinigallinarum | reverse complement strand
GCGGTATATAAGTGGTTGGGTCGAAAGTATAGTCCTTCGCCGCAAGGCGAGGGACTTTTTCCATAATGAGGACAGGTAAATGAGAAAAACAGGATTTTATATTATCAAAGATAACTTTTTTGAAGATATGCCAGACCCGTATCTTAAAGGAAATAAGGCGGGAAACAGACCACATTATTACTGCTTTGAGGATACAAGTATAGGAATATACTGGATGATACCACTGTCCAGCCGTATTGACAAATACAGACGAATTATGGAGAGGAAGGAAAAAGCAGGGGAACCTTGCGATATTATCCATATTGTTAAACTGGATGACAGCCGGGAAAGCGCATTTCTGATACAGGATATGTTTCCGATAACAGAAGAATACATAGAACGGGAATACACGATTGCCGGAAACCATTTGATGTTGACCAGTGAGCATACCGCCAGAGAGATTGAGCGAAAAGCGAGAAAAGTTATGGGGATGTTGAAACGTGGCGTTAAGTTTACTCCAACGCAGCCAGATGTTATGGCGATACTGAAGAAACTGAAGGGGCGCAGCCAGTGATTCTAACTGGCTCTATTTTGGCTCTAAAAATTTGAACCGGCACGAATATGAGAAGAAGTTATAAGAAATAAGAATAATAAAATCAACAAAAATCATAGAAAAGTAGCCAGTTCAATTTATCCGCTGAGGAGTTTGAGTAAAACACGGATAATCCAAAGCAGAAAATATCAAAAAGCGGTTATATGAAAGTCAAGCTATATAGAATCAGGAAAAGCCGAATGCGGTCAAATGCATTCGGCTTTTTCGATTCATACTTGCAAATATAAATCCGTTTGAGGGAGATGGTAATATGATAGGGAGTGAATTATTATCAGAAAGACATTTTTACGGAGATTCGAAAAATGGCATCATTCACGAAAATGATTATGTGCGTACATGACTGACTCATTCGCTGGGTCATTCGCTGGAAGTTTCTGATATTGGAAAAAGACATATCTCAGAAGAGGATATAGAGATAAGGAATTTAATATAATATCCACAGAAAAGAATGATTTTTATGTTATGATATTATGGAAAAGCAGGTGTAAATTCCGGCGCAGCAATGGCTGTAAATCTGGCTTAATAAGGAGAAAGAACCATGAACACAGAATATAACACCTCTTTGCGGTCTCTTCAGATTGACCGTGAGGATATGCTTGCCATTACCCGCCGCATGACAGTGAAGCGGACTTCTGTGACTCGGATCGCAGGGGCATATATGGATCCGGACGGATTTATTGACGGAACATTCAACACCCGATTCCTTAAGCTGTCAGGATCGGACCGGGCGAAAAATCTGGAGATTGCAAAGTCGATTCCCTTTGCGCAGACGAATGGCAATCTGAAGCGTTATGTGATTCCAGAAAACTCCAGAGGCAAGGAGAGCATGTATCAGCTCCTGATGGGAATCCGAAGTTCGGGCCTGGAGAACGATGCACTGCTTGAGATTTTTTATGAGAAGACAGGGGAGAGATATCGTTCAGATCATGAGTACGGCATCTTTATGTTTCATGACCGGTATGATATTCCGTCCAAGGCAGCGGATCATGTCAGGCTGGGAGAGTCGGAGGAGATGTTCGAATATCTGATCTGCGCGGTTTGTCCGGTTACCGGGGATTACAAGGCGGGAAGTCCGGAGTGCGGATTCATTTTTCCGTCATATGCAAAAGGTGGTGCGCTATTGAACTGTATTGATATTTATCAGGCAGATATGTCATGTGTGCACAGAGAACTGGTGGAAATGCTGCTATGAGTTCCCTGCAGAAGTTTTGGAGAAGTGGATGTGGCAGTTTTATATCAGAGAGGAGAAGTGCATGAAATTACTATTTAAACAGAGATTTTTTTCATGGCTGGACAGCTATGACATTTATGATGAATATGAAAATACGGTTTATGTGGTAAAAGGGCAGCTGTCATGGGGACATTGCCTCAAGATATTTGATTCCCGTGACCGGGAACTGGGAATGGTGAAGGAACGAGTGCTTACGTTTCTTCCGAAGTTCGAGGTGTATGAAGGGGAGCAGAGGATCGGCTCTATCAGCAAAGAGCTTACTTTCCTGAAGCCGCGCTATGATATTGATTTTAACGGATGGCATATTGAAGGAGACTGGACGGAATGGAATTATTCCATTACGGATGGCGCAGGGAGAACGCTAGCGGTCATATCGAAGGAGCTTTTTCATATGACAGATACCTATGTACTGGATATCGTGAATCCGGGAGATGCACTGCATGTGCTGATGTTTACACTGGCGATTGATGCCGAAAAATGTTCAAGACAATAAGGAAGAACAAATATATTATAGGTAATGTCTACCGGTCAAACTTATTCTTCAGATATTCAGCGACACATTCTATTTCGGGAAACAGAGATGCTCTGTTGATCGAAAAAGTTTCTAACTGTTCCAGGATTCTTTTTTTCTTCTCTATAAGTACGACGGTTTTTCTGCCGCGCTCTTTATAGCGGAATTGATCCAGAGAGTCGGCTTCCGCGGAAAGTCCGCAGAGAATAAATGCGCCGTCTTGTTTTATGATTCTATTATTATTCTTTAGAGCATAAACGATATAATTATTCAGAATATCAGCGCTGTTTACTTCCGCCTGGAAAGCCGGCTTTTCCAGGCGGACTTCATGGATCAGTCGGGCAGCCTTTTTATTGAACTCCCGGGAGGATATGCCCGGAGTAAGGGCCAGTGTTAAGAATTCCTGCTGCTTTTCATAAGAAAACACAGGAAGGCTTGCTAGAACAGATACGGTATCGCTTTGCGGGTATTTGATTTCATGATTTTCCGCAGAGATCAAGATCAGTTCCCCGTAAGACTCAGGGCGGCTTTCACAGGCAAAGTACAGGGCTACAAGCGGGTTCCGGGTGATGTCGAGCAGCCGTGTGGGAAGACCATAGTGTTGCATTTTAACAAGTTTCTCCAGGTGCGTATGGCATTTTTCGAAGTCTTCAGGACAGTTGATCAGCAGTTCGTGATATAAACGGCTTTCATTCTGCATGAGTTGAGTCGAACGCATGATGGAAGGCCGCAGAATATAATTGGCATCTGCGTGCCCGCGGAAAAACAGAGTGTTTCCTTTCTTTTTCAGAGTTGAAAGAAAAGTGTTGACTCCTGAAACAGAAGAAAGAAAATGAAGATTTACTTTAGCGGCATTGTAAACGACTCCTTTTGAGAAACGGATATTATTCTGGATGTGATGTAAGTCTTTTAAGGATTTAAAGATATATTCAGTAAATTTCTCCCTTTCCTGGGAATTTTTTAATGCTCTGTATATCCAGTTTACAATTGCGCCGGATTCTTCATAGGTGAGTTCGGTCTGATCTGGTCCATCCTGCTGTTCAGTGTTTGCAAGCCGTTGTTTCCATTCGGAGGCGATGGTATCCTTTTTGGGGTAGGCGCCGCGATAGAGGGCTGCGTATTTTGATCTGTGGGCGGTCAGGCTGGCGTACATATCCTCTTTTCTGATACGCCCGAAAATGTAAGTGCTCATGTCAAAATAGCCGTCAGCAAGCATCTTATCAAGACATATTTTTTTAAAAGCCTGGCAGATATCCTCGTTAGTATAGTAGAGATCTTCGAAGAAAAAGAACATAATTGCCTCCCTGTTATGATTATGATGACATATTTACTGGCAGTATTACTTCATGCTGTATAATGAAACGCCACTCCTTTTGTCCTGAGTGATGTTTCCCAGTCTCTGCTCAGTTTTTTGTCTGTGATCAGTACATCTATATCGGAAAGCTGTCCGAATATATTGCTGCTTGTTTTTGAAAATTTTGTATGATCCATCAGGAAGATGTGCTGTTTGGAGTGTTCCAGCATACATTTCCGAACGTTTGCCTCGTTCAGGTTGTTGTCGGTCAAACCGTATGTTATGTTGACGGCAGGATTGCTGAGGAAAGCTATATTGGCAAAATTACTGCTGATCATGTCGGTTGTCCTGTACCCTACAAAAGAACTGGTTTTTGCCCGGAGCTGTCCGCCTGCACATACGAGGGTTATCTTGCTGTTTTTGGCGGAGTCGCACAGAATACAGATACGGAGCTTCCTATACATTATCACATGCGCGTCCGACGACTACTGTGCGAATGGAAGCAATCACACAGAAATGTATAGATACCGCGAAAGAAGCGCTTGCAGAAGGCAAACCGGCAGACAAGGCTGTTTTTGAACACTCCGTAGAAGAAGTTAATAATAAGTATATCCGGATTGGGAAGACGGCAAAATACCTGGTTGATCTATTCCCGGACAAAGGGTCTGTTATGACACAGTGTTTCGGTGAAACAATTGTAGGACTTATGTTAAAGGAAATCAGGGAACGCGGAAAGGATATGAAAGTTGTCTGTGCGGAAACAAGACCGTATTTTCAGGGAGCCCGACTGACAGCCAGCGTAGCTTATGATCAGGGGTTTGACGTAACGGTTATTACAGATAATATGCCGGCATTTGCAATGCAGAACGGACTGGTAGATGTGTTTACGTCAGCAGCGGATGCAATATCCTGTGACGGGCATATTGTGAATAAAGTGGGAACCCTGCAGATTGCAATTGTCTGCAAACATTACGGAATCCCTTATTATGTTACGGGAGCACCGGATGAAAAGCATCCGACGATAGATTCTGTTAAAATTGAATACAGAGATGGAAATCAGGTGCTTGAGGCAATGGGGGTACGCACGGCTAAGGAAGGGGTAAAAGGATGGTACCCGGCATTTGATATTACACCCCCATATTTGTGTAATGGAATTGTCACCAACAAGGGAATCTATTCACCGTACGATATAAAAAGATATTTTCAGGATTAGGAGAAAAAGATTATGTTAATGGAAGAAGCAAGAAAACAGATCGTAGAGTATGGAAAAAAGATGAGTTCAGCAGGGCTGGCAAAGGGAACTGCCGGCAATATCAGCATTTTTGATCCGGAGACAGGATACATGGCGATCAGTCCGTCGGGAATCGGATATTTTGAGACGCTGCCCGAGGATGTGGTAGTTATGACTCTGGATGGAGAGATTGTGGAAGGAAACAGAAAGCCGTCCAGCGAACATGAACTTCATTCGATCATTTATAAGATCAAACCGGAGGCGCGCGGCGTGGTACATACACATTCAAAATACTGTACGGCGCTGGCATGTATGCGGGAGCCGCTGAAAGCAGTTCATTATGTGATCGCTTCGGCAGGCACAGCGGAGGTTCCGTGCGCGGAGTATGCGACTTTCGGAACACATGAGCTGGCTGAGAAAGTAGAAGGAGCGATCGGCGAGAGCCGCGCGGTTCTGCTTGCCAATCATGGTCTCGTGACATGCGGGGTCAGTCTTGCAAAGGCGTTTAATCTTGCTGTGAGCTGTGAATTCTGCGCAGAGATGCAGTGGATGTGCGAGTCCGCAGGGCAAAACAGAGGCGTTGTCCTTACAGATCAGGAGATGGCTGACGTTATGACCCGGTTCCAGTCATACGGTCAGGTGAAGACGCCCGATAAGAATAACGGGGGATATTAAAACAACGATAAAATAAGCGGAAAGCTCCGTCTGCAGAGATTTAAGATGCAGGCGGAGCTTTTCTGTAACTGTTGTATTGTATATCACTCAGTGCCTATGGCGTTTTTTCTTTGCCATCGTGTCATAGATTCGGCAGAGTTCGTCTATGGTGATTTTTTTCCCGAGAATAGAGCAGATATCATCTTCTCTGGATGAGAAAAGTTTGGTGATCAAGATTTTTACATCTTCCTTTGTTCCGTAATGTATTCGATTATGACAATTACTGCACAGAGAAAATATATTCTGTTCCCTGTCCAGATCGACATTAAAATAATCTGTCAGAGACATTGGAATCAGGTGATGGGGCTCCATATACATAGCACTCCGGTCTCTTCGGAGAAAAGAGGGGTGATCCGGATTGACAGCGCATACATTTCCGGCCAGATTGAGAGCGTTCAGGGAAACAGCTGCGGAGCGCGGGTAAATACGCTTGCCGGAAGATGATATAGAAGGTGATCTTGGAGCCCGAGGCTTGTTCGACATTGGAGGCTTCGGAACATTCGGCCGGGCTGTATTCCCGGGAGTTGCATTCGCATTGGATCCGGGCTGTCCGCTCGTTGGATATTGATCATCTTCCTGCTCCTGTATTAATTCTTGGAAGAATACAGGGGTATAGCAGAGATTTTCATCTGCAGGCCGGTTTAGCGCCTTGTTTATCAGACGGGCAAGGAGCGCCCTGCCCGTTTGCGTTATTTCCCATCTGCCGGGAATTCCGCTTTTCATGTAGCCTTCCTCTACCAAATGCTGGCGCTCATAAGAAAAATCATTTCTCCATACACTTTCCCTGCGTGTGGTGCGATAGGTATCATTCTGGTCGTTTTTGTACCAGTAACCCTGATCTTGTATGTGCTGTAATACAAGATTGCGCTGTGCGCCGCCTCTGAGTTCGGCGAGGCAATAAAGCAATACCAGCCATTTCTGGTCTCGTTGCGTCATCTTTTATTCCTCCTTTTGCTGTGTCTGAAGTATGGGATATGTGATAAACTGTTCAATCAACAGCCGAATAAACCGGTTCAACAGGTCGGATAATCTGGAATCCTGACACTCTTTCTGAAATTGTCTGACAGAGAATATGGTATCTCCGAGTATTTTCTGCATGTCTGATTCGGGATAATAAATATGTATCCGTGAAAGTCTTTCTGTGCTGATGTTTGCTCTGGTCGTGCAGGCGGGAATGTTGTTTTCGACTTCCAGCCGGTAAATATGGCTGTTGAGATAGGCGGCCATATAAAAAGGGGAGACCGGTGAGTCGGGCAGCGGGCGGAGTCGTTTCAGATAACCGCCATAGACTGCATTGTAATCATGTGCTGCGATACAACAGCAGGCAAGTTCTGCAATGGTTTCACTCGTTCTGTTGATCAGGATATCTCCGGCTTTGATACGATATTTTTCAAACTCTGCTTCTGAAAGTTCAACGGAAGAAGACAGAGCGTCGGGAAGAAAGGTATGGCGGATTACAGTTTTTACATCCGCCATGGGAACACCGTGTCCGAAAAATTCTCTCTTTTTTGCCAGTCCGCCGGAGACTTGATATAGATCCGTCCAAAGAAAATTTTTCCAGTGTGATGAGTATTTAGCATGCCTCCATAGCTGGATGCAGGGTAAAATTGGGCGACATTCTGGAAACGTACTCAATTTGTCAATCAGCTTTAGAAAAGCCGGGCGGTGGATTATCAGAGAGGCCGGTGAAATCGAAACGGGCTTTGTGTAAAGATTCGGACTGAGTATATAGTGTTCCCGTGCGATGTCGTTCGGAGAAACTACGGCATACCAGCTGCATTTCCCCTCAAGCGCTCCGCTTCGATGTCTCAGAACAGTGTCGACCAGTTTGGGACCAGTTTTGGGCGAAATTCCGTTCTTATCTGAAAATCCGGCATATCTGGCGTCAATCATGAGGATGGGGGCCCCCCGGTACCTTAGGCTTTCGCAGAAGCCAGATACAACAGGGAACTTTTGTATTAAAAAACAATTTTGGAGGCAGGGCGATGATTGCTTCGATTAAACCATCGTCCAGAATCCTGCGTCGTATTTCATGTTCTGCATGATTCTGAGCGCTTAAAGAGCCGTTTGACAAGATGACGGCGGCTCTGCCCTGATCTGAAAGATGGCTGATGACATGCTGGAGCCATGCAAAGTTTGCGTTGGAACGAGGCGGAATGCCATACTGCCAGCGCCTGTCATAAATGTAGCCGCTATCGCACCAGCGGGCCTGATTAAAGGGCGGATTCGTCGCGATACGGTCAAACTGCTTTTCGGCATGCAAATCTTTGACAAGAGTGTTACCGGACATGCCGGCTAAATCAACAGGAATGTCCAGAAGGAAAAAGTAAGTCTGACAGATACAGTATGAAAGAAGATCGTTTGTCTGTCCGAATAACCGTACCTCTTTTTTTAGAGGCAGGGATAAAAAGGCGCGGGCCAGAAGGGAACCGCTCCCGCAGCAGGGATCGTAGAAAGTTTTTCCGTTTAAATCCAAAAGTTCCCAAATAAGGGTGGAAACATCGCGGGGTGTATAGATATCGCCTGAGGATTTTGCGGCGTGCAGTTGTGTGTCTGACGGAAACCATGAAGACAAAAAAACTTCATATATTTCGGCAAGTGCGTGATTTCCGGTTGAAATATGCGACAGGATATGGATTAGATCTATTAATTCATTGGTTTCGGTCGGTGGAGCGTATTTTAGCTTTTCCGTCAGGCAGTCAAACAATGGGCTGTGGGAACGGATGGCAGAAAGAGCTGCTATAGCAGAAGATATCACCTTGCCCTTTGGGGCATCAGCGACAATCTGCCAAGGAGTACAGTCGCAATCATTCTCTGGTATTCGGGAATCTTGCATATCTTCTAACGTCAGCTGCCTGTATGTTGGGATGAATCCGGGTGACACATGGCGGATGATCAGAAGCGCGCCGAAAAGCGCCGGATCTACAGAGCTGGCAAGCCGGAGTATTTTATATATTGAATCCTTTTGATCTCTCATAGTGTATCCTCAATAAATCGTCAGTGTGCAAATGGTTTGTATTCGAAAGAATTTTTCTATCTGAAAAACTCTTCTGCCGCCCGTATAAGATATCCAGTGTCTTTTACGCCCGCAGTTTCGTAAGGAGAATGCATGGCGAGCTGCGGAAGACCGATATCCACAGTATTGAGCGCAACTTGTGTATTGGAGATATTTCCCAGTGTAGAACCGCCGGCCATATCTGAACGGTTGGTAAAAGTCTGGACCGGAACATCTGCGGTTCGACAGATGTCACGGAACATGGCGGCTGATATCCCGTCAGTGCAGTATTTCTGGTTCGCATTGAATTTGATCACGATGCCGCTGTTTAGATACGGTCGGTTGGACGGATCGGCTTTGTCCGTGTAGTTCGGATGAACTGCGTGGGCGTTGTCAGCGGAGATCATCAGACTGTCTGCAAGATGGATCAGATAATCTTCACGGGTAAGACCAAGGCTGTCATGGATCCGTGTCAGTGTATCATACAGGAAAGTGGATGCCGCGCCCTGTTTTGTGCCGCTTCCGGTCTCTTCATTGTCAAAGACACAGTGAAGCGCCATGTATTCCTGTTTCTTCCCGGCAAGGAAACCTTTCAGTGATGCAAATGTACACTGCAGGTCGTCCAGTCGCCCGCAGGAGATAAATTCACCGGAAGCTCCCCATATACTTGCCTTTTCTCTGTTGTAGAGAAAGAGGTCATGACCGAGAATGTCAGATTCGCGTACCCCGGCGGCGTCTGCGACGGTCTTTATAAATGTATCTTTCGCTGACAGGTCGCCGTATAAGGGAAGCATATCCTTCTGGGCATTGTATTTGTAACTATTGTTGGCTTCCCGATTCATATGAATGGCAAGGTTGGGGATGAGAACCAGATCCCGGTCGATATTTACCAGCTTTGTGAGGAAAGATCCGGAAACGGGATCTTTCACGATCACACGACCGGCCACGGAGAGCGGACGGTCGAACCAGGGAGCGCATAGCATACCGCCGTAACGCTCTACATTAAGGCGGATGTAATGTCCGTCTGTCTCCAGCTCAGGATTCTCCTTGATCTTGAATGTAGGAGAATCACTGTGACTTGCCATGATCCGCAAGCCTTTGAAATCATGATCGGGGATTGTGAATGCAATCAGGGAAGAACCGTTTCTTGCGACAAAGTATCTGCCGCCGGGGCTGAGCGCCCATCTCTGGTTTTCATACAGGCGCGTAAACTTTTCCCTGGTGAGAATGTTCTCCATATTATCAACTGCATGGAAAACAGAAGGACTGTTTTCCAGAAACTTTGCCAGTTCTTTAGAAATTACCTGGTCCATTTGACTGGTCGCTCCTTTCGTTTGAATCATATGTCTATACATGTCTGTCGTCTTACCTCGTCTATGACGCGGATCGTATCCAGTGAATACTGCAGGTATTTATGAGCGATATTGTTTTCGCTGATAAGTTTTATAAATTCCTGTATTTCATAGATCATATTATTATCTGCGGGAATGAACGGCAGTATCTCCCGGCCGGCGCCTTCCAGTGTGTCGCGGGCGCCTTCCCTGAGCTGAAGGCAGATCTTTTCGGGCTTGCTGATATAGTCGATCAGGATGGATCCGTCCTCGCCCTGGATCACACTGGGATTGACCGAGACGGAGATTTTGGAGTACACAGCTTCTGCGATCATTGTTTCATATTTCATAAGTACGATGCCGCTGCCGTCGAAATCATTGGAAAGCTTTGTGGAGAATGCTTGTATCTCCTGCGGCATTCCGAAAAGGCGGACGAGAGAGTGGATGCAGTATACACCGATATCCATGACAGCCGCATTCCCCAGCGTGGGGTCAAAGGCATTCATGACAATGCCCTCGCGGAACTTGTCGTAGCGGCTGGAATACTGGCAGAATTCAAATGTCGCCCTGCGCAGTCGGCCGATGCGGTTCAGATTCTGTTCTACGATATCAAACGCCGGATCGAAGTCCGGACGCATTGCCTCAAGCAGTACGACCTGATTACGGCGGGCGCAGTCGATCATGGATCGGACTTCCGCTTCATTGACCGCCATGACCTTTTCGCACAGGACATGTTTCTTGTGTTCCAGCGCCATGATCGTCTGACTGCAGTGGATAAAATTGGGAGAGGCTACATAGACCGCGTCAATATCCGATGAGAGGAATTTTTTATAGTCTGTAAATACTTCGGGGATGGAGTGGCGCTCTGCAAATGCAGCTCCTGTTTCTTCCTTCCTTGAATATACCGCCCGAAGTACGGCGCCCGGCACCTTTACCGCAGCGTTGCAGAAGTCGTCGCTGATAAAGTTTGTTCCAATGATCCCTATTTTGATTTCCATTTTGTTTCACCGCCTTACATTCTTATCCCGACATACCGACGTCTGGCAATGTCTGTTCCCGATATTTTCAGAATATAATCTGTGCCGGGCATTGTCAAGTGACAGCTTTACAATCCCCGGCAGTTTGCGTATACTGGGAACCATAAAGGAGATGGTCGTATGAGAATATTGATAGCAGAAGACGAGAAAGATCTGAACCGCCTTATAACAAGTCGTCTGAAAGCGGAACATTACAGTGTGGACTCTTGTTTTGACGGCCGGGAGGCGCTGGAGTATCTTGAGAGCGCGGACTATGACGCTGCGGTACTTGATATCATGATGCCTGTAATGGACGGCCTCAGTGTATTGAAAAAGATGAGACGCAGAAATGACAGTACCCCGGTGATCCTGCTGACGGCAAAGGACAGCATTGAGGACCGGGTGTCCGGGCTGGATGCAGGGGCAAATGATTATCTGGTGAAGCCTTTCGCTTTTGAGGAACTGCTGGCACGGATACGTGTGCTTCTGCGCAAGCCGGCAGAAGCGCCTAAGACATGCTATAAGGTGGCGGATCTTGAGGTGCATATGGACACACAGCAGGTGAAGCGGGGCGGGCAGGAGATCAGGCTCTCGGGCAAGGAGTTCGCTCTGCTCCGGTATATGATCCAGAACGAAGGAATCGTGCTCTCAAGAGACCGGCTGGAGCAGCATTTGTGGAATTTTGACTATGCAGGGGGATCCAATGTGATCGACGTCTATATCCGTTACCTGCGCAAGAAGATCGATGAGGGGCATGAACAGAAGCTGATTCATACGGTGCGCGGCGCTGGATATGTATTGAAGGCCGAAAAATAAAAGACAGATTGCAGGGGCAGAAGCATGAGAAAATTATCGCTGAAATTAAAACTTACATTATTATATACAGTTTTTATGGCGCTCCTTACCTGCGCGGCTCTGGCGATCCTGTTTTCGCTCAGTAGCCGTGAAGTCCTTTCTTCCGCTCAGTCAAGGCTGGAGAATCGTGTGCAGGAGAGTGTGGAAAACATAACTCTCCGAGGCGGGGAGATCAGGATAGATTCGGATTTTTATTCTGTAGAGAGGGATATATATCTGTCTTTATATGACAGGGATATGTATTTTTTGTATGGCAGACTTCCGCATGGGTTTGCCGGGCAGCCGGAACTGTCTGACGGGGAGTTGCGGACGATCCGCGACGGAAACAGAGAGTGGTATGTATATGATATGTCTTATCGCCTGTCCGGGGATCAGACGGTATACGTCCGGGGAATCACATCAGTGACGGATGCGGAGGAAAGCTTTACTGTCACTGTGCGGTTTGCCCTTATTATACTTCCGTTGATGGTGCTGGCGACAGCCATTATCGGCTACCGTTTTACATGTCGGACTCTTGCTCCGGTGCGACGCATTACGGATACAGTGCGTAAAATCCGGGCGGATGCAGACATTTCACGACGGATCGGCATAGCAGATACCGGTGGGAAAGAACGGGATGAGATTTATGTTCTGGCGGGAACATTTGATGATATGCTGGCGGAACTTGAGGAGGTATTTCGCAGGGAACAAAGGTTTACTTCAGACGTATCACATGAGCTCAGGACTCCTGTGAGCGTAATCCTTGCCCAGTGTGATGCGATGTTAGACAATGAAGAACTGACAGAAGAACAGAAGATTCAGATCAGCCTGATCCGCAGGAAAGCGAAAGGCATGGCTGATATGATTTCTCAGCTGCTTTTCTTATCCAGGGCGGATCAGGGCCGGCAGCCGCTGAACAGGGAGTGGATTGATTTAAGTGAACTTACGGAGATGGCGGCCGAAGAACAGCAGATGCTTGCAGACGGCGAAGGCCGGGGAATCCGTGTGGTTAATAATATCACTCCGGACATATGGGCGGATGCGGATGAAACATTTTATATAAGGATGATCGTAAATCTGCTGTCCAATGCCGTGAGACACAGCAGGGAAAACGGAACGGTAGAGGTGACGCTGGAAAAAAGAAACGGTGATGTCGTAGGAAGTGTGCGCGATCACGGGGAAGGAATTTCTGCAGAAGCACTCCCGCATATGTGGGAACGATTTTACCGGGCTGATTCATCCAGGACGGACGGAAGTCATTCAGGGCTTGGCTTGTCTATGGTGAAATGGATCGCGGAGGCGCACGGAGGATGGGTTTCAGCAGAAAGCAAAGAGGGAGAGGGAAGTGTGTTTACTTTTTGTATCCCAACGGGGGAATACAAATCAATGCCTGAATAATTAAGCAAAAAATGAGATGCTTTAATGTTGTTTTAATCTTTCCACGTTATAGTGGTATCAACAAAACAAATAAAGTAAAAAATAATTGCACTATAAGAAAGGGGAAAGAAAAATGAAAAGATTAACAATAGCAGCAATTATCGCAGTGATGGCAGCAGGAGTATTTACAGGATGCGGCAGTGCAGGATCTCAGACGACGCCGGTGGAAAACCAGTCTTCTCAGAGCGGCCAGGAAAGCGGCGCACAGAGTAATGCTCAAAATGATACCCAGAACACAGCACAGAATAACAATGGGGGCAATCAGGATATTGGAGAGGACGCAGCTTTGCAGGCGGCGTTGGATGCGGCCGGCGTCAGCGAATCTGACATCTCACGGCTTCAGGTATCACAGGACAGGGATGACGGCAGACTGACATATGATGTGAGGTTCGATGTGGGGCAGAAGGAATATGATTATGAGATTCTTGCATCTGACGGACAGATCCTGGGATCTGATGTAGAGCAGAATAACGGCGGAGGGCAGAACACAGACAATTCCGGAGCAGCTGTAAGCAGGGAAGATGCAATTGCAACAGCACTTGCAAAGGTGCCCGGAGCTACGGAGAACGATATCAGGATCGAACTGGAACGTGACGATGGAAGAATGACATACGAAGGTAATATCATCTACGAACAAATGGAGTATGAATTTGAGATTGACGCTGATACCGGGGAGATATTAAGCTGGAGTGAAGAGAGACCGTAGAAGCAAATTTCTGAATAAGATTTTTACAGAAAATATATGTAAGGAGCAGCTTCGCTAACAGGTGTGGCTGCTCCTTATATATGTTACCGGATTATGTTACATTATTTCCATTCGTAGGAAATATGCTCGGTTACGATATTGCCGGATTCATCTTTTACATCAACAAGAATAGTATACTTTCCCGGCTCAGGCGGATTACAATAGGCGGCCCTGTCTGGCGAAAAGTCGCGGAACACTGTTGTCTTGCCGTTTATTGAACGATAGAAGCGGTACTGCAGTTCTCCTGTACCGCCAGAAGCCATGGCCACAAGCTGAATAGAAGTTCCCTTTGATTGAGGAGAAGCTTTGGATGTTGTCAGTGATTGGATTTTAAGATCCTTTGATGAATCACTCCATGTATATTTCAATTCTTGTGTGGCAATGTTCCCGGCTTCATCCTTTACATCCACATAGAGTATATAGTCTCCGGCTTCGGGCGGATTGCTGTATGCTATATGGCTGTTGTCATAATCCCGGAATACAGTCGTTACGCCGTCCTTGATGCGGTAAAAACGGTACTGGAGTTCTCCGGTGCCTCCTGTAGCCGTCACAGACAGTCTGATTGAAGTGCCCTGAGGTTGTGGAGATTCCTTTGCTGCAGTAAAATTCGTGATCTCCGGTTTCTCTGTCTCGTCAGATCCTTCTGAGGGCTTTATGATCTCGTTCAGTCCGTCGGTATTATATTTTCCGTAAGCAGCGACATCGTAGCCTATACTTGCGGGAGCCTGTCTGTTTCCATCGTTGAAAAGTACTTTTATCGTATCATCGGTGGCAGGCGTGTCAAAGACATATCGGTAGACGCCGTTGGGCAGACGTTCCATTGACGCTCCGGGCCATGCGCCGGCGATGGTAGTGGCGTTCCCGTAGTACAGGTAACAGTTGATATTATTACCCCAGTCTGACGGTTTTTCAAAATAGATGGCTGTTTTACCTTCCGGTACGGCCTCGTAGTTGTAAGGAGGTATAGTGACGGTGACAGTTGCCTTGTCAGAGACGCCGTTTTTTGCCTTTGCTGTGATTACAGCAGTTCCTTCCCCCTGAGGAGTTACGACTCCTTTATTGTTAACTGTGGCTACGTCTGTGTTGGAAGATTCCCATGTAAGCGCTTTGTTATCAGCGTTTTCCGGAAGGACGGTGGCGGTAAGCTGTGCGGTATCACCCAGCTTAAGATCAAGTCTGTCAGTTGAAAGTTCTACAGAAGATACTTCAACAGTGTCTTCGCCGATCTGATATTCACCCAGGCTGCCGTTGTTTCCATAATATCCGCCGTCTTTAAAATCGGCGGCTGTACTTGTGGAAGAGCCGTCGGTGAAGATGACAGTCAGTCCGGTCTCGTTTCCGGTATATGCACATGCATAGTCCTGACCTTCTACATGCGTCATAGGAATGCTTTCGATCAGCTCACCGTTTTTAAACAGATTTGCGGTTACATTATCCCAGCCTGTGTCATTTTTAAAGTAAATGCACTGGCGGGAAGTGCTCTCTACAGGAGCGTCTGCGTACAGATAGGTTCCGTCCTGGCTAATCTTTCCGGGAGCGGGAGTTTTATCTGTGTCAAGGACGTATACGCGGAGATTCCCTTTTCCCGAACAGTCAGCGGTAAGTGAGCCGTTTGTTACATTTTTTGTATCACCGGTGATACAGTCTACATAGGTGCCGTTCGGTATGTTGTTAAATGTTGCGGATCCACTTACTGTGATCAGGGCAAAACTGTCGGTAGTATTGTCGGTATAACGTCTCTTGTATGCCATATCATTTCCGCTGATATCTTCTGTGGAGTACTGTCCTTTTCTGAGGGCCGGTACAGCCTGTCGGATTTGGTTCAGGCGCTGGATGTGGCGCGCCAGCGGATAGTTCAGTGTTTCCTCCATTTCACCGGTTGCGCCGAAATATTCTCCGAAATCCCCGGTTACCACATCTCCTTCGATATGATCTCCGAAATAAGCACGGCCTGTTTCGCTTAAAGGAGCATTCGGGCCCACGTCAATGGGTTTGCCTGCCTGGAATTCTATCTCGCTGCCGTAGTAGATACACGGAATTCCCCTGAATGTGAACATGAGAGAAAGGTTTTCGGCCCATGCATCTGTGCCGCCGTTATAGCGGACTGTCTGGCACTGATCCGGAGCGTAATCATGAGAGTCTACATAGACGACATTCCATGTGGGATCATTGAAATATTTGTCTTCATTAAGAGCAGTATGGAAGGCATTGTTTGCATTGTTGAAGCTCCAGTGCATCTGGAAGTCAATCACATTAAGACCGGAACTTTCAGAATAGTCCGGGGTGTGGTATTCGTTCCCCTCCAGGAATGCGTTGTCGCTTACAGGCTGTTTGCCCGTATCCATATGTTCGTCATAATGTTCTTTTACAAGCGCTTCGTTCGAAGCCAGATCATTGCTCCAGCGGTCAGTCCAGCTTTCATCATCTGCCCAGGTATAAAAGCAGGTTGAAATCGGCGGAGCATCCCTGTACCAGACGTCGTATCCCTTGGTGCACACTTCTCCGAACATATAGAAGTCGTCTCCACCGGCCTCTTTAAATGCCGGAAGAAAAGTTGAGTTCAGTGTAAGGCGGGAAAGATGCTTTGTGGTATCCACACGGAATGCGTCCACACCCATATCGATATACTTGGTATAGCAGTCTATCAGATAATTGTAAACCTGGGGGTTTTCGGTTTCAAGATCAAAACAGTCGTCTGCGATCGTCTTGATCTGGGCGTCATACGTATCGAAGTCGCCTCCTCCGCAGAAGCCGTTGTGATGATAGATGTTGTCCGGATCATTTGCGCCGTTCATAACTGTCTGGTTGCGTTCCGTATAAACGTCGCTTGTCAGCTGCAGGAGATTCTTTTCTCCCCAGTTGCATGTGTGGTTCAGCACAACGTCCTGAATTACTTTGATACCCTTTTCGTGGCAGGCGTCGATCAGATTCTGGTACGTGATGCCGTTTGACTCATACCGGTTATCCACGGCACTGAAATCATATGCATGGTAGCCGTGATAGTCGTATCCGGAATCATTTTCTACGACCGGCGTGATCCAGATTGCAGTAAAGCCGAGGGCTTTAATGTAGTCCAGTTTGTCGATCAGACCCTTGAAATCCCCTCTCCATGCGGGATCTGAGTCCGGATTGTTCGCCTTGGCGTCTTCTGAGCAGTGCTCGTTATTGCTTGGATCTCCGTCGTAGAATCTTGTCGTGATCACAAAATAAATAGATTCATCACGAAAATCTGTCCGGCTGTCCGCATAGATAACACCTGAAGAGCTGGCGGTTGTCGTTGCTTCACCCTGAGTGATATCGGCTGCTTCAACTGTGCGCAGGGGTGCGCAGAAGCCGCCCAGAGTGGTTGCAGTGATGACAGCGCTTAGTGATAAGGCTGTCAATTGCCTCTGTCTTTTCATATAAGACCTCCTTTTCCTTTAGTAATTGAACTGATGTTGATGTGCTCTGTCAGTTTTCAATTCTTTGATAAATTTAGCGAAAGTAAAGTCGTTTTACAATGACTCGTTTTTCAGATTCATATTAATATTTAAAGTTGTTAGTCTTTTTGGGGAAAATCAGGATAGCGGATGCTGCACATGAACTTGCGTAACAGTTCAGCCATCTGATTGTCAGGAGACGGATTTATGCTTGCATAAGAATCCGGCTCCTGACAATCAGATGAGCTGAGCGCCAGTATATGAGCAAAACAGCGGCGGTAGCCGCAGTAAGCACGCAGTGCGGTTTTGCGAATGGCGCGGGCTGAACTGTTACGAACTTGCAGAAGGCAATGGAAGGGGGCACTTGACGGGAACGAATGGGGCTTGGTAAGATATAGTCCATAGAATAAACGATAATGTATATGTTACAGGCAGGCAAAATGAGAGGTGGGATGTGCATGCTGCTTACGATCGACGTGGGAAATACCAATATTACAATGGGAGTGTTCGCAGAAGAGTTTCTGACGGGGATGTTCCGCATGACGACAAAGCGTCCGCGGACATCTGATGAATATGGATTTACGATCTGTGGTATACTGGAACACAGATCTATCGATCCGAAAGCAATAGAGGACGTCATTATTGCCTCAGTCGTGCCTGATATTATGCATTCCCTGACCAGCGGAGTCATCAAATATCTGCATACGACGCCGGTGATCGTTTCGGCGGATTCCGATACCGGCATTCGTGTAAATACGGACAATCCGTCCAGGACGGGTCCGGACAGGATTGTCAATGCAGTGGCAGGATATGCAATATCAAAAGGACCGGCAATCGTTGTTGATTTTGGTACGGCTACTACCTATGACCTGATCGGTCCGGACGGCACGCTGGAATCATGTATCATTGCGCCCGGTATTGAGACGGCCGGACGCTCCTTATGGGGCGGAGCGGCGATGCTGCCTGCGATACAGATCCAGATGCCGGAAACTGCGCTTGCGCGGGATACTGTGACAGGAATGCAGGGCGGTCTCGTATTCGGAGCTATAGGACAGACGGAATACATTGTCAGACGGATGAAAGAAGAATCAGGATATGCGGATGCATATGTGATAGCGACAGGCGGGTTGGGAAAGATTATTGCAAATGAGACAGATTGCATTGATCTGTATGATCCGCAGCTTACGTTGAACGGACTGCGGTTGATCTATGAGAGGATGAAGACAGAAGGAGTAAAGAAAAGCAGAGTTACGGAACTATGAAACATTTAAAGATAGGAAATATAGAACTTGAAAACCGATATATCCTGGGCCCCATGGCAGGCGTCACTGACCTGCCATTTCGTCTGCTCTGCCGTGAGCAGGGGGCGGGGCTTCTCTGTATGGAGATGGTGAGTGCGAAAGCAATTTATTATAATAACAGAAATACAGAGAGCCTGTTGGAGATACATCCGGATGAGAGGCCAGTGTCTTTGCAGCTTTTCGGATCCGATCCGAAGATCATGAGTGAGATGGCAAAACGTATTGAAGAGAGACCTTTTGCTATTCTCGACGTTAATATGGGATGCCCGGTGCCCAAAGTGGTCAAAAACGGCGAGGGCTCCGCGCTTATGAAGAACCCGAAGCTCGTTTATGAGATTGTGAGCGCGCTTGTAAAAGCCATCGACAAGCCGGTGACGGTGAAGATCAGGAAAGGCTTTGACGACGATCATGTCAATGCGGTGGAGATTGCGAAGATCATCGAGGAGGCGGGCGCGGCGGCTGTGGCGGTGCACGGGCGGACGAGAGAACAGTATTACAGTGGAAAGGCGGACTGGAACATTATCCGGCAGGTAAAAGAGTCGGTATCTATTCCCGTTATAGGAAACGGAGACGTGACCTCGCCTCAGAAAGCGGACGAACTGGTGCGGCAGACCGGGTGTGACGGCGTCATGATCGCCAGAGGGGCGCAGGGGAATCCGTGGATATTCTCGGAGTTGACACAATGGGAAGAGACAGGTGAGCTTCCGCTCAGACCTGATAAGGATGAGATAAGGAAAATGATGCTCAGACACGCCCGTCTGCAGCTTGAATATAAAGGTGAGTTTTCCGGTATCCGGGAGATGAGAAAACATGTGGCGTGGTATACGAAAGGCCTGAAGGGAGCCGCACGTTTGAGGGAAAAAGTGAATGCTGTAGAGAGCCTTGAAGAACTGGAAAATCTCTTGACATCATTATAGAGTTTGGTTATAATATTGAAATTGCGAAATAGACTTAAATGACAGCATTACAGGACATGCGGTCCTGCGAAATAAAATCGAAAAATGAAAATCTGAAGAGACAGAAAGGAAGCGTAACCAATGGCAGAGGCAAAGAAAAGATTACTTACTTATGCCGGATTGAAGGCACTTGAGGATGAACTTGAAGATCTTAAAGTGGTGAAGAGAAAAGAAGTCGCAGCCAAGATCAAAGAGGCGAGAGAGCAGGGCGACCTCTCCGAGAATGCGGAGTATGACGCTGCAAAGGACGAGCAGAGAGACATTGAAGCACGCATCGAGGAACTTGAAGGAATCCTGAAAAACGCAGAGGTAGTTGTCGAGGATGAAGTTGACTTTGACAAGATCAATGTGGGATGTACTGTAAAGGTATATGACATCACATATGATGAAGAAATGGAATTCAAGATTGTCGGCTCTACAGAGGCAAACAGTCTCGAAGGAAAGATTTCCAATGAATCACCAGTGGGTCAGGCATTGATGGGAAAGAAAGTCGGCGAGACGGTCAACGTGGAAACACAGGCCGGAGACATTCAGTACAAAGTGCTTGAGATCAGCCGCTCAAAGTAAACATATGACATGACACAGACCTCTTAATGATACGATTTAAGAGGTCTGAATTCGCATATGGCCCGGTTTGGGCTGAAGAAAGGAAGGAGAAAAGACATTGGCACAGCAGCAGAAAAATGGACAGGAACCAGATCTGAATCAGTTGAGAAAGGTGCGCCGCGAGAAACTTGCGGAGCTGCAGCAGAACGGAAAAGACCCGTTCGTCATCACCAAATATGACCAGACACATCACAGTCAGGAGATCAAAGACAGCTTTGATGAACTAGAGGGCAAGACAGTATCCATCGCAGGACGTATGATGTCCAAGCGTGTAATGGGAAAAGCATCTTTCTGCAATGTGCAGGATCTGACAGGAAATATCCAGTCCTATGTGGCGAGAGACAGCGTCGGGGAGGAGAACTATAAAGAGTTCAAGAAACTTGACGTAGGCGATGTGATCGGCATTGAGGGCGAGGTGTTTAAGACAAAGACCGGTGAGATGTCTATTCATGCTTCCCGTGTGACACTTCTCTCCAAGAGTCTTCAGATTCTTCCGGAGAAGTTTCACGGACTGACGAATACGGATACGCGTTACCGTCAGAGATATGTGGATCTGATCATGAATCCTGAAGTAAAGGATACGTTTATCAAACGTTCCAGAATCATCAGCGCAATCCGTAAGTACCTTGACGGACAGGGTTTCATGGAGGTTGAGACGCCAATGCTGGTGGCAAATGCCGGCGGCGCTGCTGCAAGACCGTTCGAGACACATTTTAACGCGCTCAATGAAGATCTGAAGCTTCGTATTTCCCTGGAACTCTACCTGAAGAGACTGATTGTGGGCGGACTTGAGAAAGTATATGAGATCGGCCGTGTATTCCGTAACGAGGGTCTTGACACGAGACACAATCCGGAATTTACTCTGATGGAGCTCTATCAGGCATATACAGATTATAACGGAATGATGGATCTGACAGAGAATCTGTATCGTCATGTGGCGCAGGAGGTGCTCGGAACGACAACGATTGTTTATAACGGTATCGAGATGAATCTTGGAAAACCTTTCGAGCGCATTACGATGGTGGACGCTGTGAAGAAATATGCAGGCGTGGACTGGAATGAAGTAGAGAATCTGGAGCAGGCAAGAGAGCTTGCGAAAGAGCATAACATTGAGTTTGAGGAGAGACATAAGAAGGGTGATATACTGAATCTGTTCTTCGAGGAATATGTAGAAGAGCATCTGGTACAGCCGACATTTGTTATGGATCACCCGATCGAGATCTCGCCGTTGACCAAGAAGAAACCGGAGAATCCGGACTATGTAGAGCGTTTCGAGTTCTTCATGAACGGCTGGGAGATGGCGAACGCTTACTCCGAGCTCAATGATCCGATCGATCAGAGAGAGCGCTTTAAAGCGCAGGAAGAACAGCTCGCACAGGGCGACGAGGAAGCGAATACGACAGATGAAGACTTCCTGAATGCGCTGGAGATCGGTATGCCGCCGACAGGTGGTATCGGATTCGGCATCGACAGGATGTGTATGCTGCTCACGGACAGCGCAGCTATCCGTGATGTGCTGCTTTTCCCGACAATGAAGAGCATCGGCGGAGCCGAAGGTAAGAAAACGGACAAGAAAGAAGAGTCCGAACCGGCTGTGAAGATCGATCTTTCCAAGGTGAAAGTCGAGCCGCTGTTTGAAGATGCCGTTGATTTTGACACCTTCAGCAAGTCCGATTTCCGGGTTGTAAAGGTGGAGGCATGCGAGGCAGTTCCGAAGAGTAAGAAGCTCCTGAAATTCACACTGAACGATGGAACAGACCGGAAACGCATGATTTTAAGCGGAATTCACGAGTATTACGAGCCGGAAGAGCTGGTCGGAAAGACCTGTGTGGCAATCACAAATCTGCCGCCGAGGAAGATGATGGGTATCGATTCCGAAGGTATGCTGATCAGTGCGGTGTACGAGTACGACGGACACGAAGGACTGAATCTGCTGATGCTGGATGATAGTATTCCGGCAGGAGCGAAGCTGTACTAATAGTCGAAATAACATTCAGAATTGAAAACAAATAGATAGTTCTAAACAGGGGAAGGTGTTTCTCATATGAGTTGCATCTTCCCCTGAAGTTTTGACCAGTATTATTTCAGCGGAAAGACAATCATTCCCTTCAATACCCATATGGGTTCCGGGGATGGCGGCGCTTATCAGACCATACGCAAACTGGCGCCGAAGGCATCGGTACTGGAAGGGCTGCCGGTGGAAATGATGCGCTCCGTCTGTGATCCCGCCTGCTATTTTGTGCATATAGGAGGAAATTGTAATCTGGATAAGGAAATATGATCTGCTTTATTAAGGAAATCATAAGATTTTTATTTCTCCCTCTTAAAAAATCAATCATATCATGTATACTATAGATGGAATCTCTCCTCGACAATAGTAGAGAGAAAAAGGAATCAAATCATTAAGAGAGGCAAAGGGGTGACCATAATGTACAATATACTTGTATGTGACGACGACAGGGAAATCGTAGAAGCAATTGAAATATATCTGTCTCAGGAAGGCTATCGGATCCTGAAGGCATACGACGGGATCGAAGCTCTTGCTATTCTGGAAAAGGAGAAGATAAATCTTCTGATCATTGACGTGATGATGCCGCGGCTGGACGGAATACGGGCGACGCTTAAGATCAGGGAGAAGAACAGCATTCCGATTATCATTCTTTCGGCCAAGTCTGAGGATGCGGATAAGATACTGGGACTGAATGTGGGGGCTGACGATTATGTGACGAAACCATTCAGCCCTCTGGAACTGGTGGCAAGGGTAAAATCCCAGCTTCGCAGATATAACCAGCTCGGAGGTTCGGTAAAAGAAGAACAGGAGCGGATATACGAAGTCGGCGGCCTGAAGATCAACGATGACCTGAAAGAGGTAACAGTGGATGGAGAGCCGGTGAAGCTTACTCCCATCGAATATAATATTCTTCTGCTGCTTATGAAGAATCAGGGGAGAGTATTTTCTATCAGTCAGATCTACGAATCAATCTGGAACGAAGAGGCTATAGGAGCGGACAATACTGTTGCCGTACATATCCGCCATATTAGAGAGAAGATTGAAATCAATCCGAAAGATCCCAGATATCTGAAAGTGGTATGGGGAGTCGGCTACAAAATTGAGAAAGGAATGTAGAAGATATATGAAGCAATGGTACAGACGAACCCTGGCGAAAGTAATCGTTCTGCTGGTGGGCATTATAAGCGGCGCGGCGTTTGTTACCTCGTTGGGAGTAGCTGCAACATATGCGGGAACGATCGATCCGTCTCAGATTATGAGCCTGGTAAACGAGTCTTATGAGGATTCGCCGGATTTTAATTCTGCCGTAGAAGGCGCCATGTTCGAAACATTTGGAATGTTCAGGGTGAAAAATGTGCTTGAGACAGACGGAACATACGACCCGGACAAAGAGATCGATATCATGGCTTACGGTGATTCCGGGAGCATTGGCAACAACAGGGGAGCAAGTCTGGTATACAGGCTGGGAGACTTGATTAACTGGAGTGAAGATTATACTTCATCCAGCGATGAGTTGTACAATGAAAATGTGATTGTATGCCGAAAAACAGACGGAAGCTATTTTTATTATTATTTTGATGATTTTCTTGCGTTGTTTGAGAGAGGGGAACTTACTGCCGAGTTTGATGATGAATACAATACACAGACGCAATTCTTAAACGACCTTTCTGATGAAAATGCAGAAGGCGGCTATAACGGCAGACTGAGGATCGTAGATTCCGACGGAAACGAAATCTACACGGACTGCTGGAACTTTGGATCGGCATTGAGGGAAGAGTATACCCCTGCAGGCGGGGGAAATCTTCTCCAGATTGTAAACGATACGCCGGAATTGAACGGAAATCTGTCGGAGATATATGATCATCTTACTTTTGCCCTGAATGCGATGTTTGATGATTATACGACTTATCAGTCCGGGTGGGAATATCTGGAAGAAGGAAATACGAACTTTACTTATCTCTACGTTGACCGGGAGAAAAAACAGGTATATACGAATAAGACTGAGTATGAAAGCTATCAGGATGCGGAGAAACATATCGAGGAGATAAAGGCGGGCGATTCTGTAAAATATATGATCGTTAATCCCCGACTGAAAGATTTTGAGACAAATATGAATCTGACTGCATCCGGAGAATGGGATATGGTAAGATCTTATGAAACGTCCAGAGATTCTGAAAATATTCTGGCCGTCTCAGTGGATACTTCCTATCCGATACAGGATCAGTTTTACGAGGGGAGCAGAAATTATAACCAGAATATACCGTTTCTGAGAGGAACATTGCTCTTATTTATAGCGGGCGGCATACTCTTTCTTGTATCTGCTGTGTGGCTGGCGATAACAGCAGGGAAAAAACCGGCTGATGAGGAACTCCATCTGACCGTATTTGATCACTGGAAAACGGAAATCTCTGCCGCGCTGGTAATAGGATTGTGGGTGTTTGTTACATGTGCCGTTATTGCTGCAGGCACCACATTCGGCAGCTTTTCGGATATACCGACAGCAGTGGAATATTATGGCGCCGATACGATACCGGTAGTATATTCGACATTGTTTACGGCGGCGATAAATCTGGCGGATCTGGCAGGACTGTTTTTCTACGGACTGTTTAGCTTCGCATGTTTCTTCGCAGGCTATGTGAGCCTGACTCGAAGGATCAAGGCCAAAATACTGTGGAAAGGAAGTTTGTTCTATGCACTGATTTCGGCAGCCGGACAGGTGTGGAAAACCCGGGCGGTCACTTTAAAAGCCGGTATAGCCGTAATAGGATTTCTGTTCGTCCAGTGGCTGGCGATTCTGATCAGGGATTTTCCGTTTGTATTGCTGGCCTTTGCAGCTGACCTTATCGTGATCTGGATCGTGCTCAGCGGTGCGATCGCGAAAAGCAGGATCAGAAAGGGTATCGAAGAGATTGCCGGAGGCAATCTGGAATACCGGATCGATCTGAAATGGCTGCGCGGAGAGGAACGTGATATTGCAGAAAAAATTAATAATATAGGAAGCGGCCTCAATAAAGCCGTGGACGAAGCAATGCGGAATGAACGGCTGAAAACAGATCTTATCACGAATGTTTCTCACGACATCAAGACGCCGCTGACTTCTATCATCAATTATGTAGATATCCTGAAGCGGTCGAACATTACAGATGAAAAGATACGCGGATATCTGGATATTCTTGAGGCAAAGGCTCAGCGCCTGAAGACGCTGACGGAAGATGTGGTCGAAGCGTCTAAGGTGAGCAGCGGCAATATCACACTGGAATATATGGACATGGATCTTCGGGAACTGGTACAGCAGACAGAGGGAGAGATGGCCGAGAAATTTGCGGCGCGCAATCTGACTATGGTGCTGAATATTTCAGAGGAGCCGGCTGTTATCCATGTGGACGGCAGACGAATGTGGCGGGTTCTGGAGAATGTTTTCGGGAACGCAGCGAAGTATGCTATGCCGGGAACAAGAGTGTACGCAGATATTATCGTAACAGAAGATAAGGTAAATTTTTCTCTGAAAAATGTATCCGAACAGCAGCTTAATATATCGGCCGATGAACTGACGGAGAGATTTATCCGGGGGGATATCTCAAGAAGCACAGAAGGAAGCGGACTGGGGCTTTCTATTGCGAAGAGTCTTACGACAATGCAGGGCGGTGAGTTTGAACTGTATCTTGACGGAGACCTGTTCCGGGTGAATATCCGGTTCGCAAGAGTACGCTGAAATAAGAGAGGAAAAGGGTGAGCTGAGAGTTATTCTGTCATTGCAAAAATATGTTCAGGATGATACGATGAAATCAGATTATCAGATCTTGAGAAAGGATTAGAAGCCACAAGAGAAACAGATGATTTGAGAGGTGACAGAAGATGAACAAGGGGGAAGAGTCAAAAGAGAAAAAAACGCAGAGAACGCAGGAGCGCAGACCTGTGAGCCGCGAAGAGCGGATGCGGCGAAAACGGGAAAGACTGAAGAGAAGGCGGAGGATACTGATCGCGATGATGTGCGCAGCGCTGGTGATCCTTATCCTGATCATCGCGGGGATCGTGGCGCTGGTGCGTCATTTTACCGGGAACAATGACAGCGGCGGAAAGGACAGCGGGCAGGCGTCGGATCTTACGATCGAAGAGCAGGAGGCTGAGAAAGAAGCAGAGACAGAACCTGTCTCCATCACGATCAGTGCGGCCGGCGACTGTACGCTTGGAACGGATGAATATTTTGATCCAAGCACCAGTCTGAATGCATATTATGACAGTAATGGCCCGGAATATTTCTTCCAGAATGTAAAATCCATATTTGACGCAGACGATCTGACCATCGTTAATATGGAAGGAACTCTCACCGAGGAGACCGCAAGGCAGGATAAGACATATGCTTTCAAAGGCCCCGCGGAGTATGCGCAGATATTGACATCAGGCGGAGTGGAAGCGGCAAACCTGGCAAATAACCACAGCCATGATTACGGGGATAAAAGTTATACGGACACGATCGAGACGATAGAAGCGGCAGGCATCGTTTCTTTCGGGTATGACAGAACCGCCGTTATGGATGTAAATGGAATAAAAGTCGGTCTGGTCGGAACATACGAGCTGGCAGACGGGATGGGATGCGAGGATGAGATGATCGCAAACATCAAGGCAGTAGAAGAACAAGGCGCGCAGATCGTTATTGTCAGTTTCCATTGGGGGCTTGAGAGAGAAAACTATCCGACGGAGAATCAGGTGAATCTTGCGCACTCTGCGATTGATAACGGCGCGGATCTTGTTCTCGGACATCATCCTCATGTGCTGGAAGGAATCGAGGTATACAACGGTAAAAATATCGTATACAGTCTGGGCAATTTCTGTTTCGGCGGAAACAGCAACCCGTCAGATAAGGATACGATGATCTTCCAGCAGACATTTACGGTGGAAAACGGTGAACTGACTGCTGATAACGTGACGAATATCATCCCGTGCTCTGTGTCGTCAGAATCGGGATATAACAATTATCAGCCGACGCCGTTGGAAGGCGACGAAGCAGAACGGGTGCGGGGAAGGATTGAGGAGTACAGCAGCGGGCTGTAAATGAAAAAGAAATTTCTTGAATTCACTATTATTCTGTGTTACCATACCTTTGTATGGAAAGCAGATATATGGTACGTTCTCCATGCAAATATTTTACGCGGCGGAAAGCTGCATTATTGATTGAGTTAGAAGCTCAAATTTTATAAGTTGGTTACTTTATAACCGCGGTGTGCACGATCTGCATACACAACTTGTGAAACGGTCAATAAGAGTAGTAAAAGTAAAAATATTTGCTATATAGACTCTACGTCCAATATCTGTTATATCTGTAAATCAAAATAACCTCTCTGACGGGAGGCACAGGATCATAACGCGATATCACACAGGCTGGGTGCAACGTGCATCCGGCCTGTTTTGTTGCAATAGTGCGGCTTTGCGAATGGCGCGTGCTGAACTATTATTTTTTCATTAATATGGCAGCCGGATGCACACGCCGCAATTATACAAGCGGAGGTTTAAGATGGAGAGATCATCACAGAAGAGAGCGCCTATTTACGAGGCGCTGGAACGTTTCCGGCGGAACAGGGTCGTTCCTTTTGACGTGCCGGGGCATAAACATGGGAGAGGAAATCCGGAGCTGGTGGAGCTCCTTGGAGAACGATGTGTCAGTATTGATGTGAATTCTATGAAACCCCTGGACAATCTATGCCACCCGGTATCCGTGATCAAGGAGGCCGAGGAGCTGGCTGCCGATGCTTTCGGAGCGGAACACGCATTTCTGATGGTGGGAGGAACGACGTCGGCAGTGCAGACGATGATCCTTTCCTGCTGCAAGAAAGGGGATAAGATAATCCTTCCGAGAAATGTACACAGAAGCGCGATCAATGCCATGGTGCTCTGCGGTGCGAAGCCGATTTATGTAAATCCGGATGTGGATCAGCGGCTGGGAATCTCACTGGGGATGAAGCGTGCTGACGTGGAGCGTGCCATTGAGGAGAATCCGGATGCAGTTGCGGTGTTCGTCAACAATCCGACCTATTACGGAGTCTGTTCTGATCTGAAAGAAATCGTGAAGATGGCGCATGAAAAGGGCATGAAAGTTCTGGCGGATGAGGCTCATGGAACACACTTTTATTTCGGAAAGGACCTTCCTGTCTCTGCTATGGAAGCGGGAGCGGATATTGCCTCTGTCAGTATGCACAAGTCCGGCGGAAGCCTGACCCAGAGTTCTTTTCTTCTGATCGGGGAAGGGATGCATCCCGGATATATCCGTCAGATCATCAACCTGACACAGACGACCAGCGGATCCTACCTGCTCTTATCCAGTCTGGATATTTCCAGGAGAAATCTGGCGCTCAGGGGCGAGGCGGCGTTTGCGGCGGTAACGGAACTGGCGGAATACGCGAGAAAAGAGATCAACCAGATCGGGGATTACTACGCATTTGGCAGAGAAATGGTCAACAGCGACAGTATTTTCGATTTCGACCCGACGAAGCTTTCAATCCATACATTGGATATCGGGCTGGCAGGAATCGAGGTCTACGACATCCTGAGAGACGAGTATGATATTCAGATTGAGTTTGGAGATCTTGGAAATATACTGGCCTACCTTTCAATCGGGGACAGGAAGCGGGAAGTGGAACGTCTGGTGACTGCCCTTGCGGATCTGAAGCGGAGATATAAGAAAGACAAGACAGGAATGCTCTCTCAGGAATACATTGCACCGAAAGTCGTCATGACGCCGCAGGATTCCTTTTACGCGGAGAAAGAATCGCTGCCGCTGGAGGAGACGAGAGGCAGGATCTGCTCCGAATTCGTCATGTGCTATCCGCCGGGAATACCGGTACTGGCTCCGGGAGAGGAGATCACGGATGAGATCATCAATTATATTGTCTATGCGAAAGAAAAAGGATGCTCCATGACCGGACCGGAAGATGAGCGGATCGAGCGGCTGAACGTACTGACGGAAAGATAGAGAGGAAATACATTTGAAGAGAAATCATACATTTGTGAAAAAGGAGGGAGAAACCGTATGGAAATGTGGTTTTCGGATATACATACGGACGGTGTGAAGTTGTCCATCCGCATTGAAGAACAGCTCTTCAGTGCCCAGAGCGATATCCAGAGGATTGACGTACTTGAGTCGAAAGACTTCGGGAAGATTCTTGTGGTGGATGGGGACCTGATGCTCACGGAACGGGATGAATTTATCTATCACGAGATGATCACCCACGTGCCCATGGCTGTCCATCCTGATGTGAAGAGGGTGCTGGTGGTAGGAGGAGGCGACGGAGGAGTCGTCAGAGAGCTGATTAAATATGACACGATAGAAACGATCGACGTGGTGGAGCCGGATCCCCTTCTTGTAGAGGTGTGCCGGAAATACATCCCGGAGATCGCCAACAGCCTTACAGATGACAGAGTCAATATTTTCCACGAGGACGGACTCAGGTTTATCCGGTCCAAGGGAGACGCCTACGATCTGATTATTATAGACTCTCCCAATCCTTTTGGCGCGGGCGAGGGCTTGTTTACAAAAGAATTTTACGGGAATTGCTATAACGCGCTTCACGAGGACGGTATTATGATCAATCAGAATGAAAGTCCGTTCTATACGGAAGAAGCCTTTCAGTGCCAGCGGATGCACAAAAGGATTCTGGAAACATTCCCGATCTGCCGGGTTTACCAGGCGCATATTCCTTCCTATCCGTCGGGCCACTGGCTGTTCGGGTTCGCCTCGAAGAAATATCACCCGCTGGATGATCTGGACAAAGTGGGATGGAAGCTGAAAGGGATACATACAAAATATTACGAGCCCAGGCTCCACGCCGGAGTATTTGCGCTGCCGGCTTACGTGGAGGCTTTGCTGGAGGATGTGGAGAGATGATGTGGAAGAATACAGTAAACTTTATCGGATGTGATGCTGAGTATGAGGAGGCTCAAGTTGTCTTATTCGGAGCTCCCTTTGACTCCACCACATCCTTTCGTCCGGGAACCAGGTTCGCAGGACAGGCAGTGAGAAATGATTCTTACGGGCTGGAGATATACAGTCCTTATCAGGACAAAGAGCTGCCGGAGAATATCATATATGACTGCGGCGACCTTGAAATGGCCGTCGGAAGCCCGGAGATGGCGCTGGATCAGATCGAGTCGTGCGTCGCAGAGATCGTTCAGGACGGAAAGATTCCGTTTATGATCGGAGGGGAACATCTGGTGACGCTGGGCAGCCTGCGGGCAGTCGCAGAAAAGTATCCGGATCTTCATATCATACATTTTGACGCGCATACTGATCTGAGGCAGGATTATCTTGGCGTTCGGCTTTCACACGCCTGCGTGATCCGCCGCTGCTGGGAAGTGCTGGAAGAGTCCGGAAATAAAGCGGACGGCAGGATCCACCAGTTCGGTATCCGTTCTGGTGAAAAGGAGGAATTTCAGTGGGCGCGGGCAGGACATACAGATTTTCACCCGTTTACATTGGATGGCCTGGAGGACACAATTGAGAAGATCGGGGATGCGCCGGTGTATTTTACAGTGGATCTGGATGTGATGGATCCTTCTGTATTTCCGGGAACAGGAACGCCGGAACCGGGGGGAACAGATTTTCTGACGGTTATGAGAAGTGTGACGAAGGTATGTGAGAAGGTAAATCTTATCGGGTGCGACGTCAATGAATTATGCCCGCCCTGCGATCCGACAGGGGCGTCAACGGCAGTGGCATGCAAGATCATCAGGGAGATGCTGATCGCAATAGCCAGTCGTATAAACAAGTAAACAAAAGAAAGGAGCTTTCATCATGGGAAAAGTAATGGTAATCGGCTGCGGAGGCGTGGCCAGTGTAGCAATTCATAAAATCTGTCAGAACAGCGAGGTGTTTTCAGAGCTGTGCATTGCCAGCAGGACTGTCTCAAAGTGCGACGCGCTGAAAGAGAAACTGCAGGATACGACAAAGACGAAGATCACCACCGCGCAGGTAGATGCAGATCATGTAGACGAACTGACAGCACTGATCAGAAAGGAGAAGCCGGAGGTAGTCCTGAATCTGGCGCTGCCCTATCAGGATCTGACAATTATGGATGCCTGTCTGGAGGCAGGAGTACATTATATAGATACGGCTAATTATGAGCCGGAGGATACGGCCAAGTTTGAGTACAAATGGCAGTGGGCCTACAGAGAAAAATATGAAAAAGCCGGTCTTACGGCGCTGCTGGGAAGCGGCTTCGATCCGGGAGTTACGAGCGTGTTTTCTGCTTATGCCCTGAAGCACTACTTTGATGAGATAAATTATATCGATATCCTGGACTGCAATGCAGGAGACCACGGCTATCCTTTTGCGACAAATTTCAACCCGGAGATCAATATCCGGGAAGTCTCCGCCAAAGGATCCTACTGGGAAGACGGACACTGGGTGGAAACAGAGCCCATGGAGATCAAGCGGGTCTATAATTTCCCGGAGATCGGAGAAAAAGACATGTACCTGCTCCACCATGAGGAGATTGAGTCTCTGGCGCTCAATATCCCGGGGATAAAACGGATCCGTTTCTTCATGACATTCGGAGAGAGTTATCTTACCCACCTGCGCTGTCTGGAAGACGTGGGGATGACTTCTATAGAACCGATCATGTATGAAGGACGTGAAATCGTGCCGCTGCAGTTCCTCAAAGCAGTGCTGCCGGATCCGTCGTCGCTTGGCCCGAGAACAAAGGGAAAGACAAATATCGGATGCATTTTCATAGGAAAGAAAGACGGACAGGAAAAGAAACTCTACATATATAATACATGCGACCATCAGGAGTGCTACAGGGAAGTAGGATCTCAGGCTGTTGCTTATACGACAGGAGTTCCCGCGATGATCGGAGCTATGATGGTGATGACCGGAACATGGAAGAAACCTGGCGTATATAATATGGAAGAATTCGATCCGGATCCGTTTATGGACGCCCTGAATAAATGGGGGCTGCCGTGGAAGATCAGTGAAGACCCGGAACTGGTAGAGTAGAAAGGAGACAGAGGTGCTCAGGAGAAATGATCTGAGAACTCCCTGTTATGTAATACGGGAGAGAAAGTTAAGGGAGAATCTTGAGATATTAAAAAATCTCCGGGAGGAGACGGGATGTCATATCCTGCTGGCCCAGAAGGCATTCTCCATGTACAGGGTGTATCCTCTGATCGGGGAATATCTGGACGGAACGACAGCCAGCGGGCTGTATGAGGCGAGGCTGGGATATGAGGAGATGGGGAAGGAGAACCATATTTTCTCACCTGCATATAAAGAGGAAGAGATGCCTGAAATCCTGCGAATGTGCGATCACATCATTTTTAATTCCCCGGCCCAGTTCCGCAGGTATAAGGATCAGGTCAGGGAGTATGCAGCTGAAACCGGATGTGAAAAGGGCATGGGTCTGCGCATCAATCCAGAGTGTTCCACTCAGGAAGGACATGCTATCTATGATCCCTGCGCGCCGTATTCCCGGCTGGGAACTACTCTGGAGAGATTCGAGCAGGATCTGGCAGAGGATGAGATCCTGGATCTGGACGGACTGCATTTCCATACTCTTTGCGAGCAGGATGCAGATGCGCTGGAAACGACTTTGAAGGTCGTTGAGGAAAAGTTTGGCCGGTGGCTGTCGCAGATGAAATGGGTGAACTTCGGAGGAGGGCACCATGTCACCAGGGAAGGATACGATCTGGAACTGCTGAAGAAATGTATCCGCCATGTGTCGGAGACATATGGCGTGGAAGTTTATCTGGAACCGGGCGAAGCTGTAGCCCTTAACGCAGGAGAATTGATCACGGAAGTACTGGAGATTGTGGATAATAAAATGAAAACAGCAATCCTGGACGCATCCGCCGCCTGCCATATGCCGGATGTGCTGGAGATGCCTTACCGTCCGCCACTGAAAAATGCAGGGGAACCGGGCAGCAGGGCGCTCCCGTATACATACCGGCTGGCCGGGCCTACATGCCTGGCGGGAGACGTGATCGGCGACTATGCCTTCGACCATCCCCTGGTATACAAAGAGCGGCTGGAGTTCCAGGATATGGCCATTTATACGATGGTAAAAAACAACACATTTAACGGAATGCGGCTCCCGGATATAGCATTGGAGCGGGAAGATGGAACATGTGAGATCATACGTACGTTCGGATATGAAGATTTTAAATCCAGATTATGAGAAAATAAGGCTGTTTATCCAGTTATGTAACATATTCCCAATATACCGGGGGGGGGGGTAAAAATTGTTGACAAATGTAATATCTCAGCGTATATTATTAAAGGAGAATGCATATATAGCTTGAAAAAGTTTGAAAAATCGTGTAATCTATACCGATGGAACGATTTATATAAATGTCAGGAGAATGTGAATGGAACGAATTGTTGACACACATTGCCACGTGCTCGCCGATGTGGATGACGGAGCGCAGAGCATAGACGATATGAGGCAGATGCTCCAGATGGCATATGATGAAGGGATCCGCTATATAATAGCAACTCCCCATCACCACCCGCAGCGAGGGAGAAAACCCCCGCGTGAGCTGAGAAAGCAATTGAAGGTCGCCCGCGAAGAAGCGGCAAAGATCAGCGACAAGCTCAGAGTATATCTCGGAACAGAGATATATTTCGGACAAGACATCCCGGACAGACTCCGGGCAGGCAAGATACTTACAATGAACAAAACGAGATTTGTGCTGGTAGAATTCTCTCATTCGGACACTTTTGATTATATCTGTCAGTGTATCCAGCAGATACAGATGAAAGGGTACGAAGTGATACTGGCGCATATCGAGAGATATCCGTGTATGTACAAGGATATCGGCAATGCTGAACATCTCAAGCACATGGGAGTTCGGATCCAGGTAAATGCAGACAGCATTACCGGAGAAAACGGTTGGAAGATGAAGCGATTCGTAAAGCAGCTTTTGGAACACCGGCTGGTGTTCTGTGTAGGAACAGATGCTCATAGTCCAAAAGGCCGCCCGCCGCGTATGCGCAAGGCAGCCGAATATGTAGAAAAAAAATATGGAGAAGAATATGCGAGGAGGATATTCTTCAGCAATGCGAGAATCATGCTGAGGAAAAAGAAGAAAGATGAATCAGGACAGAGCAACACGTGATTTTGAAAATGATGAAATAACTATTGATCTGACAGAACTGTTCAGCGTGCTGTTAGGCAAGATACACATCATCATACTGGTGGGAATCCTCACAGCCCTGGCGGCTTTTGCAGGAACCCAGCTGTTTATTACTCCTAAGTACACATCATCGACCAGTATGTATGTCTTGAACAGGTCAGACGGAACTGCAGGCGTGACGTCAAGCGATCTGCAGACAGGAACTCAGCTGACACAGGATTACATGGAGCTCATCAAGAGCCGTACTGTGCTTGAAGAAGTTATATCGGTGCTTAATCTGGAAATGACCACCGACGATCTCAGCGGTATGATTACCACAACAAATACAGAGAATACCCGTATCCTGACGATACAGGTAGAAAACGAAGATCCCGAATTGGCGCGGGAAATAGCCGACGCCCTGAGGGAATCAGCAAGTACCAAGATCAAGGAAATCATGGATATCGAAGCGGTAAACACGATTGAAGAGGCAAACCTGCCGCAGAGCCCGTCTTCCCCGTCTGTGATGAGGAACACGGCCATTGGCGGAATGCTTGGTATTGTGCTGGCGGTCGGTATACTTGTACTGATCTATATACTGGATGACACGATCAAAACTCCGGATGATGTGGAAAATTATCTGGGCCTGAATGTGCTGACTTCCATTCCGATCCAGGAGGGCGCGCCGCAGAAAGTCAAAAGGACGAAACGGCGTTCAACACGTAAAATGGCAAAGAGAATGAAGCATTAGGAGGGAGATACCGATGCAGACAGTTACGTTAAAAAATATTGCAAAAGATTACCGGAGCAACGAAGCATACAAGACGCTTCGTACGAATCTGGAGTTCTCCGGTTCAGATAATAAAGCGATCGTGCTGACAAGCAGCACGCCGAACGAAGGAAAAAGTACTGTGTCTATCGGACTGGCGTTGGCGCTGGTGGAAAGCGGGAAGAGAGTTCTCTTTGTCGACGCCGATCTGCGTAAGTCCGTTCTGGTAGGAAGACACAGAGTAACGGAAGAAGTAAAGGGGCTGAGCCACTATCTGTCCGGACAGGCAGACTTAAACGACGTCATATGCAGGACTCAGGAGGCGGGGCTGTTTGTGATCTTTGCCGGAGTCGTTCCGCCAAACCCGTCAGAGCTCCTCGGTCAGAAGCGCTTCGCGCATCTGATTGAAAATGCGAAAGCCAATTATGATTATGTGATCATAGATGCGCCGCCGCTGGGAAGCGTGATCGATGCAGCCGTCATCTCAAAAGTCTGCGATGCATCCGTACTCGTCGTTGCGGCCAAGTCGGTAAGTTATAAATTCGTCCGTACGGTAAAGGAGCAGCTGGAGAAGACAGGATGCCCGATCCTCGGTGTAGTCCTCAACAAAGTGGATATGAAGCAGAATAAGTACTACGAAAAATATTACGGCAATTACTACGGAAACGGGAATAAATAAATACGGCACAGTTCATGCAGTGCTGTGAAAAAGGAGACAGATACAAATGAGTACACACAGACATTCCAATAAGTACAAAGGCAAGCGGTATATTGCCAAAGCAAATGTACTGGAGAAGAATCTGGCAGGTAAACTCATCGTACTGCTGCAGCTTCTGCTGACGGTGGTCTTTACCGCGGTCATCTGGAACAGCGGAATGGTGCCGGGAACATATATTGCGGTACTTTTTGTGGTGCTGTTAGTTCTCTTCGGCGTTATGTTCGGGCTTCAGTTTGTCAAAAATAAACTGTTTATCCTGGGGATAGTTCTGAGCGTACTGATCAGTATAGCGCTCGGTGTTGCAACTTACTATATATACCGCGCCGATCGGATGCTTGCCGACGTAGGAGGGGCGACTTATAAGACTGACAACATGATCGTTGTCGTGAGGAAAGATGACGACGCAGAGAATATACTGGATGCAAAAGATTATAAGTTCGGCACACAGACAACTCTGGATCAGGAGAACAATCAGCTTATGCTGGACGATATAGAGAAAGTGATCGGGCAGGCGCCGGATCTGGAAGAGTTTGAGTCTGTTCAGGAAGTAGGACAGGCCCTGCTGGACGGAGAAATCGGAGCAGGCGTCTATAACGAAGCTTTCACAAGCATTATTGAGGAAGCAATCGAGGGATATTCCGACCAGGTGCGCATCCTGTACCAGTATGGTATCGAGACAGAGATCGAGCAGGAGGAGACAGAGGTCAGCGTCGATGAGCCGTTCAATATCTATATCAGCGGAATCGACGTGTCCGGACCGATCACGACGAACAGCCGAAGCGATGTAAACATTATTATGACGGTAAATCCGAATACACATAAGATCCTGCTGTCGACAACGCCGAGAGATTATTACGTGACGATACCAGGCATTTCCGGGGAACAGCGCGATAAGCTGACCCACGCCGGAATCTACGGTGTGGATGTGTCTATGGCCACGCTGGAAAACCTTTACGGGATTGACATCACATACTATGCGAGAGTAAACTTTACTTCGCTGATCAAGATTGTAGATGCCCTGGGAGGTGTAGACGTCAACTCGGAGTACAGCTTCGAAGCAGGCGGATATCAGTTTACAGAAGGAACAAACCATCTGAACGGCGAGCAGGCGCTCGCGTTCTCAAGGGAGAGATACAGTTTCGCAAGCGGAGACAACCAGAGAGGTAAGAACCAGGAGGCGGTTCTGACTGCAATCCTCCAGAAAGCAATGTCGCCGGCAATGCTCGTGAATGCGAGCCAGCTTATCACAAGCGTGAGCGACAGTGTTGAGACGAACATGACACGGACAGAGATGGCCGGATTTATTAATAAACAGTTATCAGAGGCGAGCAGCTGGGATATCGAATCCACAGCTGCAGTAGGAACAGGAGACAATCAGGCATGTTATTCATCCGGATCACAGCTTCTGTATGTCATGTGGCCTGACGATGCATCTGTATCTGAGATCAGTGCAAAGATGCAGCAGGTGTTAAACGGTGAATAAGGAACAGGGAGTAAAGTAGCAGTATAACAGGTTCCGGACAGGACCGGGAAAGAAGAGGGTGAAGAAGATGAATGTAGATCAGACTATGGCGATCGTATCTACAGCCTTGGCAGCCGTAGCAGGGATCGTGATTTTTATCAGGAGAAACTGGAACAAGAAAAGTTCCTTCTCAACAAAACAGCAAGGATAATAAAGGATAGTTGAAGAAATGTGTGGACAAAAGAAGAGGGGCGACTACATATGGATGAAACGGGCAATCCTGCTGTTGTTCCTGGATATAGTTTCAATATTAGTTTCATACCTGGCAGCGCTGCTGCTGAGATTTGATTTTATATTTTCCAATATCCCCAGGGAGTATCTGGAAGGATATTTCTGGTCTATGCCCTACTGGACCGTTATAACAGTCGTGGTATTCTACGGGTTCCGTCTGTATCACAGTATCTGGCGGTTTGCAGGGCTGGATGAAGCAAAGCGTATCATATGGTCTTATATCGCGCTTATATTCCTATATACAGCAGGGATATTTGCCATGGATCTTCGTATGCCGAGATCATACTTTTTTATCGGATATGTGTTCAGCATACTGATGACTACAGCTCTCAGATTTGCTTACCGCCTGATCCGGTCCGTTACGAAAAATATGGAAAATGACGGTAGCACGGCAGTTGAGCGTGTTATGATCATCGGCGGCGGTCAGGCAGGACAGGTGCTGATCAGGGAATTACAGACAAGCAGTCACCTTCACAGCAAGGTCTGCTGCGTGATCGACGACAATCCCAACAAGAAGGGCAGACTTCTGGAGGGAGTGCCGATCGTAGGAAACAGGTATGATATAGAAGAAAAAGTAAAAGAATATGGTATAACGAGAATCATTTACGCGATACCGGCAACTACGGGAGCCAACCGGAAAGCGATCCTTAACATCTGCAAGAATACGGGATGCAAGATGCAGACGGTTCCGGGCGTATATCAGCTTCTGAACGAAGAAGTCAGCGTTACCAAGCTGAGAGATGTGGAAATCACGGATCTCCTCGGGCGAGCCCAGGTGAAGGTGAACAATTCCGAGATCCTCAAGTCTCTGAAAGGCAAGGTCATCATGGTGACAGGCGGAGGCGGATCCATCGGAAGCGAGCTGTGCCGTCAGATCGCGCGGTCCGAACCGGCAGCACTGATCATCTTTGACATTTACGAAAATAATGCATATACGATCCAGCAGGAATTAAAGAGAAAACATCCGGAACTCAATCTGATCACCCTGATCGGTTCCGTCCGGAATACACGGCGTGTAGACAGTATCATCGAGAAGTACCGGCCTGAGGTAATTTTCCATGCAGCAGCACACAAACACGTGCCGCTTATGGAGGACAGCCCGAATGAGGCGATTAAGAATAATGTTGAGGGTACTTATAAAGTGGCACAGTCAGCAGCACGCTGGGGCGTAAAGAAGTTCGTCCTTATCTCAACGGATAAGGCGGTAAACCCGACGAATATCATGGGAGCGTCCAAACGTCTCTGCGAGATGGTGGTACAGATGATGAACCGCCAGTCCGATACCGACTTCGTAGCTGTCCGTTTCGGAAACGTGCTGGGAAGTAACGGAAGCGTGATTCCGCTCTTTAAGAAGCAGATCGCGGAAGGCGGTCCGGTGACCGTGACAGATAAGCGGATCATCCGCTACTTTATGACAATACCGGAAGCAGTTTCCCTCGTGCTCCAGGCGTCTTATTACGCGCACGGAGGCGAGATCTTCGTCCTGGATATGGGCGAGCCGGTCAAGATCGACGATCTGGCGAGAAATCTGATCAGACTGTCAGGATTCGTGCCGGATGACGACATTAAGATCGTATACACAGGTCTGAGACCTGGCGAAAAGCTTTACGAAGAACTCCTCATGGACGAAGAAGGCATGCAGGAGACAGAAAACGAACTTATCTTTATCGGGAAACCGATTGAGATGGATGATGAAGACTTTAAGCATAAACTGGAATTACTTGACAAAGAAAGTCGGGCTGAATCTGACAAGATCAAGGAGATCGTGGCAGAGATCGTGCCAACGTATCATCCGGATCTGGAACATAATCAGTAAGCAGTACAATTGGTTTGAAGAGTACAGGCCATGCCATACAGAGGGCTTTTCCTGTATGGCTAAACATAAAGAGTAAGCAGTTCAGCTCGCGCCATTCGTAAAACCGCACTTCGTGCTTATCGTGGCTAACGCCACCGTTTTACTCATTGACGGGCGCTCAGAACATCTGAACATCAGCAGCCGGATTCTTATGCAAGCATAGATCCGTCTTCTGATGTCAGATGGCTGAACTGTTACAGAAAAGATCTAAACCGGATCAAATCGTCGCTTTGTCGCGTTTGTATGGTAAGGTGGTCATCATGGGTAACTTCCGTTTCATGCGGTTTTAATTTTTTTGAGCCGGATGGAATGGCGAAGCATACCCAAAATCAGGAACAGTTATTCTAAGATGGAGGCTGTCGAATATGTGGTACGTTCTGCAGGTGCGGACGGGCACTGAGGAGAGCATCCGGCTGCAGTGCCGGAGCAACATACCGGAAGCAGTGTTAGAGCGCTGCTTCATCCCATACTATGAAGAGAAAAAGCGTATCCGGGGAGAATGGACGATCCAGAAAAAAGTCCTGTTCCCCGGATATGTTTTTGTCGTAACTGAAGATCTGAATCATCTCTATGATTCGTTGAAAACCGTGATCGGCCTTACGAAGCTGATCGGTACGGGAAAAGAAATCGTTCCTTTAACAGAGGAAGAGAAAGATTTCCTGCTTGGTTTCGGCGGAGAGGAGCAGGTGGTGAAGATGTCCGAGGGTATCATAGAGGGCACGAAGATCATCGTGACCCAGGGGCCTCTGATGGGAAAGGAAGGATATATAAAGAAAGTAGACAGACACAAGAGGAAGGCAAGGCTGGAGCTGGAGATGTTCGGGAGAATGCAGGAGGTTGTGGTCGGGCTGGAGATTGTGGAGAAGAGAGTTTAAGAAATAAAGAAAAATAAGAATAAGAGAATGCAGAAGAAGAGCCTGAAAGAGGGCTCTTATTTTTGTGGGGAAATATTTGACGAAAGAGTGTGTAAACTATGGAAAAACAGATTATGCCTTTTCAGAATAAAGTGTGGCTGTCCAGTCCGACAATGCATGGACCGGAGCTGGAATATGTGAAACAGGCCTACGAGACAAACTGGATGTCTACTGTAGGTGAAAATATCAATGAAGCTGAAAGACTGGCATGTGAAAAGATCGGGTGCAGATATGCGGTTGCCCTATCAGCAGGAACGGCTGCATTACATATGGCGGTGAAGCTGGCAGGCGTGAAACCGGGAGAAAAAGTATTCTGTTCGGATATGACATTTGACGCCACGGTAAATCCGGTGGTGTATGAGGGTGGCGAACCTGTATTTATTGACACAGAGTATGATACCTGGAATATGGATCCGACAGCTTTGGAGAAAGCTTTTGAACTGTATCCGGAAGTGAAGACAGTTGTTGTTGCCCATCTGTATGGAACACCGGGAAAAATAGATGAGATCAAAGAAATCTGTGACAGACACGGAGCAGTGATTATAGAGGATGCGGCGGAATCTCTGGGTGCTTCATATAAGGGGATACAGACAGGTACTTTTGGAGCTTACAACTGTATTTCTTTCAATGGGAATAAGATCATCACCGGATCATCAGGTGGGATGCTGCTGACAGATGATGAAGATGCAGCGGAGAAAGTAAGGAAATGGTCCACCCAGTCGAGGGAAAACGCGCCATGGTACCAGCATGAGGAGCTGGGATATAACTACAGGATGAGCAATGTGATCGCAGGAGTTGTCCGAGGGCAGTTCCCATATCTGGAGGAACATATTGCTCAGAAGAAAGCAATTTATGAGCGATACAAAGAAGGTTTCAAAGATCTTCCCGTATCGATGAATCCATATAATGAAAAAAACAGCGAGCCTAATTTCTGGCTGAGCTGTCTGCTGATCGAGCCGGAGGCGATGTGCCGCCAGGTGAGAGGCGAACAGGAAGCGTTATATATCAGCGAACCTGGCAAGAGCTGTCCGACAGAAATCCTGGAGACACTCGCAAAATATAATGCTGAGGGAAGGCCAATCTGGAAACCGATGCATATGCAGCCGATCTACAGGATGAACGGGTTTGTGACCCGGGAAGGGAATGGCAGGGCGAAGACTAATGCTTATATAGAAGGCGGAGCTGTCGGGAAAGATGGGAAACCGCTGGATGTGGGGATGGATATCTTCCAGAGAGGGCTGTGTCTGCCGAGTGATAATAAGATGACGGTGGAGGAGCAGGAGAAAGTGATAGAGATTGTGAAGGGATGTTTTGAGTAATAAATTCTATAGATAAAGTTAGGAGGACAAAATGGCTACAAATTATGAAAAGTTGTTAGAAAAAGTGCGTGAGTTGGGAATGGATTATAAATGGTCCAAAATGTTTGTAAAAAAACTGCGCGATGACGAAAATGCCTTCCCGGTGGAAGACGAAGAGAAAAAGAAGTGGGCTTTGGAAAGAGGATTTTATCCTGGTCGTATTGAGCTTTACGGTCTGACGGAGGATAATTACCTCGATTATATTCCAGATTACCAGTACTTCATGCTGCATCCGATGAACAATCATTTTTTGAAATGGCTGGATAAGACCACGTTGAAATATGTCCTTAATAGCAACGGATGTGAAGATGTGATGCCGGAGTATTATGTATATGTGGAGAACGAGCAGTGCGGTGGCAGGTTCACTTATCTGATGGATTGCCCGGATGATATTAAAAAAGATGAGAATTTCCTTATGAACCTCTTAAAGGAGAAGGGAATACTTGCGATGAAACCTAATTCTGGTACGTCGGGAGGTCTTGGATTTATTAAGCTGGAACTTGTTGAGGGAGAGATTAAGGAGAATAACAAACCGATTGACATCAAACGATTCAATGAGATTCAGGACTCAATGCGCAATTACATTATAACGGAATATGCGCATCAACACCATGAGCTTGCCGCAGTATGGCCGGACAGCGAATGCACCTTACGTGTAATTATGTGCAAGAATCCTACAGAGGACAGGTATGCACCGACAACTTGGTCATGTGCTGTTTCTTACGCAAGATTTGGAACATCTGTAAATGGTGGCGCTAGTAACCTGTCATCAGGCGGTGTTGGGGTTGGATTTGATTTTGAAACAGGAAAATATAAGGATTTCTGCATTCGGTATAAAAGGTTTACCCCGGATGGTAAATGGATGTTAGAAAAGCATCCTGATACAGATGCAGTTTGGAAAAAACTTGGACTTCCAAACTGGAGTTATGTGAAGAAAAAAATCAATGATATTTGTCAACATATCTCATCCCTGGATTATCTTGGGTTGGATATCATCATCACAGAGGATGGGATGAAGTTATGTGAGATTAATTCCCATCCGGCCATTGATTACGAGCAGATTATGTGCGGTCCGGTGTTAGCCCGTGAAAAGGTGAAAGAGTTTTTTGAAAAGAAAGGGCTGTTTAATTTTGACAGCAGATTGCTGTATAAGGCTTATATGGAAAGCCAGGAGTAAAAATTCCCGTCTTTTGCGATAGATAAACCGTATGCAGCACCCCCTGTATATGGAATGACTATGACGAGAGGATACAAAATGGATAGTAATAAAGTTTATGAAAAAACAGCGGTTCAAAAACATAAAGTAAAAGGTATTTATGAAGCATTTTTCAAAAGGCTACTGGATATTGTCC
>DWXI01000104.1 GCA_019119265.1 Candidatus Mediterraneibacter intestinigallinarum | reverse complement strand
GACTGGATGAGACAGCAGAAAAAAGGGGAACTGCGTGAGCCATGCATCAAGGCAGGAGCGTTCCGAAAAGCATTTGTTCTGGATGTTAGGCGAAAGGAAATGAGAGTTCCAATGAACGAACATTTCCTTTCACCGTTACATCCATTCAAATCTTTGAGGTAAAGCGGGCCGGCATGGCGATGCAGTTCCCCTTTTTTCTGCGTCAACTTTTCTATCTGATATTTTTTACTCAAAACATCACACGATTTCTGTTACAAACACGAACTTTTACATATTATAATAATGTGCATAAATCCCATTCTGTTTCAGCAGCGACTCGTGCGTGCCCCGCTCAGCAATCCCGTCCTCTGTGATAACGATGATCTCATCTGCATTTCGTATAGTGGAGAGACGGTGTGCGATAGTTATAGTCGTCCGGTTTCTGGAGAGTTCTTCCAGACTCTGCTGGATCCAGCGCTCGCTCTCGTTATCGAGAGCACTGGTGGCTTCGTCCAGAATAAGAATAGGAGGGTTCTTCAGGAATACCCGGGCGATTGAAATGCGCTGCTTTTGTCCGCCGGAAAGGCGGGCTCCACGCTCACCGACAAAGGTGTCGTAGCCGTCAGGAAGTTCTTTAATGAAATCGTGGATGTTGGCTCGTTTTGCTGCTTCAATGATCTCATCCATGTCTGCCCCGGGTTTTCCATATGCAATGTTTTCACGGATAGTACCGGAAAAAAGATAGACGTCCTGCTGTACCATTCCAATCTGACTTCGCAGGCTCTTAAGCGTTAGTGTGCGAACGTCTTTTCCGTCGATAGTGATCCGACCGCCGGTTACATCGTAGAATCTTGGAAGAAGGGAGCAGATTGTTGTCTTTCCGCTTCCCGAGGGGCCGACAAGAGCGATGGATCTGCCTGCCGGAATCTCAAAAGAAACATGAGACAGCACAGGTGTATTGTCGTCGCTGTAGTGGAAGGATACATCTTCATAGCTGACGCGTCCTTTTACATTAACGAGTGGCTTTGCATCCGGGGCATCTATGATTTCAGGTTCTGTTTCCATTACATCAAGAAAGCGACGGAATCCTGCAAGACCTTTTTGCATCATCTCGATCAGTTCTACCAGGATCTGAATAGGGCTTATAAATATGCTGATATACAGTGCGTACATTGCCAAATCAACGGCATCCATCAATCCCCGGGCGATGAGCCAGCCGCCAAAGACCAGGGTTACCAAGTACATCATGCCCTGGAAAAACAGATTCCATCCCATGAAATTTCCCATGCAGTTGTAATTATCTTTTTTGGAAATGAGAAATGCATGGTTGCTCTTTTTAAACTTTTCGCGTTCGATATCCTCATTGGCAAAAGACTGAACAACACGGATGCCTGCCAGAGTGTCCTGCAGACTTGAATTTACATCTCCGATCTTTCTCCGGTTTTCCATAAAGGTTTCCTGCATTCGCTGATTCTGGCGGATAGAAAAGATAAACATACACAGAACAAGTGCAACGAGCGGGAGAGCCAGCCTCCAGTTGATGAGAAAGAGGAAGATAAACGAGCCGATGATCTTCACAAGGGAGATGAAGAGATTTTCCGGACCATGGTGTGCGAATTCTGCAATGTCAAACAAGTCGGATACCAGTTTGCTCATCATCTGTCCGGAGTTGTTCCGGCTGTAATACGAAAAGGAAAGTCTTTCATAGTGATCGAAAAGCTGCTGACGCATATCCCGCTCCATATTGGCGCCCATCATGTGTCCCTGGTAGCTTACGTAATATTTGCACAGACTTTGCAGGATGTACATGAGAAGCAGTCCGGCGGCGATCCACGGAAGAGTGGCGAGAATCTCGCTGCTCCCACGGGTAAACAGCGTATTGGTCATGGTGCGCAGGATCTGCGGATAAGCCAGATCTACGATGCTGATAAAAGCTGCGCATACAAGGTCAATAAAAAAGACCGTCTTATACGGCGCATAATAGTCTATGAATTTTCTGATTGTGTGCATGATGTCACTCCCTCTTTTCAACTGAATTATTGACTACACAATCTTAGCATATCATTTTCTGCTTGACAAGACGCTCGGATCTGTAATACTGTAGTGCAGAACAACTGTAAGAACAGGAGAAAACAGATATGAAACTTTATCTCGCTCCGTTGGAGGGAATCACCGGCTGGATTTTTCGTGACGCCGTTAACAGGTGCTTCGGGGGATTCGACAAGTATTTTGTGCCATTTATCCGACCCAATCAGATGGGACATCTAAGTGCCAGGGAAAAGAAGGATATTCTGCCCGAGCACAATCAGAATATGTACACGATTCCGCAGATTCTTACAAACAGGGCGGACGACTTCGTACGAACTGCGAACAAGCTTAAAGAGTATGGATACAGTGAAGTCAACCTGAACTTGGGCTGTCCTTCCAGGACAGTGGTGACGAAAGGAAGAGGATCCGGATTTTTAGCATATCCTGATAAACTGGATGCTTTTTTGGGTGAAATATTTGAGTCTTGCGATATGAAGATATCCATAAAGACAAGACTTGGGATGGAAGATCCGGAAGAATTCCGGCGGCTGATAGAAATATATAATAAATATCCTGTCTGCGAATTGATCATTCATCCTCGCGTTCAGAAAGATTTTTACAGGAATATGCCGGACAGAGAGATGTTTGGAGAAGTACTGCCTAAGAGCAGGAGTTCGGTATGCTACAATGGTGACATATTTACTCCTGAAGACTATCAGAACTTTATAAAGGATTTTCCGGACGTACAGTGCGTCATGACGGGAAGAGGCGTGCTGGCAGATCCGGCTCTGGGCAGACGGATCCGTGGAGGCGGAGATGCAAATAAAGAGGAGTTACGCCGGTTTCATGATATGCTCTACAGGGGGTATTGTGAAGAGATGTCCGGAGACAGAACGATCTTATATAAGATGAAAGAACTCTGGACTTATCTTGCACCTGCTTTTACTAACAGTAAAAAATATGCCAAAAAGATTAAAAAAGCAGAAAAATGTTTTGTTTATGAAAGCGTTATAAATGAATTGTTCGAAAAAGAAGAGACCGTTACGTCCTGATGCAGGGATATAACGGTCTTTTCTGGATTTTAAACTTTTTCAGCCTGTCTTTTTAGAGCTGCCTCCACAAAACCTTTGAACAGAGGATGGGGTCTGTTTGGCCTGGATTTTAGCTCCGGATGCGCCTGTGTTGCAATAAACCAGGGATGTGAAGGAATTTCGATCATTTCCACGATTCTGCTGTCCGGAGATAATCCGCACAATGACATTCCGTGATTTTCCAGATCCTCGCGGTAGTCGTTATTGACTTCATAGCGATGACGATGACGTTCGCTTATTTCTCTTGTGCCATAAAGCTTTTCGGCCAGAGAGCCTTCCTTGAGTACACAGGGGTACGCGCCGAGACGGAGAGTTCCGCCGATATCTTCCACACCGATCTGGTCAGGCATGATGTGGATAACAGGATGCGTGGTATCAGGTTTTAATTCCATACTGTGGGCATCGTTGTACCCAACCACATTTCTCGCAAATTCTACTATGGCAAGCTGCATGCCGAGGCAGAGCCCTAGGAATGGAATACCGTGTGTTCGGGCGTATTTTATAGCTGTGATTTTGCCCTCGACTCCTCTGTGGCCGAAACCGCCGGGAACAAGAATGCCGCTCACGTCAGAGAATATTTTCTCCGCATTTTCTTCTGTAACAGTTTCTGAGTCGATCCATTTGATATTTACGGTAGTATGTGAGTAGATACCGCCGTGTTTTAGCGCCTCTACAACGCTGATGTAAGCGTCGTGAAGCTGGATGTATTTCCCTACAAGTGCCACGGTGACTTCCTGTGTCGGATGCCGCAGATTTTCTACCATTTCTATCCAGTCTTTAAGGTCTGGTTCCGGACACTCCAGATGGAGACATTCGCATACAACCTGTGCCAGATGCTCTTTTTCCATTGCGAGAGGCGCTTCATACAGATATTCCACATCCAGATTCTGGAGTACGTGGCTTGCAGGCAGATTGCAGAACAGTGAGATCTTATCCTTCATGCCGGCGTCGAGGGGATATTCAGAGCGGCATACGATAATATTGGGCTGGATTCCCATTCCCTGAAGTTCTTTTACACTTGCCTGGGTCGGTTTGGTTTTCATTTCCTGTGAGGCTCTCAGATACGGGATCAGTGTTACATGGATCAGTATGACATTTTCAAACCCCTTCTCGTGCTGAAACTGACGGATAGACTCAAGAAACGGTTGGCTCTCGATATCTCCGACTGTACCGCCCACTTCGATGATGGCGATTTCAGTATCTTTTGCAGCCGGATTCCGATAGAATTTGCTCTTGATCTCATTGGTGATGTGGGGGATAACCTGTACGGTACCCCCGCCGAAGTCGCCGCGGCGCTCTTTCTGGAGTACGGACCAGTAGATTTTTCCGGTGGTGACGTTGGAGTTTTTTGTCAGACTCTCGTCTATAAAGCGCTCATAGTGGCCAAGATCCAGGTCTGTCTCTGCCCCGTCGTCTGTGACAAATACCTCGCCGTGCTGTACCGGATTCATCGTGCCGGGATCGATATTGATATAAGGATCGAATTTTTGCATGGTAACAGTATATCCTCGGGCCTTCAGAAGACGTCCGAGAGATGCGGCGGTGATCCCTTTGCCGAGACCGGATACAACACCTCCGGTAACAAATACATATTTTACAGCCATAATAAATGCCCTCCTGTGATAAAGATAACGAATGAATAGTTCTGAAAAAGAGTACAGTCTGACACGGATGGGAGGGTGCTCCGTTGCACGCCTGCCCATACATATGTCAGACTGTAAAAAATACTTATATAGTATACACCATTATAATGAAAAAATACAACACTTTTTTTAGGAAAGCAGTATATGTTCGAAAACTGCTTCGCATGTAAGCTGCACACCCAGCTTTTTAAAGATTTTGATATCTACATCTGAGAGCATGACAGAAGTATGAGCCTGGCAGCCGTCCAGTTTCGGAAGCTGGGAGAGAGCAAGCCTGGCATTGGGATTAACTGCAGCGCTGGCGGAGAGAGCAATCAGCACCTCGTCCGTATGAAGACGGGGATTTTTACTCTTCAAATAGTCAACTTTGAGTTTCTGGATGGGCTCAATGGACTCAGGAGATATAATGTGCAGATCGTGATCAATTCCTGCCAACTCCTTCAGTACGTTCAGCAGCAATGCAGCAGAAGCGCCCAGAAGATTTGTTGTTTTTCCTGTTACGATCCTGCCGTTGTCAAGTTCCAGAGCAGCAGCGGGGCCTCCGGTCTCTTTTGAACGTTTCAGCGCTTCTACAGCTACTTTGCGGTCTGCAGTGGTAATTCCCGCCATATTCATGAGGAGTTCTATCTTCTGAGCCTCCCGGTCTGAGGAATCTCCTTTTACAAGCGTATTCAGTGCGGCATAATAACGCCGTATGATTTCCTGGCAGGAAGCTTCCCGACATACTTCATCATCACAGATACAGTTTCCGGCCATGTTGACACCCATATCAGTAGGTGATTTATAAGGGCTTTCGCCGTAGATCTTCTCAAAGATTGTGTTGAGGACCGGGAAGATTTCCACATCTCTGTTATAATTGACCGTTGTTTCGCCATATGCCTCCAGGTGATACGGGTCGATCATGTTAACATCGTTCAGATCAGCTGTTGCAGCTTCGTATGCAAGATTGACCGGGTGTTTTAAAGGAAGGTTCCAGATCGGGAATGTCTCAAATTTGGCATACCCTGCGTTAATCCCTCTTTTATGTTCGTGGTAGAGCTGCGAGAGGCAGGTTGCCATTTTTCCGCTTCCCGGGCCCGGTGCCGTTACGATCACAAGGGGGCGTGTCGTGCGGATATAGTCGTTTTTCCCGTAACCTTCATCGCTGATGATAAGGGGAACATTTGAAGGATATCCGGGAATAATATAATGAAGATATACAGGAATATCCATGTTTTCCAGTCTGTTCTTAAATAGAAGTGCGCTTTCCTGACCGGAGAACTGTGTGATTGTTACACTTCCTACGTACAGACCCTGATCACGGTATGTCTGGATCAGACGGAGAACATCGGTATCGTAAGTGATGCCCAGATCTCCACGAATTTTATTTTTTTCAATATCTTTGGCGCTGATTACAATGACGATTTCCGCCTGGCTGCTCAGCTCCTTCAGAAGCCTGAGCTTGCTGTCCGGGGCGAATCCGGGCAGTACGCGGGAGGCGTGATAATCGTCGAACAGTTTTCCGCCGAATTCCAGATAAAGCTTATTGTCAAACTTGTCGATCCGGTTCCGGATATGTTCAGACTGCATCTTCAGGTATTTCTCGTTGTCAAAACCGATTTTCATATTTTTTCCTTTCCTGTAATATTTGCTCTGTCGTAAGTCCGGCATTCACATGGAAACCGGAAAAACAGGACATATTCCTTCACAAGTATACTATAAAATCTTATGGATTTACAATATTTTCATAATCTTTTTATTGATTTATGCAAAACCTGTCCTTATAATGATAATAGCTGTTTTTAGGAGGAATAGAATGGATAATAATAATAGAAATAATGACCCGAATCATAACCGGCAGGGCTGGGGAATTATCCTCGTTACAACCCTGCTGGTCACTTTTATGGTGATGGGGCTATTCTCTTTTATGAGAGGATCCGGACCTGAGGAAGTCAGTTATGATGAGTTCCTTACGATGGTTGAGGATGGGCAAGTTAAGGAGGTCAGCCTGAACAGCGACCGGATTTATATCACACTGACAGACAAGGCGCGCCAGGAGAAGCTTGGCAGTGAAAATTCCGGCAGTATAAACAGTGTTTTCGGAATGCTCCAGGAACAGACTCAGAGCAGCTCTTCAAGTGGCGATACAGAGAGAGACCCTGATTATTATACAGGTTACGTGAATGATGACTCGCTTGTAGACCGGCTGGATGAAGCAGGGGTAAAATTCGGAAGCCAGCCGACGGACACGGTAGGACAGATGATCCTCGAGCTGTTTATTACCCTGATCCTTCCGATCGGTCTGATGGCGGCGCTGCTCGTCTATCTTATGCGGAAGATGACAAAAGGCGGCGGAATGATGGGAATCGGCAAGAGTAACGCCAAAATGTATATGGAGAAAGAGACAGGCGTTACATTCCAGGATGTGGCAGGCGAAGATGAGGCGAAAGAATCCCTTCAGGAAGTGGTGGATTTCCTGCACAATCCAGGTAAATACAGCGGTATCGGTGCTAAACTGCCAAAAGGCGCCCTGCTCGTAGGACCGCCGGGAACAGGTAAGACGCTGCTGGCTAAAGCGGTTGCCGGTGAGGCAAAAGTTCCGTTCTTCTCACTTTCCGGTTCAGCTTTTGTGGAGATGTATGTCGGTGTGGGAGCATCACGTGTGCGAGATTTGTTCAAACAGGCTCAGCAGCAGGCGCCATGCATTGTGTTTATCGATGAGATCGATGCAATCGGAAAGACGCGTGACACTGCCCTGGGCGGCAATGACGAGAGAGAACAGACACTGAATCAGCTCCTTGCTGAGATGGATGGATTTGACACGAACAAAGGTCTTTTGATTCTGGCGGCTACAAATCGTCCGGAAATCCTGGATCCGGCATTACTGCGCCCGGGGCGATTTGATCGACGGATTATCGTGGATAAACCAGATCTGAAAGGCCGGGTTGAAATACTGAAAGTGCATGCGAAAGACGTGCGTATGGATGAGAGCGTTGATCTGGAGGCTATCGCGCTGGCCACGTCCGGAGCCGTGGGATCGGATCTTGCGAATATGATCAATGAGGCGGCTATTAATGCTGTCAAACATGGCAGACAGGTGGTGAGCCAGAAGGATCTCTTCGAGGCTGTGGAAGTCGTTCTTGTCGGAAAAGAGAAGAAAGACAGGATTATGAGCAAGGAAGAGAGACGCATCGTTTCATATCATGAGGTAGGGCATGCGCTTGTGACGGCGCTTCAGAAGAATACGGAGCCGGTGCAGAAGATCACGATCGTACCGAGAACTATGGGGGCTCTTGGCTATGTGATGCAGACACCGGAAGAAGAGAAATTTCTGAACACGAAGAAAGAACTGGAAGCAATGATCGTAGTGGCTCTCGGAGGCCGTGCTGCAGAGGAGCTAGTGTTTGACACAGTTACTACCGGAGCGGCCAATGATATCGAGCAGGCGACGAAAGTCGCCCGTGCCATGATCACTCAGTACGGAATGTCTGAACGGTTCGGACTAATGGGGCTTGAATCCATTCAGAACCGTTATCTGGACGGAAGAGCCGTCCTAAATTGCGGTGATGCCACTGCAGGTGAGATTGACGAAGAAGTCATGAAGATGTTAAAAGAAGCTTATGCCGAGGCAAAGAGACTTCTGGCGGAGAACAGAGAGGCTCTGGATAAGATTGCGGCGTTTCTGATTGAGAAGGAGACGATCACAGGAAAAGAGTTTATGAAGATTTTCCGTGAGGTTAAAGGAATACAGGATCCGGAGGAAAACGAAGAGGATCAGCCCAGAGAGCGGGAAGGAAGGATTGCTATGAAACCTGTACCGGACGGTGAATGAGATCCATGGAAAACAGTAATTTTGACATTCAGGAAGAATTAAAAAAACTCCCGGGCAGACCGGGAGTATATATTATGCATGATGAGAATGACCATATCATATATGTGGGAAAGGCGATCAGTCTGAAGAACAGAGTGCGGCAGTATTTTCAGAGCAGCAGGAACAAGGGCGTCAAGATCGAACAGATGGTGACGCATATCCGGCGGTTTGAATATATCGTAACTGATTCGGAGCTTGAAGCGCTCGTGCTCGAGTGTAATCTGATCAAGGAACATCATCCGAAGTACAATACAATGCTTATGGATGACAAGACCTATCCGTTTATTAAAGTAACAACAAATGAGGATTTCCCACGCGTCATGATGTCCAGAAAAATGCTCAAGGACAAGGCGAGGTACTTTGGCCCCTATACGAGTTCCCAGGCAGTTCGGGATACCATCGACCTGATTCATAAGCTGTACCATCTGAGGAGCTGTAACCGCAGCCTTCCCAGGGATATAGGAAAAGAACGTCCTTGTCTGAATTACCATATTAAACAGTGTGACGCTCCATGCCAGGGGTATATTTCTCAGGAAGAGTACGGGAAAGCCGTCAGTCAGGTGATCCGTTTTCTGAATGGGAGTTATGACAGCGTTTTGAATGAGCTGGAGGAGAAGATGAATGCTGCCTCAGAGGCTCTTGAATTTGAGAAAGCGATCGAATATAGGGAACTGATCAACAGTATAAAAAAAGTTTCGCAAAAACAGAAAATTACAGATTCCAGCGGGGAGGACAGGGATGTTCTGGCTGTTGCATCCGAAGATGAGGATGCGGTCGTTCAAATATTCTTTATCCGCGGAGGACGGCTGATCGGCAGGGATCATTTCTATCTGCGTATATCAAGAGATGAAAGCGCTTCGGAGATATTGAACAGCTTTGTGCTTCAGTATTATGCCGGAACACCGTTTATACCTGCCGAGTTGATGCTCCAGGAGGAAATTGAGGACAGAAGACTGCTTGAGGAATGGCTCACTGCAAAACGAGGACAGAAAGTCATGCTGAAAGTTCCGCAAAAGGGAATGAAAGAGAAACTGGTGGAACTTGCCCGGGAAAATGCAGCTCTTGTACTTTCCAAAGATAAAGAGCGGCTGAAACGGGAGGAAGGACGGACTATAGGCGCAGTTAAAGAAATCGCGTCTCTCCTTGGTCTGGGTGAAATTATCCGGATGGAGGCGTTCGATATATCAAATACAAACGGGTTTGAGTCGGTGGGATCCATGGTCGTCTATGAAAAAGGACGTCCGAAGAGAAATGATTACCGAAAATTCAGGATCAAAGGGATCAAAGGAGCAGATGATTACGGGAGCATGCGTGAGGTGTTGACCCGGCGGTTCAAACACGGCCTGAGAGAGCGCCAAGAGAATACCGGGCTTGGAAAGTTTACTGCGTTTCCGGATCTGATCATGATGGACGGAGGCAGGGGGCAGGTTAACGTGGCGCTTCAGGTGCTTGATGATCTGCACCTGGAGATCCCGGTATGCGGTATGGTCAAAGATGATCATCACCGTACCAGGGGGCTGTATTATCATAATCAAGAGATTCCGATCGACAGATCTTCGGAGGCGTTTCGTCTGATCACAAGGATTCAGGATGAAGCTCACAGATTTGCTATAGAATATCACAGACAGCTCCGAGGGAAAGGACAGGTCCATTCCATACTGGATGATATCGAGGGAATAGGACCGGCGCGGAGAAAAGCATTGATGCGCCGTTATCTCAGTCTGGATGAAATAAAAAAGGCGTCAAAGGATGAGCTTGCAGAAATACCGTCTATGAATGAAAAAGCGGCAGAAGCTGTGTACAAGTTCTTTCACTAGTGATATGATAAAAGAACAGTAGAAAGTGAGGAGAGAATCTATGGGACAAGGGATTAAACTGAGCGAGATTATAGAAAAGATGAATTTGAAAAATCTTACGCCTGAAGTAGATATGGTCGAGAAGGAGGTCAATGTGCCGGATGTTAACCGCCCGGCGCTTCAGCTGGCCGGATTTTATGACCGCTTTGATTCGAACCGGGTGCAGATCATCGGAAATGTAGAATACAGATATGTGCAGACTCTGAGCGAAGAGGAAAGGGAAAAGACCTACGAAACACTGCTCAGCCATCCTCTTCCCTGTATCGTATTCTGCAGGGGGATCGTACCGGAAGAAAGCTTTATGAAAAAGGCGGTGGCACATGGAGTGCCGATCTTCAATACCGTAAAACAGACTTCAGATTTTATGGCGGAGATTATCCGCTGGATGAACGTGCGCCTGGCTCCGTGCATTTCCATTCATGGAGTTCTCGTTGATGTATACGGCGTAGGAGTACTTATCATGGGCGAGAGCGGGATCGGAAAGAGCGAAGCAGCTCTGGAACTGATTAAGAGAGGCCATCGTCTTGTTACGGATGATGTGGTCGAAATTCGTAAAGTGAGCGATGAGACTCTGGTGGGAACCGCACCGGATATTACGAAGCATTTTATTGAACTTAGAGGAATCGGAATTGTAGATGTAAGATCTATGTTCGGTGTGCAGAGCGTAAGAGAGACACAGAATATCGATCTGGTCATTACGCTGGAGGACTGGAGCAGGGATAAGGAGTACGACCGCCTCGGACTGGAGGAGGAGTACACGGAATTCCTCGGAAACAAGGTTGTATGCCATAGAATACCGATCCGTCCGGGAAGAAATCTTGCTATTATCGTAGAGTCTGCGGCGGTCAACCACAGGCAGAAACAGATGGGTTACAATGCGGCTCAGGAACTCTATAAGAGAGTTCAGGAGAACATTGCAAAAAAGAGAAAATAGAGGAAAGAGGAAAGGAGCAAGCAGCTATGAAGTATTGTTTTGGGGTGGATATCGGAGGAACCACTGTGAAAATGGGACTGTTCGAGGAGAACGGCAATGTTGTTGACAAGTGGGAGATTGCAACGGATACATCTGAGGAAGGAAAATCAATACTGCCAAACATTGCGGCGTCGATCGAAAAGAAGATTGAGGAACATAAACTGGATAAAAGTGAGATTGCGGGAATCGGGGCAGGGGTGCCTGCACCGGTGACGGCGGACGGAGTTGTAAACGGAAGCGCCAACCTCGGATGGACGTATAAAGAAGTGAAGAAAGAGCTGGAGGAGCTGACCGGGTTAAAAGCTTGCATCGGAAATGACGCTAATGTGGCAGCCCTCGGAGAGATGTGGAAGGGCGGAGGCGCAGGAGAGAAGAATATGATCATGGTGACGTTGGGAACCGGAGTCGGCGGCGGAGTCATTATCGATGGAAAGATGCTTGTGGGAGAAAACGGCGCCGGGGGCGAGATTGGTCATCTTTGTGTAAACTATGAAGAGAAGGATCGCTGCGGCTGCGGAAACAGAGGATGTCTTGAACAGTATGCGTCTGCTACTGGAATTGTCCGTCTGGCAAAACAGAAGCTTGGTCAGGAGATGAGGGAGACAATTCTTAATAAGGAAGATGTTACGGCAAAAGATGTGTTTGATGCCGTGAAAGCCGGTGATGAAGTTGCGAAAGAGATTGCGACGGTGTTTGGAAGATATCTGGGATATGGTCTTGCAAACCTGGCGGCGGTAGCGGATCCGGCAGTATTTGTAATTGGCGGCGGCGTGTCTAAGGCCGGCGAAGTACTTATACCTTATATAAGGGAACCGTATATGGAACGGGCATTTTTTGCGGATAAAAATGTCAGATTTGTTCTAGCCAAGCTGGGGAATGATGCAGGAATCTGTGGAGC
>DWXI01000103.1 GCA_019119265.1 Candidatus Mediterraneibacter intestinigallinarum | reverse complement strand
GGCAGCCCGATCCTATCCGGCGGATTTAACTTTACATGAGAACACGCAGTATATGTGGTCGGAACCAACACATATACTGCGTGTAAAAGAGTTTCTTCACCTGCAAAAAGAAACAGGATTTTTTTGAAATTGTTTCAGATAGCGTCTGATCCATCCGGCTGTTCACACCTTATCTTCCGTAGATTCCCCCTCTTTATATGCGTTATATCGCCTGTCAACACGCAGGATAACGCATTTCATATACTGCTTGTCTGCGGTAAAATATATGCAGGAAATGAGGTGATTGGATGTATAGACAACGATTGGGGGATGCTGTAAGAGAAGCCAGAATGAATTTGGAATTATCGCAGAATACGCTTGCGGAACGGTCCCACGTATCCCTTCGTACAATTTCAGATATCGAAACTTATAAGGCGAACCCTCGTTTTGACAGTCTCTGCTCCCTGGCGTCCTATCTGAACATTTCTATTGATGCGGTGATCAAAGACCGTAAGAACAATAGCGGCAGTACGACGATGCAGCAAATCCTGATAGAATTGGAGTCTTGCTCAGAAGAAGAGCAGGTAATTGTGCTGCAAACGCTGCGAGGCCTCTTGAAAGGACTACATACCCGGACAGAGAACCCCACATAACCACCTCTTCTGCCATTGTAAAATACACTTCTCGGAAATCTTTATAGAAGTTCTATGGATTTTCTATGGAAATTCTGAAAAAACGGTAAAAAAGAGGGAGAACTACTGCAAGTTCTCCCCAAAGATCTGTATCACATATTTCTAAATGCTGCCATGGCATCCGCAATATCCTGCATCGTTCTTTCATCAATCGGAGGCCCTTCCTCGTTTAAATCCTCAATCACGACCTCTGCTGGCTGCTTTTCTACCTCCAGCTGTATCTGCTGGCTGGTTGAAGTTCCAGCGTCTGTAGCAGGAGCCTGGACAGCAATTCGCTCCATTTCCTGCCGTACCAAAAGACGCACCATCGCCTGGATGCTTTCCTGGGAAACACCCATATCTCCTCCAGACTTCTTCCCTGTATACTGCAGGATCGCTTCCGCAATCAGAGCCGCCTTTTTCTCCGTACCGTTCAGGATCTCCACGACTTCCAAATGCTCCGGATTTTTCTTATCAAATCCTATCGTAAATACATATGGATTTTTCTTTCCCACGATCATCACTTCCCTGCTATAGAACTGCGGTACAGGATGCCGTACCCTTTCGCATTTGCAAAAATATCATCAATAAACTGATACTTGATCAGACGGCTGGAGCTTTCCAGAAACCGCCGAAGTAAGATAGCTCCGCCTCCGATGAATATGGTATAGGTGGATTTGGTGTCAATGCCACGTTCTCGGACACTGCTGAGCAGGTCAGTCACAAAATTCCGGGCCATTTCTTCCACGGTATGTACCACCATTTCCGGATAATATTCCGTCTTGCCTTCCAGGATACTGTCAATGTCAGTTTCCTCCAGCAGCATATCGTGATCCCCGTTGACACTGGAAATGATATCGTTATACATGGTGATGACACCCTTTTCCATGGAATCGCAATAGTCTAGACATGGGCTTCCACTACGCATCAGCAGAAAATCCGATGTAAATCCGCCAATGTCAATCCCTACTGCCTTGGGAATCTGCCGGATTTTTTCTCCCTCGGTCATCATAGCGGCATACGCCTGGGGATATACAGCTACGTCCCGGATGCAGGTATGGTAGGTTCTTCCGTTATACACCAGATCCTGCACCTTTCCATCTCCCAGGAAATACTCCCGATACCGCTCCGCCAGTTCTGCGTAATGCTTGGGTGGCACACCAATCGGCAGTGACACCTGCACCACGTCTTCATCCGTTACCTGACCGGTACGCTCCAGTTCCTTCGCAATAGCAAATCTCGTCAGGATGGAAAAGCGTTCATCCTGAGTCTTGTCCCTCTGATACGGGATCCGCTTTCCGCTCAAAACATAATACTTCCCGTCAGTCTGAAGGAAATCCTCCCGTCCCGCAGGCTTACGGTCTGTGGAAGAGAGCCCCGTGGTGAAAAGAAAATGGGGGGTCTTCATGTTCCGGTTCCCGTGATCCACGGGGATAGTCAATTTTTTTATCATAATGCGTCACTCTCCTTATATTGTTTTCTACTTATTTCATACGTAGGAGATATGTAGATAGCAACTCTGGAAAGAAAATTATTGAGATTTTTTATTTAGGATAGCATTTGAGAAGTGTCTTTGGTAGAATGAATACAGCAACAAATTGGAATTTGAGGTGGAAATATGGCATCAAGCAAGGAATATTTAGAGTTTATTTTAGGGCAGTTATCTGAGTTAGAAGAAATTACTTATCGAGCTATGATGGGAGAATTTATTATCTATTATCGTGGCAAGATTGTAGGTGGTATCTATGATGATAGATTGCTTGTTAAACCAGTGAAATCGGCAATTAGTTATATGCCGACAGCTCCGTATGAATTACCCTATGAGGGAGCAAAAGAAATGTTGTTGGTAGATGAAGTTGATAATAAGGAATTTTTAGCAGGATTATTTAATGCTATGTATGATGAGTTACCAAATTCAAAACCGAAAAAGAAGAAATAATAAACGCCCAGTTTGAAAACTTCATATCCATACACACAAAGCAGTTAGTCTTAGGATTGACTGTTTTTTCATACCCAGAAAGGAGTGATTGATTTATGTGCATGGTTTGGGATAAAGGACACCGTATCAGAGCCAGCGACAAGAACTACGCTCCGCAGGGACAGCAGAAGAAATAGTATTGCTGAATAGATTTTCATTGTAGCGGATATATGGAACTGTTATAATATGGGTATGGTGAAAGCGACAAATTGGAATTTGAGGGGGTGTTTAATGATGGATATGTTAACATTTGGAATATCAGGAATATTGATATTAGTTGTTTGTATAATTACTATTATATTACTTGTACTTACGATAGTATTTGGAATTATCAGAGTAGTCAAAAAGAAATTTAAAAAGACTTTTATAATTTTGTTGATTGCAACAATATTCCTTGGAATTATTGATTTCTTCACAATAAATAATTTAATAAAGAATTTTAGTGAAATAGATATAAATAATGATGAGAGTATAAATATAAGGCAAGAAGATAGCAAAATAATATTATCAAATAACCCTATTGAACAATTATTCATGTCAGATGACAAAATAATAGAAATTATATGTAAGGATATAATGAATAAAATTGAAACAAAAGATTATGACACTATAAAAGATATTTTCTCAATAGATCTGATAAATAATGTTCAAAATTTAGATGAAGGAATAAATCTACTAATAAATATTTCAAATGAAAACATTACAGACTTTAAAGCACAACTTAATGG
>DWXI01000102.1 GCA_019119265.1 Candidatus Mediterraneibacter intestinigallinarum | reverse complement strand
ACTGGCTATGCCTTGAAATACATACTGTTCTCGCAAGGTGGCATTGTCACAAAAGCAGTCCATCATTTCTGTCATTATATTTGTCAGACCTGTCTCGTACATTGCCAGGCGCAGGATGTTGTATGCAAATTTTCTGATGAGCGACAGATTGTTTCGGGACTTTTTGGCTGGCGAGCGATCTTCCCTGAATGTGTCGTCCAGTACATGATGGAGCCGGTTCTCTATTGACCAGTGCATTCTTTTTATGCTTCCCAGTTCCTCTGCCGTGAGGATAAGGTCTGAGATCAGCGCCGTACACTGGATGTCTTTTCCAATTTCCTCTTCAACAGAAGGAACTGGGACTCTTCTTGAGCCTTTTTTCAAAAACTCTTCTTTTGTCGGAGTGATATCATTCCCCTGGCTGTCTTTTTCAACAGGAATCCTCACCTGCTTGATCCGCCCAATGCTCTGGACGTGTGTCCATTCTTTTTGTTTTTTCGTCAGATTTGATGCATTATTACATATCTGGCAAGTCCTGTACTCATTTCTGTCCCGATTTTTTTCCATCTGATTGATCTCTTCATATTTCCCAAGATAATCCTGCATAACAGGATCTGGAGTTTCACTTTTTCCTTTTTTCTCCGCTTCTTCTTCCAGTTTATCCAGGAACGTATGGATCTCCTCATAAGCGTCTGGCTGATTTTTCTTTACTGTAAATACAAAATGCCCTTCCTGTTCATGTATCTGTTCCATGATTGCTGTCTGTGTCCCAATCGCATCAATCGTTATAACGCTCCCTCTGATATCCAGAAGTTTCAATAATTCCGGAATCACCGTGATCTCATTCGTCTTTGATGCGACCGGAAGCTGTGCAAGTATCAATCCCCGGACCGTTTCCACTACATTCAACAGCATCGGTGCTGTCCCGCTTTTCGTCTTTTCCGCTGCACCACGTAATGCTTTCCCATCAATAGCGAGATGGGTATTCTTCGAGTCCACGATCTCACCGATCCATTCCATAAAAGCATACAAGGCTAATTCCTCATCAATCCCAGACAGCATCCGGGTAATGGTGGAAGGCGAGGCGATCCCGTAGTTCAATTTCATATGTTTCCGCAGCTCTTCCAGATGGTTTCTACACCATTTAAGGCTCCTGCGGATCGTCGTCCTGCCACAAAGGACTCCGAGAGTGACACATACCAGCATTTCTGCAAGGTCGTGTTTTTTCTCTCTGTCGCACCGGTAATCCGGAATCTGCCTGAAATAATGGATCAGCTTTTCTGTCACAAATGTTCTTTCAGCACATTTCCAGCACCACTTGTATTTTCTCCAGAAGTTTCCGCTGCTCCTCACTCACTTTCGAAATGATTTCCGTTTTATCCAGGCACACTAAATAGATTGTCTCTAACTGATGTAATTCTTCCAATCCAATGCCCCATTTTTTATGGATCCTACGGGAAAGTGAGGATATCTGGGCTGCAAACTGATAATGGAAATCCGATTCCTTTTTTATCATCCGTGTTTTCTGGATATAAGAGGTCGGAGACTGTTTTAAAAGAATGATGGCAAGCACATCCTTCCAATCATCCCCCAATGGTTTTTTCCAATCATCCGGACACAACTCCCAGACGGCTTTCGAAAATCCGTATTCCCATACTTCTGCGTCTGTTAAAGATATTTTTCTTTTATTACTTTGTATGACTCCTTCCGGAGTAATCACGCCGATATATGTATCGACTGGCTGCGGATACTTTTTCCCTTTCACACGTCGGGATGTCCTTTTGATAGAGATAATACGAATCTCCTTTTTTCTTCACAGTAGTTCCCTTTGTCCGATACTTCTGAACCCAATCCGGATATTTTTTCTCAGTTACTGGCATAATGTCCTCCTTTCCGTATAGGTGGAGTATGCCTATACTATATAGACATTATACCTCTACAGGAATAAAAAGTCGAGAGTTATACACGTATTTGTATAACACGTATAACCCCCGATAAAATCCAATCTTCTTATACTTTTAAAAATCTTTCATGAAACAACCCTGTTACTATAGCGATTCAGCCGTCTGTTATAAACAGGCAGATTTATCCCTGTATCTCCAGAAGTTTTGCCTTGAGCTCCTGTTCCATATTGCGCAGCCCTTCCTCTGCCTCGGCTCTCTTCTGACGGCCCTCTTTCTGGATATTCATGACTTCATCCAGTGTAGAGATCAGAGACTCGTTCGTCGCCTTGAGTGTCTCCATATCCACGATGCCCCGTTCGGACTCTTTCGCCGTTTCAATGGTAGCCATCTTCAGCTTCTCCGCATTCTTCCTCAGGAGTTCATTCGTCATGTCAGTCACCTCACGCTGCGCCGCCGCGGCCTGCGCAGAATGTTCTACTCCGAGCGCCAGCACCATCTGACTCTTCCACAGCGGGATAGTATTGACAATTGTCGACTGGATCTTCTCCACCATCAGCGTATCGTTGTTCTGTACAAGACGAATCTGCGGCGCTGTCTGGATCGAAATCATCCTTGTCAGCTCCAGGTCATGTATCTTCTTTTCAAAACGGTTACACATAGAATCCAGATCTTTCGCAGCCTGCGCGTCCTCCGGAAGCCCGGACATTTTTGCTTTGTCCAGAAGTGCTTTAAGCTGTGTATTTTTTACTTCCGCCAATTTCTTCTTTCCAGCAAGGATATACATCGAAAGCTCTTTAAAATAGGTCAGGTTCAGCTCATACATCTTATCAAGAAGAGCGGTATCTTTCATAAGCTGCACCTGATGCTTTTCAAGTACTTTCACGATCTCATTCACATTTGCCTCGGCTTTGGCATACTTTGCTTTCATGGATTCGATCTTGTTGGACGCTTTCTTAAAGATGCCGAAGATTCCGCCTTTTTCTTCCTCCTCATCAAATCCTTTCAGTTCTTTTACCACACCGCTCAACAGCTCGCCCACTTCGCCAAGGTCTTTGGAGCGGACATTGCTGAGAGCATCTTCCGAAAAATCTGCCATCTTCTTCTGTGTACCTGCTCCGTACTGAAGCACAAGAGTAGAATTGGTCAGGTCTATCTGCTGCGCAAATGCGTCAACCGTCCTGCGTTCTTCGTCCGTAAGGATACTCTCATCCAAAGCAGGTTCTGCGTTCTTTTCCTCTGCCGGCGGCTGTTTCTTTTCCTGTGTCTGGAACGGATCCAGAGTCAGTGTAGGTGCCGCGCTCACATCCTGAAATTCATTCCCCATCTTCTTTTCCTCCTTTTATTCTGCTTTCTGATCTTGTAATATCTGCAGCGGCGCTCCGGCTCCGCTTCGCTGCTTTCAAAGTTTCCTTCCTGCATTTTTCAGGCCGTCTTCGGTCAGGCCTTCCTGCGCCAGCATTGTCTGCAGCACAGAGATATCGGATGACAGATCCCATGCCGTATCCTGGAACAGGTCGTCCAAAAGTTTTTCAAACGCTGTATTCAGCGTATCTATCGTCTTCTCGATTTCTTTCTTGGCTGTAATGATATTTTCTCCCTGTACCGGCTGCGCGTCCAGATCTTCGTATGCGTCCAGAAGCTTGATCGTTGTAGGAAGGTAGTATTCCATCAGTTTGCGGATATCAGCAACGGATTCCGGATGTTCCTCCACCCGGTCAAAAATCCGATCCACAAGCATTTCCATCCTTGACATTTTGGCGGATATCTCCTCACCCGGAATCGCGTCATTTGCCTCCCGGATTTTTCTCACATATTCATCTCCTGCCTGAATAATTTTCTGTACTTCAGGAGAGAGTTTCGAAAACTCCTGCTGCTGTCTGGCCGCTTCCGCCTCACGTTCAGCCTTCTCTTTTTTTGTCCGCTCCATCAGAGCAGTATACTGTCCGTATGCCTCATTACTTGTCATCAGACAAGTTCCCTGCTCATCCAGATGCCCCTGACAGAACCAACCTTTTTTGATCATCTTCCTCAGATCTTTTACAACTGCCTTTAAGGACCGTCCGGTCTTCTGTGCCAGTTCTTTAATCTCGCAGTATTCTCTGTCTTTAATCACCTTGACATATTTCCGAAATCTGCCTACCGAGCATACCATATTTGTACCGGCAATAGCCATAACAAGAAAAGCGATGCCGAACAATCCAAAAATCGTCATCCCGACTTTCAAAACAATGTCAAAACCTGTTGCCGCTGCGCCCAAGGCTAACAGCAGCAGAAATATAACAGAGCCTGCGGTAAAAATGTATCCCGTCACCGCCAGAAATATCCCGCCTATCCTTGTAGACGTGCCCTTCAGATAAAGCAGCTTCTTCGGAGAGTCATCTGTCTTCTGATACTGCTGCTGTCCGGAACCGGAGCGGCGCGTATCATAATTCTTTTTCCAGCTGCGGGAATCATTACCAAACACATTGTCCAGATTTACACCTGCAGCCCCTTTAGTATCCTTCATACCGCGGGATACCGTATCCATTGCTTTTCCGATAGTGTCTGTAACCGTCTGGTTCAGCCTGCTGAAGTCTCTGTTATCTACGGCATCCTGAATCGTCCTGCGTATTTCGTCTCCGAATCTCTCCCAGTCATTATTTATCATGAATTGCCTCCTTAAAAAGCTTGACCTCAAAATTCTTTTATATGATAATCAGTTTAGCCGTTGCCTGTATAAAAGTCAAGAAAGGAACATAAACTATGCAACCGGAGATCAAGACACTTATTGTATATGAAGACCAACACATTATTGTCTGTCATAAACCGGCAGGAATATCTGTTCAGAGCGCTCGCATAGGCGCAGCTGATCTGGTAAGCCTTTTAAAAAACCATCTGGCTTCTTCCGGGAAAGATTCCTCTGCAAACAAGCCTCCATATCTCGCCGTTATCCACCGCCTGGACCAGCCGGTCGAAGGACTTCTCGTGTTTGCCAAGACGCCTGCTGCCGCCAAAATTTTAAACCGGCAGCTCACCTCCTCCGGATTCGGCAAATATTACCGCGCCGTCGTTGTCGGCATTCCCGATCCCTCCGAAGGCAATCTGGAAGACTACCTGATAAAAGACGGGCGCGCAAATATATCACGGGTCTGCACAAAAGAAACTCCGGGAGCAAAACAGGCAAGACTCCACTATCGAGTGGAAAAGATCTATAACGATTCCCGGCCTGTCACGTCACTTGTAAAAATCAAGTTGGATACCGGCCGCCATCACCAGATCCGGGTGCAGATGGCGCAAATGGGCTGCCCGCTTGTGGGAGACAGAAAGTATGGAGATATTTCTGATAGCAGATCAGTTTCAGGCAGCCTTGTCTGCAAAAACACCTCTCTGAAACTGTGCGCATACCGGCTTGATTTTAAACATCCTGCAACCGGAAAAGATATGACATTCGAATTGCCTTATATACCGGAAGCATAACTTGCAAATCCGGACGCGCAAAACACGATAGATCCTACAAAGAGGGCTGCCGCATTGCGACAGCCCCATTTCTTTTCCATATTCACTTTTCCCGCTTTTTACAGTCCGGGCTTCTTTCCCTTCCCGACTACATTTCATCAACCACAACCGGCTCTTCCTCTTCCAGTGATTCCTCATACTTTGAAAGTATCGTAGACTGAATTCTCTCTCTTGTTCCGGAATTGATCGGATGAGCGATATCACGGTATTCACCGTCCAGAGCTTTTTTGCTCGGCATTGCGATAAACAGCCCTTTTTCTCCTTCTATCACCTTAATATCATGAACAACGAACTCATCATCGATCGTGATTGATACTACGGCTTTTAATTTCCCCTCTTTTGTGACTTTGCGTACACGTACATCTGTGATCTGCATACTCTCCAGGTCTCCTTTCTCTGTTGCATTACCTGCGGGCTATAATGCATATCGTTCATTCTTTTCAACTACAACTTTCACACCATTTTCTCCGACGTGCCTTGTGTTTGCCCTGATTGTATCACGGCTCTCAACGATGCAGTTCTCAATGTAAGTATTATCTCCAAGGTATACATCATTCAGAATGATGGAATTCTTTATCACACAGTTATTTCCCACAAATACTTTTTTAAAGATTACGGAATTTTCTATCGTTCCGTTAATAATGCTTCCGCTTCCCACCAGGCTGTTCTTTACAACCGCGCCGGGATTGTATTTTGCCGGCGGCTGATCGCTGACCTTTGAATAGACGCTTGGAAGTTCTCTAAAGAAGTAATTGCGGACTTCCGGTTTCAGGAAATCCATATTCGTCTGATAATATGCGTCTACTGTTGAGATGTTACTCCAGTAGCTGTTTATTTTATAACCGTATATCTTTTTCAGATTCTTATATCTGATCAGAATATCAGTTACAAAATCATGTCTTTCTTCCTCAGCACAATGTTCTACCAGATCTATAAGCTGTCTTCTTCTTATTACGTAAATACCGGTAGAAACAGTCTGGGAATGAGCCACCATAGGCTTTTCCTCAAATTCTTCGATTCTGCACGCCTCATTCATCCTGATCGTGCCGAACCGGGTGGCATCCTCATTTGGACCAAGTTCCTTACACACAACTGTAATATCTGCTTTCTTAGCAATGTGATACTCCAAAACCTTATTGTAATCCAGCTTGTACACTGCATCACCGGAAGTTATGATCACATACGGTTCATGGCACTTCCTCAGAAAATCAAGATTCTGATAGATTGCATCCGCTGTTCCCCTGTACCAGTATCCGTTGTCTGCGGTGATCGTCGGAGTAAATACAAAAAGTCCTCCTTGTTTTCGTCCAAAATCCCACCATTTAGATGAGTTCAGATGCTCATTCAATGATCTTGCATTGTACTGGGTCAACACGGCAACTTTCTGAATATGAGAATTCGTCATATTGCTGAGCGCAAAGTCGATCGCTCTGTAACTGCCGGCTATCGGCATAGCCGCCACCGCGCGTTTTGCGGTCAGTTCATGCATTTTCCTGCTGTTGCCTCCTGCCAGGATAATTCCAACTGCTCTCATACTCTGTCACCTGCCTTTATCAATGTCTCTCCGCTCTCAAGGACGCCTCCCACATAATCTTCCGGAGTTGTCACGCCGCTGACAGCTGTATTCTTTCCAATTTGTACGCCGGCCGGTATCACGGAGTTCTCCCCTATAGTCGCCAGACCGCCGCTGTAGATATTAGGTTTTGATTTATTCGGCACATCACTTCCGATACCGATCACAACATTGTCTCCGATCATTGTATCTTCTGCAATGATCGCTCTCTCGATCACACAGTTATCGCCGATCGTTACTCCCTGCATAATAATGGAGTCTCTCACTACACTTCCTTTTCCGACTGTCACGCTGCCGCCCAGGACTGAACTATGCACTTCTCCATAAATCTCAGAGCCGTTGCTGATGATACAACGGTCTACCACTCCCTGCTCTGCGATATACTGAGGTGGGATATTCGCACTGTTTGTATAAATCTTCCAGAATTCTTCATACAGATTAAATTCCGGAATAATATCGATCAGCTCCATATTTGCTTCCCAGTAAGAGCTCAAAGTACCTACATCTTTCCAGTAGCCATTATATTCATATGCAAAGAGCCTGTCTCCTTTTTCATGGCAATAGGGGATAATGTGTTTTCCAAAATCACAGTTGGGCTGATCTTTCAGTTTAATAAGCGCTTCTTTAAGCACCGGCCAACTAAAAATATAAATACCCATGGACGCGAGATTGCTGCTCGGCTTCTCCGGTTTTTCTTCAAATTCCTTAATCCGGCTGTCGCCATCTGTGACCACGATCCCGAATCTGCTTGCTTCTTCAATAGGAACAGGCATTGCTGCAATCGTTACGTCCGCTTTGTTTGCTTTATGAAAATCCAACATCACTTCATAATCCATCTTATAGATATGATCGCCCGAAAGGATCAGTACATAATCCGGATTATATGTTTCCATGTAGTTTAAATTCTGGTAGATTGCGTTCGCCGTACCGGTATACCACTCACTGTTGGAGCTTTTTTCATACGGCGGAAGGATAGATACCCCTCCCACATTACGATCCAGATCCCAGGGAATACCAATACCTATATGTGTATTCAGACGCAGAGGCTGATACTGCGTCAGCACTCCCACAGTGTCTATCCCTGAATTAATACAGTTGCTAAGCGGAAAATCAATGATCCTGTATTTGCCGCCAAAAGCCACAGCAGGTTTCGCGACTTTTGCCGTCAGGACCCCGAGTCGACTGCCCTGCCCGCCCGCTAACAGCATGGCAATCATTTCCTTTTTAAACATTGCGTCACCTCATTTCTGGTTATATGCGTTTATTATACCATATATTTATGTTTAGAGAATAATTATTTACATTTTTTTCTTGTTTTTTTTTAACTTTTTATTGATTTTGCACAAAAAAGAACTGCTTTCATTTTTTTCTATATATAGTATAATATAGAAGGCTGAGGTATTTTATGACTGTTAAAGCAAAAAAAAGAGAAGAGGAATACCTATGTATAAGATTGATTTTAAGAAACCTATCCATATTCACTTTATCGGGATCGGCGGAATCAGCATGAGCGGTCTTGCCGAGATTCTTCTGGAAGAAGGATTTACCGTGTCCGGTTCTGATTCAAAAGAATCACCACTGACAAAAAAACTGAAATCTGAAGGTGCGCATATCGTCTACGGGCAGAAAGCGGAAAATATTACTTCTGATATTGACTGCGTCGTCTATACTGCCGCTATCAACCGGAGCAATCCCGAACTGATCGAAGCCGTTGCTCAGAAAATCCCTATGCTGACCCGTGCAGAACTGCTCGGACAGCTCATGAAAAATTATGACACGCCTATCGCTGTATCCGGAACTCACGGAAAGACAACAACCACTTCCATGATTTCCCTCATTCTGCTCGAGGCAGACCTGGATCCTACTATTTCCGTAGGTGGAATCCTGAAAGCAATCGGCGGTAATATTCGCGTAGGCAGTTCCCAGACTTTTATCACAGAAGCCTGCGAATATACAAACAGCTTTCTTCACTTTTTCCCCAGGATCAGCGTGATCTTGAATATTGAGGAAGACCATCTTGATTTCTTTAAGGATCTGGAAGACATCCGCCACTCCTTCCGTCAGTTTGCAGAATTGCTGCCGGAAGACGGAACTCTGGTCATCAATGGAGAGATCACGAATCATCAGGAGATTTACAACGGTCTTCCATGCAAAGTAATCACCTATGGTTCTTCCACTGATTTCGACTACAGCGCTGACAATATTTCTTACGATGAAAAAGGCCACGTCTCTTTTGACCTGATTAAACACGGAGAGCATACAGACCATATCGTCTTATCCGTCACGGGAGACCACAACGTTTCCAACGCACTCTCCGCAATTGCAGTAGCTGAACTGCTTGGTATTCCTATGAGCGTGATAAAGAAAGGACTTTTATCTTTCACAGGAACTGATCGAAGATTTGAATATAAAGGGGAATTCAAC